>DASRYI010000257.1:0-5637 GCA_035687255.1 Candidatus Krumholzibacteriia bacterium | reverse complement strand
CGTTTCGTCGCGGATGCTCGAAATGGCGCGCACACTGGCCCGCGAGCGCAACGTGGACGAACGCTGCACATTCCAACAGATCGATGTGCTCGGCATGGATGGCGCGCAGCGCTTCGACCATGCGGTCGCGACCGGCTTCTGGGACTACGTGCTCGACCCGCTTCCCGTCATGGGCGCCCTGAGCGCGCAGGTTCAGAACCGACTGGCAGCGTCGTTCCCTGCTCGCTCCGCCTTCCGCGTTCCCTTCCGGGCATTGTGGCTGTACGCACGCCGGTGTCCGGTGCGCTTCTATTCGGAGGCCGAAATCAACGGGCTGTGCCGCGACTCCGGGTTCGAGGTCAGGATGTTGCGGCGCAGTGGGCCGATGTATCTCCTGCACGCTCAACGGCGGCGCTGAACGCGAACTACGTGGAACCGCCGGGCTCGAGCAGACTGAGAAAGATTTCCGTGTACGCTTCCACCACCCGTTCCAGACTGTAGCGTTCGCGCACCACACGTATTGCGTTCTCACCCATTCGACCGCGCTCGGAACCACGCAGAACATCGATGATCGTATCCGCAAGTTGCGTCGGATCCCCCGGCTCGACAACCCGGCCATTGAAGCCATCACGAATGATCTCGGCATTACCGGATACCCGCGTCGTTACCACGGGAAGCCCGGCCGCGCCGGCTTCCAGGATCGCCACCGGTGTCCCCTCCTGCTGCGTATTGTCCAATGCCACCGACGGCAGCACAAACACGTCGGCGGCCGCCAGGAATTCGGGAATGTCGCGGACGAATCCCGCCAGGTGAATCGCGTCACCCAGGTTCAACGCCGCGATCCGTTTCTCCAGTGTGATGCGCTCTTCCCCCTCGCCCGCAATCATCAGGCGGGTTCCGGGCACATGCTGGACGACGCGTGGCATGGCGTCGACAAGGTCGATAAACCCTTTCATGCGATGGAGACGGCCGGCCGAGACCACGACCTGTTCATCGTCGTCGATACCGAGGCGCCTGCGCGCCCGCTCGCGGCGCGCTCGATCCGGGGCGAAGCGTTTCACGTCGACACCGGCGGGAATCGCACGAACACGCTCGCGCGTTACCACGCCCGCGGCGAGCATGTCGTCGACAATCGTCCGGGACACACCGACGCGAAGATCGTTATGACGGGCGATGATGCGGTCGAGCGCCCGCGGCAGCCGCCGCGCGCGCCAGGGTTGGAGATTGTGCTCGCACACGACCACCTTGACCGGCAACACCGCGCGCGCAAGGCCCGCGTAGAGCCCCCCGCGCACGCCATGCGAATTGACCAGCCGAATACCGTGCTTCTTCAGCAGCGCATAGTACCGCGCCATGTTCGCGGCATCCCGGGCACGCGTAAGCGGGAACACGTGGACGGGAATGCCCGCGCCGCGCATGGTATCTACAACCGCCGCTTCACGCGGAACCAGCACGCGCGGCACGAACAGCGCGCGATCCAGATTCGCGGCCAATTGTGCAACGAAGTGCTCCGCACCGCCGAACGGCTTGACGTCCGACAGAGAGATCAAGATGGGATACGGACGCATTTGCTATACTATACAGTCCCGCGCGTTGATTCCTGGCGAATGAATATTCTCTTTCTGGCCTCACGTTTACCCTTCCCGCCCATCGGCGGAGACCGCGTTCGTTCGTTTCACCTGCTCCGCGACCTGAGCCGCAGACATCGGATCACTCTGGTCACCTTTGTGGAGCACGAAGACCAGTTGCGAGCGGCCGAGGCATATCGCGACCTTTGCCATCGCATTGTCTCCGTGCCGCTCTCACGCACGCGATCACACCTCAACTGCGTCGCCGGCCTGCTCTCGAGGGAGCCTCTGCAGGCCCATTATTACAGATCGTCACGGATGCACGCCGTTCTCAGAGACGAATTCTCACGCTACAACTACGACGTTGCGCTCGTTCACATGATCCGGATGGCCCCGTATCTGGATGATATCCCCGTGCGAAAGGTCGTTGACCTCTGTGATGCGCTCGCGCTCTACCACCGGCGCGCCGCTGCGCTCAGTCGCAGCCTGCGCCCGTCGTCCCTCATCCACGCCGTGGAGGCCGCCCGGCTGGGAGCGTACGAAGCCATGGCGATTGGCAAGAGCGACGTGACCCTGTTCATTTCAGCGGTCGATGCCGATTTCTACTCCGACGCGGGACTGCGCAAGCGCATGGCGATCGTATGCAACGGCGTGGACGTCAAATCGTTTGCGTTTCACCATGGAGCGCGCGATGACCGTCGTATCGTGTACCTGGGAAACATGCGCACCTTCCAGAATACGGACGCCGCTGTCTATTTCGCGACGGCGATCTTTCCCCGGATCAGAGAGTCGCAGCCGGACGCCGTGTTCCACATCATCGGCAACGACCCGTCGAAACCGGTGCGCGCCCTGCATGATGGCAAGAGCATCGTGGTGACCGGGCGGGTCGATTCCGTCATTCCCCATCTCGCCGCCGCCGCCGTGTTCGTGGCACCCATGCGGGCGTTCGCCGGCGTCCAGAACAAGATTCTGGAGTCGCTGGCGGTCGGAACGCCCGTGGTCGCCACACCGATCGGTGCCGAAGGTCTGGCGCCGGAAATGCTGACAGTGGCCGGTTCACCCGAAGAGTTCGCGCACGCCACGCTCGAGCTCATGCGCGATTCGTCCCTGCGCGAGCAACGCTCCCTGGCCGGACGCAGGATCGTGGAGAATTCGTATACCTGGGAGACAACGTTCGCGCAGTTGGATGCGCTGCTGGCAGACGCGCCCGACGGTGCGGCTGGCCGCGAGCACGTCTGAAAGATGTCCAAATGAAGGAGCGTATGGCGTCCCCAACGGGATTCGAACCCGTGTTGCCGCCGTGAAAGGGCGGTGTCCTGGGCCTCTAGACGATGGGGACCACCGGACGGAAGGAATAGCGGCGAAGAGAGTACGGGACTTCGGGTTGGGACGCAAGGGCGATCCCCGGGCCACGGGCGCGGGTCGGTCGCCGCCCGTTCGGTCCGGGTTCTCACGCGGGGACGAGGAGAAACGGCGCCCGCGGAGCGTCCCCGGCCCCGCGAACGTCAGGGACTCAGCAGCGCGACCGGATCAATCCCACCACACGTCCAACAATTCGCACCGACGCATCCACCGGCACGGTGGACTCGTCGGATACCAGCCGCCGCATTCCACCCGTTTCCTCGAAGCGCTTCACGGACGTTTCCGCACCGATGCGCGCCACCACCACATCACCGTTGCCGGCGGCTGTGCCCGGAGAAACCACAATCATGTCCCCCGGGAGGATGTGCGCGTCGACCATGCACTCGCCGTCAACACGCATGAGGAAATTGCCGTCTCCCGGGAAGAGCGCACGGTCGACCAGGTAGCTCGACGCGGGCACGTCCGCCGTAGACGACGATTCGCCCGCCACCACGCGGCCACGCATTAGGAGCGGTACCGCATGACCGCCGGTGGCGGGAACGGGCGAATCGGGACGATCGAGCACTCGAATGGCCCGGGATTTTTCACGACCCCGGTGGATGAAGCCCTTCTTTTCGAGTGCATGCAGGTGCTGGCTCACGGAACGTGGGGACCGGAGCCCGGTGGCGCGGCCGATTTCGCGGACGGTGGGGGGATAACCGGCGTCGCGCGTGAACGACGCGACGTACTCAAGGATCTCCTGTTGACGGGCTGTCAGCGGATTTCTCTCCAAGATCAATCCCTCCCTCGGTGATCTCCAGCGCATCGCAGACTTTGCGGCCGTCCCGACGACGAACTGCCCCACGCACAACGACTTGCTCTCCGTCCTTGATCAACAGCTCGAACCGGGCCAGGGGCTCGGCGGGCACGTATACTCGGACGGAACCGCTGGAATCGATCAGCTCGAAATAACCTACCTTCTTGCCCGAACTGGAACTGAACGTCTGGAGGTTCCGAATCCGTCCGGCCAGTTCGACCGGCGTGGACGTCGGGTGGGGATAGAACTCCGACATGGGAGTTACTACGAGGAATCCGCGCTTGAGGTTTCTCACTTTGTTGGGAGGGGCCGGGACCGGTTCGCGCGCCGGTATCAGGAGGTCCGCCTGCTGCCCGATGCCACTCCCCGGCGAAGCTTCATCGGCGTCGAACAGGGGCCCTGTCTCACCCTCATGGTCGGCCGGGGACCCGGGGTCGGGTGTCTCCGTCCGCTTTCCGCCGCCCGCGGTTGACACCCGGGAGGGTGGTTCGAAGCGGACCCGTTTCGCACTCGCTTCGTCGGCCACGCGACGCATGAACTCGTCCCGGTTCGCGGCCTTCAGCACCAGGCACCGCTCGGTCAGCAGACAATCCGCGATGACGCGCTGGCGGTCGAGGGCGTGTCCCCACGCATGCACGAGACGCGTGAACCACTCGGTCGCATCCTCGAGCGACACCGACTGTTCCACGGTGCGTTTGAAGAACTCCCGTCGCAGCGCCGCCAGATTCCCCGGCGAACGATCCGCGAGGTGGTCGATGAAGGACGTTGCTTCGGAGCGCGACCAGCCCGCAAGTCCTGCCGCCACGTCGCGCAGTTGGTCGCGAAACAACAGCCAGCCATGGGTCGCCGACACCACGCTTCCCACGCTGTCCGCCGCCGGCAGTGCGGGCCCGGGTTCGCGAAACGCGGCGAGGCGTTCCCCCAGCGACATGTCGCTTCCCCGCCAGCGCATCAGGGCCACGAAGTTCACCAGGTCGGAGAATGACTCGATTCCAAAGGACGGCGCCAGTCTTCCCTGCGCGCCTTCCAGCAGATGGATCCCATCGAGGTCACCGCGTCCGATGATCGCGTACGCCGGCGCCGACGCGACGCCCGGATCTCCCGCGGGGAGAATCGCGAGCATACGCAGCAGCGAGAGGTCGATACGCAACACAGCACCCAGCGGAAACCCGTCGCGCGGCGCCTGTATGAACTGGTCGCCGCTCGTCGGACTCACCGTGGATGCAAAGAAATCACGCAACGGTCGCGGCGACACCACCACGGTACGTTTGCTGCGTACGAACCCGAAGGGCAACCCCTCAACCGAGGCCGCGTGCGCGACCAGATTTCGGAAGGCCGCACTCCGGCGGTAGAGTGCGCCGAAGCTGCGGATCTGCTCCGCCAGCTCCCGCAGCGACAATCCATGAAAGCGACCGGCGGTGCGCAACGCCTCTTCGATTTCCGCGGGCGGCGTGTCCATGCGCCGGGCCACCAGACGCATGGAACGGGCGGCGGTGAGATGTTCAATACCCGGCACATATCCCACGCTCGCGCCCGAAAACGCACGGTTCACGATGGCCAGAACCGCGGGACGGTCTTCCGGTGAAATCTGAATGTCGAACACGCTTCCCCAGGTCTCGCGCGCCTCGAAGGCGGGCTCGAAGGCCCCGTCCACGGCGTAGGGATCGAAAGAGGTGATGCCCAGCAAGTACGCACACCGGGACTGGACACTGAGACCCGTGGCGGGCCCGAGGCGAGCGCCGATTTCTCTCAATAATGCCACCAGGCGTTCGAAGCGCGTCAGTGTCGCCTCGAGTCCCGTGTGTTGAATCAACTCCAGTTCGTGTTCCACCCGCGCGCGCACCGTATTGCGTTGCGCGGATGAGAGCCCCCTCGCGGCGGTTTCGTTCAACGCACGAATGCGGGCCGGGAGATCTCCGCGGGATTTCATCA
>DASRYI010000256.1:0-27260 GCA_035687255.1 Candidatus Krumholzibacteriia bacterium | reverse complement strand
GAAGCGGTCGAAGATATTCCAGTCCAGGAACACACCCAGCGACCACACGTAGTCGCGCTTGAACATGGCCCCGTCGTCGGGAAACGTGCGGTCGCTCCAGCCGTACGAGAACCCGGCCCCGATGGTCGGATAGCGGCCCGCTTTGGCCACCGAGAGGCTGGCGTCGGCGGCTTCCACGCGCTGCTCGCTCGCCAACAGATCGGAGCGGTGCTCGAACATGAACGCCACCTCGTTGTCCATGTTGAACTCGGCCGGCGAGACATCGATCGACTCGTCGATCTCGACTGCGGAATCCTGCGGCAGGTTGAGGATGGATTTGAGCCGTGCTTCCGCCAGCGCCTCGGCGTTCTTGCGCGTGATCAGCAGGAGCTCGCTGTTCGACATGTCGACGCGCGCCTGCAGGAAATCGGCCTTGGTGCGCGAACCGATCTTGTAGAAGGCCTCAACCTGTTCCAGGTTGCGCTTCTTGGCTTCGAGATCGGATTCCTGCACCTCGCGCAATTTGCGCTGGCGGACCAGATCGTAGTAGTCGCGGATCACGAGCGCCTTCACCACGTCGCGGTTGTACTCGAGGTCGAACGCGGCGGCATTTGCGCTGCGCCGGGAGCGGGAGATGTTCTTGTAGTTGGCGCCCCAGTCGAACAGGTTGATCGAGCTGGAAAGCGAAAATCCATACGTCTCGTAGTCGAAGCCGCTGGGTTGGATGGCGCGGCCCTGGGAGTCGAACACCAGGCCGGTGGTGGGACCCGCCCAGTTGTGGCCGCCGCGCATGCTCATGCCGAAGTTGGGCATGAGTCCGCCGTAGCTGCGCAGCACGTCACCGCGGGCGCTGACGAGGTTCTCGCGCGCGATCCCCACGCTGGTGGACGCGTTCAGCGCCAGATCCAGGCACTTTTCCAGATCGAATTTTTCGGCCCGCGCGGTCAAGGGGCTAAGGCACGCAACCACAGCTAGGGCCAGGGTCGCCCGACGGATACTCATCTTGGCTACCTTCCGTTGACAACAAAGCGCTTGGAAACTCCGCGCCCGCTTCAGAAACGCGCGGGTTGGTCGGTAGTACGGCCAACTCGGGACGAATGTTCCGGCATTATAGCCGCCTGCGGCAGGTCCGGGTAAAAAAAAGCGGACCGCCGCCTCCCGGATTGGGAACCCGGTCCAGCGGCGAAGAAAAACACGCGCGCCGGGAAGTTTTCGTTACTGGACGGGTGCGGGCGCGTGGGCGGTGGGCTCGCTGGTGAACGAAACCCGCGTGGCATTGGCCTCTTTGAGTTCTTCCAGCACCGCGGCCACCGCCCGGTAGGGGGCGCGCTCGTCGGCGTTGAACGCCACCACGATGGCGGGTTTTCGGGCCGCCTCGCGGGCCACCCACTCGTTCAGCCGGTCGGTTTCGACAAAGCGGTTGTTGATCCACACGCGCCCGGTCTGGTCCACCCACACGTGCATCACATCGTCCTTCTCGTGCCGCCGCGCCGTCTCGGCATGCGGCAGGCGCACGTCGATGCCCTCCTCGGTCTTGAAGATGGTGGTGGCCATGAAGAAGATCAGCAGCAGGAATGCAATGTCACCCATCGATACGGAAGGAATGTGGGCGGCAACACGATGCCGGCGTTCGAACATCTCGCGGCGCATCGGTCACTCCAGAGTGCGCAGCGAGATGCGCCGGCACCGGGCCAGCTTGATCTGGTCGAGAACCTGCACCATCACGCCGTAGCTGGCATCGGGCGCAGTCGCAAGCACCACCACCGTGTCCGGATCCCGCGCCAGGCGCGCTTCCACCAGCGCGTGTACCGCCGCGGCGCCGATGCGCTGCCCGCCGGCTTCCACGGTTCCGTCGGCGTGGGCGCGAATCTCGAACACGTCTGCGGGTTTGAGCCGGGTAATCGCGTGCGCACGACCGGGGAGCACGAGCGGAATACCCTGCTCGATGGCGAACACCGTGGTCACAATGAAGAAGATGAGGAGCAGAAAGCCCAGGTCGGCCATCGACGCGGCCTGAAATTCGCAGGCGCCCACGGCGAATCTGGGCTGGCGGTGTTTCACGGCTGCACCACCGGCGCGGCGGGTTGCCCGGTGGCCCTGCGGTATTCCTCGTCAAGAAGCTCGTCCACAAGCTCGGCGCTCGCCTCTTCCATTTCCAGCACGAAGCGGTCGATGGAAAGGACAAAATAGGAATAGAACGCGGATACCGGCACCGCGATCATCAATCCCACCGCGGTCGTGATCAGGGCTTCTTCGATACCGCGTGCGACGATCTTGGCGCTCACCTGTTCGGCCGCCGCGATCGCCGCAAACGCCTTGATCATTCCCGTCACCGTTCCGAGGAATCCCAGCAGCGGCGCCACGTTGGAAATGGTGGCGAGCGCCAGCAGCCCCCGCTCCAGGAACGCCATCTCGATGGAACCTGCGGTGTGAATGGCTTTCTCCACGGCTTCGGGACCCCGATGCGCGCGCATCAGTCCCGAATGCAGGATGGCGGCGATCGGCCCGCGCTGCCCTTCGCACACGTGCATGGCGCCGCGCGGGCCTTCTTTGCGCAACGTCTTCAGCACGTCGATCATGAGCGAGCGCGTATTGATGCGCGCACGCCACAACGTCCACAGGCGTTCGATGATGAGCACCAGGCCGACAATGGCGCACAGCAGCAGCGGATGCATGCAGATGCCACCCTTGACGTACATCTGGCCGATGTAGCTGTTGCGGAGGTTGCCGAAAAAGCCGCGCGGTGCGTCCCGCGTGGCGTCCGTCACGGCGCCGGAAGCGGGGGCAGCGACCCGGGTGGTATCGGAGTCAGCCGCGGCGGTCGTGGATACCGGCGGGGCGGAGGGTTTCTGCGCCCACCCCGGCGCCGACAACATGGCGGCGCACGCCAGGCACGCCACCGCCACGGCGGCCAGGACACGGGGTCGACGTCGATTGCATCGTGTTTCCTTCATCAGGGGGCTCCTGCGTTCCGGAAAGGGTACGACGGATCGGCCTACTTGTTCGAGATCGAAGAACTCTTTTCGAGTTTGTACACGCCGTGGCCGTCACGGTCCAGAAATAGAAATCGTGTAATCGGTTCCAGCTCGGTCACGCGGTCGCGCTCCAGAAGGGGCTGACCGCCGCCGTTGTAGATCCATAGCTCGTAGGGAACGCTGGTGTTGTCTTCCGGCCGGTAGCGGGCGGTGGAGCCCTCGCCGGCCAGCGTGTTGCGCGTCTTGGGAACGGAGTACAGCTTCTGGCCGCTCGAGCTCATGTTGAGGGGGTGATATGGGTTATCAATCACTTTCTCCGCTTCACCCAGAGTCTCGTAGTTGCTGGGGATCACGTCCTGAATGATCTCGTCGGGTGGACCGTAACGCAGGTAGATATCCCCGCGCTGCGAGTAGATGGCAACCGGCTCGTCGGAGTAATGAGCGTTCACGTAATCGAGCCGCTCCATGAATTCATCGTACACCTCATTGTTGCTGGTGGTGGTATCCGGATCGAGCGACTTCCACATTGCGTCCAGCTCGCGCTCCTGTTCTCCCGGTGCCTTGCTCACAAAATTCTTGTACTCGCGGTCCCCCAGCAGAAAACGGGCCTCGGCCAGATACTCACGCCGCGGGGTCTCCCAGGTACGCAGATCCCATGCCACCGAGAAATCTCCGCTGTTCACGCGCGTGAGCGTGTTGCCGTCCAGAGAGAAGGTCAGGTACAACGAGTATCTTCCGGCGCGCACCTTCGTGAGATCCTCGCGCAGCACCACCGGATAGGTGGCCATTCCCTCGCCGGCCGGCCTGGGATTGGAAAGCGACCGCTCCGTCGCGTGCACCAGGTCGCCGCCGGGCGTCACGATCTCGGAACGGAACCCGAACGTGGGCGATGACGCCATGCTCGCCGGGAGATACAGTTCAACGTACACGGTGAGCGTGTCGCGGTAGAGCCCGTAGATCCGCGACGGGTTGGGCCGGTACTTGAGCAGGCCGCTCTCGTGCGCATTGACGTCCCAGACAAACATCGCGTTGCTGAACGACGGCTCGTCGTCCGGGATTTCGGGGACATTGAGACGCGCGCGGCTCACGATTGACGTCTTGTTCTTGCTCTTCACCAGGCCCATGACGCTGAGTTTGGGCGCGTTGAGGTCTTCCACCTGGTAGGAAATCCAGTAGCCGCCCGGCGCAAGCAGGAACTGTTTGATCACCGTCTCGAAACTGATGGGGTCTTCGTCGCCCTGGGGATTGGGCTCGGTGAAGGTTACCTTCTCACCCCGGCGCACCACGTCCTTGCCGGCGTCATCCTTGATGAGGATCGACAGCTCGACGTGGCTCTTCCACTCACGGTTTTCCTGGCTGAACTTGAGCATGCGACCGGGAATCCGGATCGACACTTCAGTGAGCGTCTTCCCGTCCTTGCCCCGAAATGAGGCCGAATCCAGGAAGAAGTCGAAATCGCCGCGCCCGGAGTGGTTGCCGGCGCGCGCGGACGGCGCGACCAGCAGCATCAGGCAGACGCCGAAGAAAAGATAGGCGCCCCGTGAGGCGCCTATCGCAACAAGTCTCCCGTGTCGCAACATTATATCAATACGTAAACCCGAGCGAGATCCGGTGCACTTGACCGAGGTAGCCCAGGTCGCACCACGAATAGTCAAACGTCAGGTCCGACGTCTGGCTGGTGTCGACGCGCAGGCCCATGCCCGCCGCGAGTCCTTCGCTGTCCGAGTTGAAATTGTATCCGCCGCGCAGGAAGAAGAACTGGTTGAACCCGTACTCGGCGCCCATGTGCACCACTTCCTGGTTGTCGGAAGGGTGTGCGAACTCGAATACACCCTGCACGCTGTTGACGCCCTGCGAATACGGTGTCGCCGCCATCGCCACCTTGAACACGGTGGGCATCTTGGATTCGCGGTCGTCATAGTTGACCTTGGCGCCCAGGCTCTGGATCAACATGCCCAACCGCATTCCCCACAGGCCGATTCGATACACCAGGCCGAAGTCGACGGCGAAGGTGTTGACGCTCTTCTCCGCGAGGCCCGAGTGAATGAAGTGCACCGTCGAACCCGCCGAGAACTTGTCGGTGAAGAACTGAGCGTACGACAGACCGAACGACATGTCGCCGGCATCAAACGTCCGCCCGGTTCCCTCGGGAAGGAAGATGGTTCGCTCCGTCTGCGGATCCATGGTGAGAGCACGCGCGCTCACGCCCCAGGTGCCGGGGATGAACGGCAGCGTAAAGGCTCCCGCTGCATAGTTCAGAGCGATGTTGGCCGGCCACCACGTGTACGAAAGACTCACGTCGGTGCGGGTCACTTCGACCAGTCCGGCGGGATTCCAGTAGGTTGCCGACGCGTCGTTGGCGAGCGCGGTGAACGCGTTGCCCATACCCGTCGCGCGTGCCGACACGCCGATCTTCAGGAACTGGAGCGCGTACGTGCCGACCTTGGCGAAGGGCTGCGTCGCATACGCGTGCGCAGGGATCAACGCCACAAGGACCGTCGCCGCGATACCAAGTCTCAAATGTGATCTCACGTTCTCGAACCTCCTGAAAGATTCCAGCATCTTCGGCTAGAATTCGAACCCGAGCCCCAGGCGCCACTGCCGGTGGGATTCCCAGATGGTCGGGTCATAGACGGGAATGAACTCGTTCAACCCGTCGTCGTTGATATCCTGAAGATAGGCACCACCATACTTGCCTGTCTCCGTCAAATACGAACCGCCGTCCATTTGCGCGGCTTCGAGCCCCGGGAATGCGCCGGGTGAGGTACCGCCCGGGAGCAACACGTTGTCATCGAGCAGGTTGCGCCCCTCGAAGAACAGCGTCAGTTCGCGGCCATACACATTGAACAGTTTGCGGCCCTGCAGGCTCAGCTTGTGCGTGGGCTCCAGACGTCGCGAGTTCTCCAGCGTCGGGTCCTGCTTGCGGGCGTAGCGGTCGACCGGCGTCCAGGGCAGGCCGGAACCATAGGAGTAAATCGCGGTGGCGCCCCACTTGTTGCGGTCCGCCAGACGCAGCGTCACGTTGAACGTGTGGCGCTGGTCCCAGTCGAGCGGCAATTCTTCCGTGGGAAGGTGCGTCAGCCCGGCTGCGGAGCGGCCGAAGTCCGCGTCCGACGCCACGCCGTCCGCGAACGAGTACGTGTAATACACCTCGAAGCCCAGACGCCGCGTGAGCCGCTTTTCCAGCGAAATCTCGACACCACGCGAGCTGGCGTAGGTGCGGTTGATGTAGCGGAAGCCCTGCACACCGCTCGAATCCGTAAACTGCGTCGACGAAATCAGGCCATAGATGTCCTTGTTGAACACCACGAAGTTGCCCGCGATGTCGTCGGTGAACTGGTGCGAGATACCCGCCTGGTACGAAACCGTGAGCTCGGGCTGCAGGTTCGGGTTGCCCAGCGTCCCCAGCGAACCCACGGGATCCTGCGTCTTGAACAGATAGGTGCGGCTCGGCCACTGCGTGAAACGCCCGTAGTGGAAGAAGAACTTGTCGCGGTCGGTGATCGGGAAGGCGACGCCCAGCCGCGGCGACAGGTTCTGCTTGAAGGTTTGCACTTCGGGGCTGATGTCAGCGCTGGATACCAGAATCTTGTTGTTGTTGCCGACCGTGAACCATTCGTAGCGCAGGCCCGCGTTCAGCACCATGCCCTCGTACTCCCACTTGTCCTGCAGGTACGCAGCGCCTTCGGCGTTGTAGTTCTCGTAGATATTCACGTTGAGACCCTGCTGCGGGAGCCCGGTCTCCGAGTTGATGCGCACCTGAGCCGGCTGCGTGCGCTGATCGTCGCTCAGATCGTTGTAGAGAACCTGCACGCCGGTCTTGATACGGTGTCCCTTGAACTGCTCGGACGTCACGTCGCCGCGCATCAGCCACTGAATGGACTGCTGGTTGGAATAGAACGGATAGTCGTATGCCGTGATGAAGTACGGCACACTGTCGTCCGTGTACCAGGTCGGCGTGGTGATACCGCCGGGAAGCGTCGACCCGTTGGGCAGCGTGGTCGGCAGGCCGGCGGTGTCGAATTGCGACGGATCTTTCTGGTTGCCGTTTTCGTCCAGCACCGTCGCCTTGGTGCGCAGATCGAGGCGGCTCACCTTGATCTGGTACAGCAGCGTTTTGGTGATGTTGTGGCTGAAGCCCAGTTTCAACTGCAGGTTCTCGGACCGCGTTTCCGGCGTCTTGGTCGCCGAGTTGAAAGGCACGAACGACGAGTCGGCGCCGTTGGGGTCATTGAGATACGCCTGGAACTGGCTGAACTGCCGCTGATATCCCTCGAAGAGCGCCCATGGTTTGTAGTAGAGCACCGTGCCGTCGGATGAGGTTACCGCCTGGTCCCACACCACGGTCACCACGGTATTGCCGGTCTTGAGATCGGCCGCCCGGAACCCCGTGCGCTGAATCGGCGTCTGCGAGCCATCGGGATTGTGGACCACATCATTGATAATGACGGGACGAATGTGCAGCTGGCGCACCCGCGTCGCTTCATCCTTGATTTCCGCCCACGGCCCGTTGTTGAACACGCGGATGCGGCCGAATTCGTACTCGTTGCCACCCGTGGCCGAAGGAACCAGCTGCTGGTACTCCCAGATCTTGCCGACGTATCCGGAGATGTTCCAGTTGTTGATGTAATCGTCGGAACGCGTCGATGAATAGATCGCTTCGCCGTCGACCTTCATCTTCTGCATGTTGTACGTCAGCTTGCCCTGCATGTTGTAGGACGCCGACTGGCGCTGCCGGAATTTCAGGAAGTCCGTAATCTTGTGTTCGGGCCGCGGCTCGATGGTGGTGTTCTCGCCGTCGGTCCAGGTGGCTTCGCCCGACGCGTAGTAGCGAAGGTTCTTCCACCAGGTGGGACCGCCGAAGCCAAGGCTCAGTCGATCCATGTTCGTGTAGGTCTTGTCCGAGCGGCCGAAGTCGTCGGTAAAGTAGCGCAGCTCACCGCCGAAGCGACGGCCGCCTTCCTTGGTCGCAATGTTGATGACGGCGGACTGAGCATCGCCGTACTCGGCGTCCATACCGCCCGACACGATTTCGGAGCCGGATGTGCCCAGCATGCCGACGTCCACGGTGCCGCCGCCCAGCGGGTCGGAAACCGGAACGCCGTCGATCTGCACCTGCACCTCGCCGCTTCGTCCGCCACGCACGTGCATGTCATCGCCGGTCTTGACGATACCCGCCTTGAGACCGACGGCTTCGAGAACGTCGTCCACGGGCATGGATTGGAGCTGTTGCGAGGACACGGCGGCGCTGGTCTTGGACTCGGTGACCTCCACCATGGCGCGTTCCGCGGTCACGACGATTTCCTGCGTCTTGGCCACGACGGTGGTTTCAAGTTTGAACTCGAGCTCTTCGGTGGAGCCGACGCTGATCGACACGCTGGGTTTCTCAACGGCCTTGTAACCCATCATCATCGCGCGCACGGTGTAGGTGCCGGGAGGAACCGCCGTGATGGTGAACTTTCCATCCGCAAGCGTCATCGCACCCATGGTCGTGCCAACCAGAATTACGTTGGCATAGCCGAGCGGAGTCCCGTCGGCCTTCATGACTTTTCCCTTCACCGTGCCGGTTTGTGCGAATGCAGCGGAATGAACGAGACCCAGGCATGCAACCAAGATCAGTGCGATCTTCGCGCCCCGGTAGTCACGTGGGAACATGTCGCGAACCCCTTTCAATCCCAACACGAACCCAGCGCACGGGTCCCGTGTTAATTCCGGCCTTAAACTGTTGTGGTGGGGACAGTTCGGTCACGGCGCCCTAGATCGCCGTAACCTTCCGATCAGGTGGGGTCACTCTATCACAAGCGTTTGAAGCAGTGCCAGCAATATCACCGACTTCGTCCGCAATATAACGTGGGGCCTAACGGGTTGTCAATACGCGTCATGCGTTCCGTCAGGGGGTACAGGTGGGGTTACGGCCGGGACCCCGCGACCGGGTTTCCAACGACCCGGGCCGAAAGGCCGCCCCGGGGGACCGCGGGAAACCTGGGGGAGGGTGCTCCAGCAGTGGATGCACCCGAAAGTATGTGCAGCTTCTCCCCGTTCGTCAATCTCCCGCGTGCTCAGAATTGAAATCCGGGGCCCAGGGGCCATTCGCGCTGCGAATCCCAGAAGGTGGGATCGTGCACGGCATGGAACTGGTCCTGGCCGTCGTCATTCCGGTCGTGGAGGCAGGCCCCGCCGTGGTCCCCCGTCTCCGTCCGCCGCTTCCAGGGTTGGGAACCCGCCCGGTGCCGTACCGCCCGGGAGCAGCAGGTTGTCGTCGAGCAGGTTGCCTCCCTCGCAGAACCGGGTCCGCTTCCGGCCGTACATGCCGAACGATTTCCGTCGCGTCGCGTGGGGTCCGTCAGCCGTGTGGGGGCGGTTACTTCTCGTACAACCAGCACGCGGTCCTGTGTCCCGGCTCGACGTCCTTGAGCGCCGGCGTTTGTTCGCGGCAGATGGACATCGCGTGCGGGCAGCGCGTGTGGAACGCGCATCCTCTGGGAACGTTGGCCGGGCTGGGCACGTCGCCGGGAAGCAGAATG
Source organism: Candidatus Krumholzibacteriia bacterium (assembly GCA_035687255.1). Classification (GTDB taxonomy): domain Bacteria; phylum Krumholzibacteriota; class Krumholzibacteriia; order WVZY01; family JAKEHA01; genus JAKEHA01. The sequence continues at coordinate 17,782 of DASRYI010000256.1, read as the reverse complement.
CGCTCGCGGCGCTTGGACGGATCGATGCTGGGCACGGCGCTGAGCAGTGCCTGCGTGTAGGGGTGTTTGGGCGCGCGGTAGAGATCGGGCGCAGTCGCGATTTCCACGATGCGTCCCAGGTACATCACCGCCACGCGGTCGCTGATGTACTCCACCACACCCAGGTCGTGTGCAATGAACAGGTACGTGAGGCCGAGCGCCTCCTGCAGATCCTTGAGCAGGTTGATGATCTGCGCCTGAATCGACATGTCGAGCGCGCTCACCGGTTCGTCGGCGATCACGAGGTCGGGATTCACGGCCAGCGCGCGCGCAATGCCGATGCGCTGGCGCTGTCCGCCGGAAAATTCGTGCGGGTAACGGTTCATGTGCTCCGCGGGAATCCCGACCCGGTCGAGCAGATCGGCGACGCGCGCACGCACGGCGTCTCCGGTGGCGAGCCGGTGAATGCGCACCGCCTCGGCGATCATGCTGCCCACGGTGAGACGCGGGTTGAGCGAGCCGTAGGGATCCTGAAACACCACCTGCATGCGCTTGCGCAGTCCGCGCATTTCGTGCGGCTTGAGTGAGAGCACGGGAATGTTGTCGAAGAAGACCGACCCCGATGTGACCTCGGTGAGCCGGAGAATGGCGCGCGCCAGCGTGGTCTTGCCGCAGCCGCTCTCGCCCACCAGCCCCAGTGTCTCGCCGCGTTTGACTTCGAAGCTCACGCCGTCGACGGCGCGCACCTGTCCCACCACGCGCGAAAGCACGCCGCGACGAATGGGATAGTGCTTGGTCAGGTCCTCGACGCGCAGCAACGTGTCGCCGCGTTCGGGCGGCGCGTTGCGGTCGGCGCGGCTCTCCACCAGCGTGTCAACCACGGTGCACGTCCTTCCAGCAGCGGATGGCGTGATTCGGACTCACGTCGCGCAGCGCGATGTTCTCGTTGTCGCAGCGGTATTCGGCGTACTTGCAGCGGTCGGAAAAACGGCAGCCGCGCGGCAGGTCGAGCAGGTCGGGTACCTTGCCCGGAATCACTTTGAGACGCTCGCCGCGGGGCGCAAGGCTGGGAATCGATTCGCGCAGCCCCATGGTGTAGGGATGGCGCGGATCGTTGAACAGGTCCTGCGTGGTTGCGACTTCCATCACCTTGCCGGCGTACATCACGATGACGCGCCGGCAGGTTTCCGCGATCACGCCGAGATCATGGGTGATCATGAGAATCGCCATGCCCAGCTTTTCCTGCAACGACAGCAGGAGATCGATGATCTGGGCCTGGATGGTCACGTCGAGCGCCGTCGTGGGCTCGTCGGCGATGAGCAGGCCGGGGTTGCACGAGAGCGCCATGGCGATCATCACGCGCTGGCGCATGCCGCCGGAGAGCTGGTGCGGATACGAACGCGCCACCCGCGCGGGGTCGGGAATCTTCACCAGCGAGAGCATTTCCAGCGTGCGCTCGTGCGCCTCGCGTTTGGAGAGACGCTGGTGCAGCACCACCGCTTCTTCCACCTGGTACCCGCACGTGAACACCGGGTTCAGGCTCGTCATCGGCTCCTGGAACACCATGGAGATTTCGTTGCCGCGAATGCGGCGCATCTCCCGTTCCTGCAGCTGGAGGAGGTCCGCGCCCTTGAAGAGAATCTGTCCGCCCTCGATGCGTCCCGGCGGGGTCTGAATCAGACGCATCAGCGCCAGCGCGGTCACGGTCTTGCCGCATCCGCTTTCGCCCACCAGCCCCAGGGTTTCGCCGGGACGGATGGAGAAGCTGGTGTCGTCCACCGCGGGCGCACGCCCTTCCGGCGTATCGAAGCTCACGGTGAGATTCCTCACCTCGAGCAGCGCCTCCACCGACGAGGCGGACGTTGCGGTCTGCTGCGAGCCGGGCTCGCCGCGCGTGCCTGTCATGCGTCGATCGTACGTCTCAACCATGCCTACCAGCAACCAGTTCCTTCATGTCAGCGCGCGGCGCCGGACGATGCGCGCGCGTTGAATGCATCGCGCAATCCGTCGCCCACCAGATTGAACGCCGCGGCCGCCAGCGTGATCGCCAGCGCCGGCCATGCACTCACCCACCACGCGGTGTGCAGTGCGTCGCGTCCCTCGAAAACCATCGCACCCCAGCTCGGTGTGGGCGGCTGTACACCGAAACCCAGAAACGAGAGCGATGATTCGAGAAGAATCACCGTGCCCGCATTGAGTGTCGCCGCCACCACCACCGGTCCCACCGTGTTGGGCAACAAGTGCCGCCATACCAGTCCCATTTTTCCCACACCCGACGCAATGGCGGCGTCGACAAATTCGCGTTCGCGCATGCGCCGGACTTCACCGCGCACGATGCGCGCAATTCCCATCCATCCGGTGGCCGCCAGCGAAATGCCGAGCGTCCACACGCCGGGGGCCGCCAGCGCCGCCACCATGAGCAGCAGCAGGATGCGAGGAAACGACAGCATGCCGTCCACGACCCGCATCAGCACGTCATCGGTGCGCCGGCCCGCCGTTCCCGCGGCGGTTCCAATCAGCACACCCAGCAGCGTCCCCAGCCCCACGGCCATGATGCACAATGCCAGCGATACTTCGCCGCCATGCGCAACACGCGCCCATACATCGCGTCCGAAGCGGTCGGTGCCCAGCGGATGCCCGCCGCCCGGAGCCGCATACCGTTGCCCCGCCCCCATGTCGGCGGGATCGCCGCTGATCACCGGCGCGAGCACGACCATCGCCGTCATCGCAACCAGCACGACCGCTCCCGCCACCGCCGCGCGATTGGCCGCAAAGCGGCCGGCAAAGCGTGCGCGCGGTGCGCGCGAACGGCGTGTGGCGATCACCAGCAGGACCAGCAGAGCGTCGAACGCCACCGCGGTCACCGCCTGCAGCGGTGTAAATCGGGTCCACGCGCCCGCCCGCAGGATCAGCACACCGGTGAAAAGCAACGCCAGTACTGCAAAAACAACGCCAACGCCGCTGAGACCGCCGGCGCGCGGTTCATCGTGCGCGTCGTGCGCGGAAAAATGTGCCGGAGGCCGGGTCATGACCGCTCCGATTCTGAAGCCGCCCGTGGGTCGGCGCGCAGCGTGACGATGTCGGCGGCCAGGTTTCCGGCGATGACCAGCACCGCGGCCAGCGTGGTGATGGCGAGCACCGTCGGATAATCCCGCGCGCCCACCGCTTCCACCATCAACAGGCCGGCCCCGGGCCAGGCGAACACGCTCTCCACCACCACCGCCCCGCCCAGCAGAAACGGCGCGCTCAACCCCGCCACCGTAATCATGACGGGCAGCGCGTTGCGAAACGCGTGGCGCCACAGGATGCGCGACTCGGCCAGTCCTTTGGCGCGCGCGGTGCGCGTGTAATCCTCGGCGAGCGCATCGATGAGACTGCCCCGTACGAAACGCGCAAACCCGGCGGCGCCCGCCACCCCCAGCACCAGCACCGGCATCACCAGATGGCGCGCCCGGTCCACCAGCGCCGCGAATCCGTGCACGGGCGCACCCGGCGACATCATGCCCGCGGTGGGAAGCCAGCTGTGATCGACTGCCAGCCATGCGATCAGCAGGTACGCGAGATAGAACGGGGGGATGGAATACAGCAGAACCGTCGCCGTCGAGAGCGCCCCGTCGGTGCCGCGGAAGCGATGGCGCGCCGCGAACGCACCCACCACCACACCCAGTCCCATCTGCACCATCAGCGCCAGTGCCGTGAGAAGCAGCGTGCGCGGCAACGCCTGCGCCACCAGATCGCGCACGGGACGCTGGTGCAGAAAGCTGGTGCCGAAATCACCGGTGATGACGCGGCGTATCCAGTCGACGTATTGCCGGTAGAGGGGCTGGTCGAGACCGAGTGCGTGGCGCATGCGCGCGATGTCGGACGGGCTCACACCCGGCTCGACATAGCGCGACAGCGGATCGCCGGGAACCAGGTGAAGGACCAGGAAGGTGAGGGTGACCGTGATCGCGACCAGGACGATCGCGTTGAGGAACCGGCGCAACACCAGTGCGGCCATCATACCTTCCGCGACATGGGTGAAGAACTCCGAGCGCCTGTCACTGCCCGTCTGGCAGCGCGGACCGAATTCGGGATGGTTACGCCGCCGGCACCGTCACAACCGGGCTGCGGTTCGCCGTCGTCTCGTCGAGGCGCCGCACCGGCGTCTCCGTGGGCGCACTGTGCAGCACGTCCGGCGACGTTTCCGCTTCGTGCGCAATCGCCAGCAGCGCATCGGCGAAACGATCCAGCGTCTCGCGGCTCTCCGTCTCCGTCGGTTCCACCATCAGGGCCTCGGGCACCGTGAGGGGGAAATACACGGTGGGCGCATAAAACCCGTGATCGAGCAGCCGCTTGGCCACGTCGAGCGTGCGCACGCCGTACTTCTTCAGCGGCTCGCCGGTCGCGACGAACTCGTGCATGCAGCGCTGCCCGTAGGGAATGGGATATTTCGAAACGATGCGCGAGGCCAGATAGTTGGCGTTGAGGATGGCCGTCGAGCTGGCGCACCGGATTCCGTCGGATCCGAGCCGCATGATGTAGGTGTACGCGCGCAGGTAGATGCCGAAGTTTCCGTAGAAGGAATGCAACGCGCCCACCGACTGGGGCCGGTTGTACTCGAGGCGCAGCGCGCCGTTCGCCTCCACCACGCGCGGCGTGGGCAGAAACGGTTCCAGATGGGACTTCACCGCCACCGGACCCGAACCCGGGCCGCCGCCTCCGTGCGGCGTGGAGAACGTCTTGTGCAGGTTGAAGTGCATCATGTCGAAGCCGAAGTCGCCCGGCCGCGCCTGCCCCATGAGCGCGTTCATGTTGGCGCCGTCCATGTAGCACAGCGCACCCGCACGGTGCACCATGTCGACGATTTCGCCGATGTTCTTTTCGAACAGCCCGAGCGTGTTGGGGACGGTGAGCATCAGCACCGCCACGTCGTTGTCGAGCACACCCTTGAGCACATCGAGATCGACGCGCCCGTCCTTGCCCGACCGGAAGGTCTGGGTTTCGAAACCGCACACTGTGGCCGACGCGGGATTGGTGCCGTGGGCCGAATCGGGCACCAGCACGCGATGGCGGGTCTCGCCGCGGTCGGCGAAATACGCGCGCGCCAGCAGCAGTCCCAGCATCTCGCCCTGGGCGCCGGCCGCGGGTTGCACGCTGACGGCGTCCATCCCCGAGATGGCGGCCAGCTCGCGTTCCAGTCCGAACATGACGCGCAACGCCCCCTGTGCGTCGGCATCGTTCTGCTCGGGATGCAGGCCCGCGAACCCGCTCATCGCCGCGACATCTTCGTTCACCTTGGGGTTGTACTTCATGGTGCAACTGCCGAGCGGGAAGAGGTCCTTGTCGACGTGATGATTCTTTGTCGACAGCCCGATGTAGTGGCGCATCACCTGCGGCTCGCTCACTTCCGGCAGCCCGATGCGGCCGCTGCGCAGATACTCGGAGGGAATGTCGCGCGGCGCGTCCGCCGGCTGCGACGAAATTCCGTAATCGTGCCGCCCCGGCCGGCTCTTCCCGTAGATGGTCTGTGAAAAATCGTGGCCGCTCACGTTCAACCCACCTTTACCAGCGCCGCGCGCTTGAGCACGGCACAGAATTTCTCGGCGTCTTCGTCCTGGTTCTTCTCCGTCACCGCGACCAGCAACAGGTTGCGCGCGGACGCGCCGTAGTAGCGTTCCAGCGGGATGCCGGCGAGAATTCCCTCACGGCGCGCGGCGTCCACCACCGCCTGCGCGTCGGTGGGACACGCCACCACGAACTCCCGGAAGAAGGGCGCACGGTACCGGAGTGAATAGCCGTCGCACGCGGCGATCGCCGCCGCCAGTTTGCTCGCGCGCTGGTGGCACACCCGCCCCAGTTCGGTGAACCCTCCTTCTCCCAGCAGGCTCACGTAGATGGTGGCACGCGTCGCCAGCAGTCCCTGGTTGGTACAGATGTTCGACGTCGCCTTCTCGCGGCGGATGTGTTGCTCGCGCGTCTGCAGCGTCAGCACGAATGCCTCGCGCCCCTCGACGTCGTAGGTGGCGCTGACGATGCGCCCCGGCATCTGCCGGATGTATTCCTGTTTGCACGCCATGAACCCGACCAGCGGACCGCCGTAGGCGATGTCGTTGCCCAGCGGCTGGCATTCGCCCACCGCGATGTCGGCGCCGTACTCACCGGGCGGCCGCAGCAGCGACAGTGAAATCGGATCCACGCTCGCCACCAGCAACGCGCCGGCGGCGTGAACCTCCGCCTCGAACTCCCAGGGGCGCTCGAGCGCGCCGAAATAGTTGGGCGTCTGCACCACCACCGCCGCCACCGTTTCGTTCAGCTCTTTCGTGAGCGCCGCCGCGTCGATGTCGCCCGCATCCGACGCACCCAGCGTGCGGATTTCGATTTTCTGCCCGCTTACGTATGCCTTGAGCACGCGCAGGTAGCGCGGGTTGAGCGCATACGGAACCAGCAGCACATCGCGATGCGTGATCTTGGCGGCCATCAGACACGCCTCCGCGAGCGCGGTGGCGCCGTCGTACATGGACGCGTTCGCCACCGGCAAGCGCGTCAGGCGTGAGATGTGGGTCTGGAACTCGAAGATGACCTGCAGCGTCCCCTGGCTCGCCTCGGGCTGGTACGGCGTGTACGCGGTGGCGAATTCGGGACGGCCGGTGAGGTTCTTCACCACCGACGGCACCGTGTGGTCGTAGATCCCGCCCCCCAGATAGCTGACGAGATGCGCGGCGGGGCGGTTGGTGCGCGACATCGCGCCCATGGCACGCAACGTCTCCGGTTCGGTCTTGCCCTTCTCGATGGGCAGCAGCGTGCGCAGGCGGAACTTCTCGGGTATGACGTCCAGCAGTTCTTCCTCGGACGTAACGCCGAGCGCGGCCAGCATGGCGGCGCGATCTTCGTCGGTGTGATACGTGTACGGCATGGCTACTTTCCGATCATCGACTGATACGCCGCATGGTCCATCAACGCGTCGAATTCCTTGCGGTCTCTGAGTGTCACGCGCACGAACCAGCCGTTGCCGAACGGATCCTGATTCACGAGATCGGGATGCTGCTCGAGCTCGGGGTTGACGGCGCTGACGCTTCCCGAGACGGGGGCAAACAGATCGGCCACGGTCTTGACGGCCTCGATGGTGCCCATCGACTGCGTGGCCTTCACGGCCGCGCCCACCTTCGGCAGCTCCACGTAGACGATATCGCCAAGTTCGCCGGCGGCGAAGTCGGTGATGCCGATGGTCGCCTCGTCGCCTTCGACGCGAACCCACTCGTGCTCTTTCGTGAATCGAATGTTTTTGAAATCCATATGTTGAATCCTTTGAATCCTTCTTGGTGTGCGGACCAGATACGGTCCTCCGCTCCTGCTCCTCGCTCGGAGCGCAATTCTGAAATTCAACGCGCTCGTCAAAGTCGCGTCAGACCGCATCTGGTCCGCGACGCGAATTCAACAGCGCTCGCATCTGCTCGCTCTTGCTCCTGCGAGCTCGGATCAATTCGTCCGCCATCGCCTCTCAGGCGCGTGCGCGGCTGGGATAAAACGGAATCGGCACGCGCTTCGCGGGCACGGAATGGGCCCGCACCTGCACGCACAGATCCGCGTCCACGCTGTCGGCGTCGACGTACGCAAGGCACAGGCTCTTCTTGAGCGTGGGCCCGTAGGTGCCGCTGGTGACCTTGCCCACCATCGCGTCTCCGCGCATGATGGCGTACCCCTGCCGCGCCAGGTTGCGGCCGTCAAGTTCGAAGCCGAGCAGCTTCTTCTTGAGTCCGGTTTCTTTCGCGTGCACCAGCGCGTCGCGCCCGATGAACTCGCTCTTTCCCAGCTTCACCAGCCAGTTGAGTCCGGCTTCGAGCGGCGAGGTTTCGTCGTCGAGTTCGTGTCCGTACAGGCACAGACAGGCTTCGAAGCGCAGTGTGTCGCGCGCGCCCAGACCGGCCGGCGCCACGCCGAACGGTTTTCCCGCGTCCAGCAACTGATCCCACAGTTCGCGCGCGTGTTCGGGCCGGACGAATACTTCGAATCCCAGCTCGCCGGTGTACCCGGTGCGGGACGCAATCATCTGCTCCCGGCCCGTTCCGAACGTGCGCCAGCGGTAGTACGCAACGTCGTCGATCGCGTCGCGCAGCGGCGCCAGCATGGGCGTCACCTTCATGAGATCGCGCGTCTTCGGACCCTGCACCGCGATCAGCGCCCAGTCGTCGCTCTCATTGTGGAGTTCCAGGCGTTCGCGCGGAAAGGTCGACGCGGCCCACTTCATGTGGTCCCAGTCCTTGTCGATGTTGGACGCGTTGACCACGATGAGCGCGCGATCCTCGCCCATGCGCGCCACCAGCAGGTCGTCCACCACGGTGCCGTCGTCGCGGCACATCACCGTATACAGCACGCCGTCGGGTGGAAGTTTGGAACAGTCGTTGGTGACCACGTGGTCCAGGTATTTCCACGTATCGGGGCCGGACACGGTGAACTCGCCCATGTGGCTCACATCGAACAGTCCCACGCGCTCACGCACCGTGGTGTGTTCCTCGATGAGACCGGCGTAGCTCACGGGCATGTCGAACCCGGCAAACGGCACCATGCGCGCGCCCGCCGCGATATGCGCGTCATATAATGGAGTGCGCTTGTGCGTGGTCATAGGTCGTGACGTTCGAATCGCGGCCTGTGCCGGGGATGACCGGCTTCAGACGCGGATGAGATCAGGCAACGTGTCCGTCGCGTGGTTCCTCACGGGTTTGCGCAGCGGGTGGTTCGCCCAGCTCACGGAGCATGGCCCCGGTGTGGGAATCCTCGCGCTGCATGATGTCGTACGGAGATCCGGTCGCCACCACGTGCCCGCCCGCCTCACCGCCCTCCGGCCCCAGGTCGATGATGTGATCGGCAGCCAATACTACATCCGGATTGTGCTCGATCACAATCACTGTATTCCCTTTATCCACAAGCTTGTTGAGAACCTCCAGCAGCATGCGGACGTCCTCGTGGTGGAGGCCCGTAGTGGGCTCGTCCAGGATGTACAGCGTCCGCCCGGTGGCGCGCTTGGTCAGCTCCGACGCCAGCTTGACGCGTTGCGCCTCGCCGCCGGAGAGCGTGGTGGCCGACTGCCCCAGCCGGATGTATCCCAGGCCCACGGACGTCAGGGTTTCGCAGGTCCGGCGGATCAGCGGAAAGCTGGAAAACACCTCCACCGCTTCCTCGACCGAAAGGTCGAGCACGTCGGCGATGCTCCGTCCTTTATAGGTGATCTGCAGCGTCTCGTGGTTGTAGCGCCGGCCCTTGCACGCCTCGCACGTGACATACACGTCGGGCAGAAAGTGCATCTCCACCTTGATCACGCCGTCGCCCTGACACTTTTCGCATCGCCCGCCCGCCACATTGAAGCTGAAGCGGCCCACCTTGTAGCCGCGCGCGCGCGCCTCCGGCAACTGCGAGAAGAGATCGCGGATGGGCGTGAACACGCCGGTGTAGGTGGCCGGGTTGGAGCGCGGCGTGCGTCCGATGGGCGACTGGTCGATGGCAATCACTTTGTCGATGCGTTCCAGTCCGTCGATGCGGGTGTGCGCGCCGGGGAGTTCGGTGCCGCCGTAAATGTGGCGGTGCAGGGCGCGGTGCAGAATGTCGTTCACCAGCGTGCTCTTCCCCGAGCCGCTCACTCCGGTGACGCAGGTAAACACGCCGAGCGGAAAGGCCACGTCGATGTCCTTCAGATTGTTCTCGCGCGCGCCGCGCACCACAACCTTCTCCGCCAGCAGTGGCCTGCGCACCACGTCCCGAATCTCCGGCGGAGAGAGGTTCAGATACCTCCCGGTGGCGCTTTCGGGAACGCGCCGTATCTCCTCCGGCGTTCCCGCCGCCACCACCTCGCCACCGTGCACCCCGGCGCCGGGCCCGAGATCGATCACGTAGTCGGCGGCAAGAATGGTATCGCGGTCGTGTTCGATGACCAGCACCGAGTTGCCGATGTCACGCAGATCCTTGAGGGTGCGAATCAGGCGCGCATTGTCGCGGTGGTGCAGGCCGATGCTGGGCTCGTCCAGAATGTAGAGCACGCCCATCAACTTGGATCCGATCTGCGTGGCCAGGCGCAGGCGTTGCGCTTCCCCACCCGCCAGCGTGGCCGCGCTGCGATCGAGTGAGAGATAGCCCAGCCCCACGTCCCCGAGGAACTTCATGCGCGAGACAATCTCGTGCAGGATGGGCGCGCCGATCACGGCCGCGTTGCCTTCCAGCTTGAGCGCGTTCAGTTCGAACAACCCGCGGCTCACGCTCCACCTGCACACCTCGGCGATGGTGTGTCCGCCCACGCGCACCGCCAGCGCTTCGGGGCGCAGGCGCGATCCGTGGCACGACGAACACGGCTCGATGGTCATGAAGGTCTCGATCCACTTGCGCACGCTCTCCGACGACGTGCTCTTGTAGCGGCGCCGCAACCAGGGAATCACGCCCTCCCATGCCGTGCGGTATTCGCCCTGCACTTTCGCGAAGTCCATTTTCACGGAGATTTCTTCGTCGATGCCGGAGAGAATGGCGTGGCGCGCGCGCGCGGGAAGTTTGTTCCACGGCGCATCCAGCGCAAAACCGACGTGGCGCCCCAGCGCTTCGAGCTGTGAACGTCCCCAGTCGCCTTTGAGCTTGCCCATGGGCGCCAGCGCGCCGCCGTCCAGCGTGAGCGTCTCATCGGGCACCACCAGCGCGGGATTGAAATCCATGCGCGTGCCCAGACCGCCGCATTCCTCACACGCGCCGTACGGCGAGTTGAAGGAAAACATGCGCGGGGAGAGTTCGCCGAAGCTGATGTTGCAGAACGCACAGGCGAACTGCTGCGAGAAGACGAGCTCTTCCGGGTTCGCGCCCGATCCCACCAGCACCGTGATGGTGCCGTCCGCCAGCCGCGACGCCGTTTCGAGCGAGTCCGCGATGCGGCGCGCGTTCTTGGGGTCCACCTGCAGGCGGTCCACGACGGCGTCGATGTCGTGCTTCTTCTGCTTTTCCAGGGCGGGCACGTTCTCGACGTCGAGAATCTGACCGTCCACGCGCGCCCGCACGAAGCCTTCCTTCTCGATGCCCTCGATGATCTTGCGATGCTCGCCCTTGCGGCCGCGCACCAGCGGGGCCAGGATGGCGACGCGTGTGCCCGGCGCCAGCGCGAGGATACGGTCCTGAATCTGCGCGATGGTCTGCTGCGAGATCACGCGCCCGCACCTCGGGCAATGGGGCGTTCCCGCGCGCGCGAAGAGCAGGCGCAGATAGTCGTAGACCTCGGTGAGGGTGCCCACCGTGGAGCGCGGATTGCGTCCCGTGGTTTTCTGTTCGATGGAAATCGCGGGCGAGAGCCCGTCGACACGATCGACGTCGGGTTTCTCCATCTGTCCCAGGAACTGGCGCGCGTACGCGGACAGGCTCTCCACGTAGCGCCGGTGTCCCTCGGCGTAGATGGTGTCGAAGGCCAGCGACGACTTCCCCGAACCCGACAACCCCGTTACCACCACCAGGCGGTTGCGCGGGATGGTGACGTTGATATTCTTGAGGTTGTGCTCGCGGGCGCCCCGGACGACGAGATCACGCTGGGTTTTCATGCCCGCGTAAGGTAGCAAAAGCGCCGCGCCGCCCGCAAGGCGCCTGCTGGCTCAAGCGTGCGAGCGGGTGGCACCGGACGGAGTCCCGGCAACGAGCGGAGCGAAGTTGTTCCCCGGTGGCCGGTGTCAGGACCCGCGAGCGGTAACCAGTGAAAAAGAGAAGCCCCGGGATTGCTCCCGGGGCTTCTGCGCAATCGCCGCGATGCGGTGGCGGTTACTTCAGCATCACCATTTTCTTCGTGGCGCTGAATTTGCCCGCATTGAGGCGGTAGAAGTACACACCCGAGCTCACCGTGTTGCCCGCGTTGTCGCGGCCGTTCCACGTGACATCGTGCGCGCCGACATCCATGGAGCTGCTCAGCAGCGTGCGTACCAGCCGTCCATTCACGTCGTAGATGGAAAGTGTGACGTCCTCACGCGCGGCCAGCGTAAACCGGATGGCCGTGATGGGATTGAACGGATTGGGCGAGTTCTGCTCGAGACGCGTGACCGCCGCCGGCATCGTGAACGACTCGATGGGCGAAACGAATTCGCCGTCACCGTCGGCCACGCCGATCATGTAACGGTACGACTCACCCGGAACCGTGCCTTCGTCGACGTACGTGAAGGTATCCTTCCCGTTCATCGACGCCGTGGTAATGCTGTTGAGACCACCCTCGGCACCGTCACCGCGATACACACGCACCAGCACATTCGGGAACGTGGACGCGAAGCTCGCCGTGATCTCCGCGCCGCGGTCCACCGCGCGCACGTGGAAGGACGAGATCGCCACTGCCACCGGGCATTGCAGCGACCAGCCGATGTCTTCGAAAGCTTCGCTGGCCAGACCGCGGTTGTGGTTCACGCCCGTATACGAGGGCTCCATCAACTGGTCGGGCGTGCAGGTGGTGTTCCAGTGCAGGTACGTCGACCCAACCTGGATCGTGGCGGGCGCGTACAGCTGCACGTGCGTTCCCGTCTTGCCGGCGCTCAGGATCACGCTGGCCGCCTGGACATTGGGGCCGATGAAGTGCAGGTTGGTGTCCGTCGTCATGGCCGCCACGCGCTGGGCGTTGGTCATGACGGTCAGCGCCGACGGCGTCGCGCCGTGGCTTTCGCTGTTGGCCTCGAACACATCGTCGTAGCCCAGGAACTCGGCCCCGGTCGATACATTGATGAACGACGAGAAGCCGAGACCGTGGCAGATCTCATGCTCCGCCACCGTCACGAAATCGATGTAGTTGCCGACCGGCGGAACACCGTCGAGTCCATAGTACCAGTTGTAGCCCGCGAGGCAGCTGGCGCCGCCGTTGATCGAGCTGTTGAACTGCGCAATGATGTCCGAGTTGACCGGATCGTTGTCCACACCGGTGATGGCGTTGGCCAGCGCAATGGGATACCACGTGTTTGCCAGCGGCGCGCCCGCGAAATCACGCAGCACCGATACCGCGCCCGCCGACCCCAGCACGGCGCTGGTTGAGTTGCAGGCCAGCGGAGTCATGGACGCGTTCACGAGAATGGGGACGTTGCTCGAGAGGCACATGCCGGCGAGATCCGCGGCGTACTGAAGTGCAATCAGTCGCTGTTGACCCAGCGTGGTGCCGGCGTTGCCACCCACCGGGGCCACCGGCGTCAGATCATTCAGCCCCACGCCGGAAGGATCGATGTTCACGATGGTAATCGTGGCGGCGCCGGCGCCGGTCGTCATGGCCAGCATGGCGAAGACCGCCACGAGGACGAACATGGTTCGCAGATGCTTCATGATTCGTCCCCCCTTACTTCCGGCTCGCCGACTGGTCGGCAGCGGTGTTGAGGCCCTGTGCGCACGGTGTGGCCAGCGCACCGTCGGTGGTGACGGTTCCAACCATGCCGCTCGCATAACGACCCTGCAGGTTTACGTAGACACCCTTGTGACCGGACGGATTCGGCTCTTCGACGAGCCCGTCGTCGTTGGTGCTCCAGCTGTTGGCCAGCTGCGCGGGGATCTCCAACTTGGTTCCACCGGGCACGGCTTCCGGCACGATCGCGCCGGTCGTGGGATCAATGTTCACCGTCATGCCGGCCGGTGACGGCGTCACCAGCGGCGACGACGCGGTCGTGTGGGGTGCGTCGGCCTGGAAGGTGAGGCCCACGAGCGCACATGCCATCACGATCGAAAGCGCCCATAACTTCCGATTCATCGGGATACTCCTGGATCTGGTGTTCACTGCAATCGCTGTCGAGCGGTTGACCCGACGGGGAACGCGGTCCAATAGTGCAAGCTATTTTACCACATGCGCCCGCCCGCGTGAACTCAGCATTTGGATGCGGTCTCCCGGCTTCCACCGGCCCCGCGCGCCCGTCATTTCCCGGCCCCCGGCCACGCCCCCGGGGGTGACCCGAAAACAGGACGGGCCCCGGGTGTCACCTGACCCGGAGCCCGTCCGTGAAAATGCCCGGTGATATCCCCTACAGGCCGGCCACCGCCTGCTTGCGTCTGAGCTGCAGCACCCGGACATCGGGATCCACCACGATCTTCTTCGGCTCGAAATCGCAGTGGATGGTGACCGGTTTGGATTCCCCGGCACCCAGCACGATGGTTTCGCGCGCGTCCCGGTACCCGGGATCGACGGTGTAAACGCCGTTGCGATCTCCATTCGCCGGCTTTTTCCAGCGTTCACCCGCGGTCGCGGCGATTTCCACCGGCATGGTCCCGGTGCCGACGTTGGTCACGGTACACGTGACGTCGTAGCCGCTGCCCTGCGGCGATTTCTTCGCCTTGCTCACCTGGTACTGGGGCACCACCCTGTCCTCGAACCACTGTTTCGCGAACGCGTCGAACGCGACCGGATCGTCGGCGTAGGGACGCATGGCGGCCACGAAGTCCTGCAACGCGGGATGGTCACGGCTGGTGCTCCAGGTCTGGAAGAAGTGGTGATACGCCTCCATGGCCCGGTCGTGTCCGAGATAGTCGTAGACCATCCAGAACACCCAGCCACCGCGGTCGTAGATGACCGAGGTATCGTAGCGGCGCTTGCCGTCCACGTCGTACATGGCGCGCTCGTCGTCGGGCCGGCGGCGATCGTTGTAGCGCAACTCGATTCCCTTCGCGAATTCCATACGCCCGCGCGGACCCTTCACCTTGTCGAAAAGCAGCATGGTGGAGAAATGCGCGGCACCTTCGGCCAGGAAGTCTCCTCCCGGGCCGTTGGCGGGCGTGAGAATATTGCCCCACCACTGGTGCGCGGTTTCGTGTGCGGTCACCAGGAAGGTGGCATCGGTCTGCGCGGTGTTGCGCGTCAGAAATCCGATGTTCTCGCTGAAGGTGATGTCGGTGCCGAAGCCCTGCGCGTACCCGGCCAGACCGGGAAACTCCGAGAGCTTGAGTTCGCGCCACGGATAGGGCGTGAACCACTGCGAATACCAGTGCCGGGCTTCGTCGAGCACGTTCGATATTTCGTCCACGTTGTACGGGTGTTTGGGATTGTAGAAGACCATGGTGCTGTCCTTCCCGGTCTTCTCCACCCAGCGCCCGCACACGATGTTGAGAATCTTCACGGGGTGATCGGTCTGCCACACCTGCGTGCGCCAGCCGTCCTTCACCGTGTTGCTCGTGCACACACCCACCGAGTTCAACGTGTACGCCTCCGGGCCCGTAACCGTGACGCGAGCGGGAAACCACGCCGTCGCCGCGTAGGCTGCGCGTGTGATGCCCTTGTAGTAGTCACGCCGGTAGTGCCGCGGCTCGGTGCGGTTCTTGTCGGTCTCACCCACCTGCTCCATGTATCCCAGCACGGGCATGAACGACGGCGTGAAACCGGTCAGCACGACGCCCGACGGAAGAACGAACTCGTCGGTATTACCGCCGTTCTTGGTGATGCCGGGAAGGAACTTGCCCGCAAACTTCCATCCGATGACCACACTGTCACCCTTTGCCAGCGGATGCTCGGGCGTGAACACGTACAGATGCTGGCTGTCCTCGGGCTTGTATGCTTTGCCGTCCATGGTCCACTCGAGGTTCTTCCAGTGGCGGCCGCCGGTGAGCGGAATCTGCACCATTGTCGAGTCGAGCGGATTGACGAGCGTGAACTGTCCCTCGCTGCGGATCCAGTGTTTCGCGGGATCCAGTTTCACCGTCACATCCACGTTGCTGATATCCGGCGGCGGGACGTCGAGCCACGTCTTGAGGTTCTTCGCCCAGTAGTTCTTCTCCATTTTGTGGGCCACGCCACCGTCGATGCCGTCGTAGACCAGGAACACCAGCGCAATTGCACACGCCAGGGGCACGCCGGCATACGGCAGCATTCCCCCCACCGACCGCCACAACCGCCCGGGCGCCAGACGATGCATGGTGCGCACGGCGTCCGACCCGCGGCGGCGGAACAGGCGCACCGCGAGCACGAAGAAGAACACCGCCAGCCCCAGCACGCCGACGCGGTTCAACATCAGCGCCATGCGGTCGTTTTCGAAGAATCCCAGGTCGCTCCAGCGCATCGCACCGAACAGGGGCCAGTTCCCCGCCCAGGAAATGCCGCCGGTCAGCGCCTTGTAGCCGGTGTACATCATGGCGCCCAGCGAGACGGCATAGGCGCCGTAGCGATTGCCGGTGGCGGCGTACGCCGCCACCACGAATGCGCTCCACGCCAGGAACGTGGGGATGAGCAACAGTCCCCAGACTTTCAGAAACGGAACCAGCGTGGGTGTCACGGTGTGTTGAACCAGGATGGCGATGACGCAGGCAAGTAATGACGCTGCCAGCACCACCAGTGCGACCATGCCATTTGCAACCGCCTTGCCCATCAGAAACGCGCCGGTCCGCAACGGTGTGGCGTAGAGAATCTGCGCGAAGCCGGTGGAGCGCTCACGCTCCAGCGACTCGATGGTGTAGAACATGAGCAGCAGGCACACGAATACCGTGCACTGGTTGGCCACGGCCACGGCCGTCATTCCCGATGTGAGCAGGAGCGGCGTGTCGAATGCGCCCACCGCCAGCAGCACGTTGCCCAGACTCTGCAGCAGGATGATGGGGACAAAGATGTACATCCCCGGCTGACGCCACAGTTCCCGAATCTCGGAACGCGCCACGGTGGCGACACTGGCGAAGAACGACGTGGCGCCGACCTGCATGCCCAGCGAGCGCAACGAGCCGGCCGCTTCCGCCCATTCCGGCGCCTCGGCGGCGCGGCGCCGGCGGCGCCAGCGTGAGGGCTTTGCCAGAACGGGCCCGTGCACCGACTTCGCCACCGAACGCTGCGTCAGCACCACGCTGGCCAGACCGAATACCACCAGCCACAGCCGGTTCAACCAGAACAGGCCGTCGTACGGCACCGGCTGCGTGTTGTAGAACTTCACACCCTTGTCGACCTTGAGGTGCGTTTCGTTGAGCCAGCGATACCCGGACACGTCGACGATCTGCAGCACTTTGTTCCAGCCCACCGTCAGCCACGACGGCGACCACGTCCACAGGAAGAATCCGCACAGCAGCAGCGTGGTCACCGGCAGCACGAATACCATCACGGCGCTGCGGGTGCGCTCACCGATGTACATCGAGAGACCGGTGTAGAAGACAATGAAGGGAACGCCGATGGTCAGCGCGGGCATGAGATAGTTGCGGAACGCAAACGGCCCGCGGATCTCAATGGCGCTGGAATTGGGAACAACGTGATTGAAGAAGGAGAGCATGGCGGCCTGCCACACCATCACCACCACGAAGCTCAGGCACACGGCGAAGAAGCGGCCCCACACGTACTCGCCCGGCGTCATGGGAGTCGAGTGCAGAAGCACATCCACGCGGTTTTCGCGGTCACGCAACAGCGCCATGCCCGCCGCGACGGCGATGAAGAACGAGTAGTAGAGAACGACCAGATAGGCCGTCATCTGCGTCTGCGCGAACTCGGATGTGATCCACGCCTTGGTGCCGCCCACCGTGCTGTCGCCGGACGAGATGGACATGTGTCCGGTGGAAAGTCCGAAGGCCGTCAGCCCGAGGAAGATGGCCAGCGCAATGAACAGCGGGCGCTTGAAGGAATGCCAGAACTCGACGTCGAAGGCGGCACGCAGCCGCGCGATGCTCATCGCTCGACCGCCTGCACCACCGGGGGCTCATGCCCCGGAAGCACACCCAGCCGCATGAGCACCAGGTATGCGTCCTCCAGCGTTACGGTGACGGGCGCAAATCCCGGCGGCGGATTGCCGCTCGGATCGTACACACGCGCGCGGTTGCGGCCCTCCACGAGCATCGACTGCGTGACGGTGCGCTCGGTACGCAGGCGCGGCAGGTCCGCCACGTCCAGCGTTCCCTCGAAGAT
>DASRYI010000255.1:0-25803 GCA_035687255.1 Candidatus Krumholzibacteriia bacterium | reverse complement strand
CAATCGGCGTGGAAAACGTGAAGACGGTGAATTTCCGGGTGGAGAAGGCGAGCACGCAAGGCGTGGGCGACACTGTGTTCAAGAGCGGCGCGGTGATTTCCGCGTCCGTGATCGTGCTGCTCATGGTCGGCATTTTCATCGAGTTGATCCGCAGCTCGTATCTGTCCCTCGGGGAATTCGGTTTCCACTTCCTGACGTCGCTGTCATGGAATCCCGTCACGCAACAATTCGGTGCTGTCAGCAGCATGTTCGGAACGCTGGTTTCCACGCTGATTGCGCTGATCATCGGCATTCCGCTCAGCCTGGTGATCGCGATCTTCCTGGTGGATCTGGCGCATCCCGTGGTCAGTCGCTACGTGGGCTACGGCATCGAACTCCTGGCCGCCATCCCGAGCATCATCTACGGCATGTGGGGACTGTTCGTGTTTGCGCCGTTCATGGCGGACCATGTCCAGCCCGGGCTCCAGAAAGCGTTTGGCTTCCTGCCGTTCTTCCAGGGACCGCCGATGGGTATCGGCATGCTGACCGCCGGCATCATTCTGGCGCTCATGATCCTGCCGTTCACGACGGCCATGATGCGCGACGTGCTGCGCATGGTGCCCCCGATCGTCAAGGAAGCCGCGTACGGAATGGGGACGACGACGCTGGAAGTCACGCACAAGGTGACGGTCCCGTACGGCCGCATGGGCCTCATCGGCGCCGTATTCCTGGGGTTGGGGCGGGCGATCGGTGAGACCATGGCGGTCACGTTCGTGATCGGCAACAACCACAATGTCTCCGCATCCCTGTTCGCCGCCGGCAACAGCATTGCCTCCACGCTGGCGAACGAGTTCACGGAAGCCGCGGAACCGCTCTACCGGAGTTCGCTGGTCGAACTGGGACTGGTGTTGTTCGTGATCACGTTCTTCATCCAGGTGCTCGCGCATTTCTGGCTGCAGCGGCTGAAGAAGGAGGGTGGAGCAACCCGATGAAGCTCCGTTCGCGCACACGCCGGCGCGCTGCCGATTTCCTGCTCAAGGCGGTGTCCACGTTTTCCGCCTTCGTCGGACTGTTCTTTCTGGCCTGGATCCTCATCGTCGTGGCGCACAGGGGAATCTCGGCCATCAACTGGAGTTTCTTCTCGCAACTTCCTCCGCCGCCCGGTGGAGAAGGGGGCGGCCTGGGCAACGCGATGCTGGGAACGCTCTACATGACCACGCTATCCGTGGTGATCGGCGTGCCGCTCGGGGTATTTGCGGGCGTGTACCTCAGCGAATACGGGCGGGAGACGCAGTTTGGCGCGCTGGTGCGCTTTACCACCAACGTCATGATGGGCATTCCATCCATCATCACCGGGCTCTTCATCTACACACTGGTTGTCGTGACGACGGGGCATTTCTCCGGCTATGCCGGCGCGTTCTCACTGGCGCTGCTGATCCTCCCGATCGTGGCGCGCACCTCCGAGGACATGCTGTCGCTTGTCCCCAATTCGCTGCGCGAGTCGGCACTGGCGCTGGGAGTCCCGCGGTGGCGCGTGACGCTCGGAATCGTCTTCCGGGCCGCGAAGACCGGCATGATCACCGGAGTGCTGCTTGCGGTGGCGCGCGTGAGCGGCGAGACGGCACCGCTGCTGTTCACGGCGCTGAACAGTCCCTACTGGCCGACCAGCCTGGGGCAGCCCACGGCGAACCTGACGGTCACGATCTTCAACTACGCCATGTCACCCTATTCGAACTGGCAGAACGCGGCGTGGGGCGCCTCGCTGCTGATCACCGCGGCCGTGCTTCTGACGACGGTGTGCGCGAGATTCTTTCTGGGAGAACGACGATGAATTTGAGACCATCCTTGGCGAGAATCTGGCATAACGGGGAAGGCGAGATGCCGGAACCCGACAACACAATGGAGACGAGCCCAGTGGCGACGGTCGAACCGAAAATCTCCGTACGCAACCTGAATTTTTTCTACGGAGCCCATCAGGCGCTCTTCGACAATAATCTCGAGATTGCGCCGAGACAGGTGACCGCCATCATCGGTCCGTCGGGATGCGGCAAGTCGACGCATATCCGTGCGTACAACCGCGTCTTCCAGCTCTACCGGGAACAGACGGCCACGGGGGAGATCATCTTCGACGGAGTGAATGTTCTTTCGCCGTCCACCGACCTGATCGACCTGCGGCGTCGCATCGGGATGATTTTCCAGAAGCCGACGCCGTTTCCCATGAGCGTCTATGACAACGTTGCCTACGGCCTGCGCTTCCACTACCGGCTCTCCAAGTCCGAGCTCGACGAGCGCGTCGAGAAAGCGCTCGACGCAGCGGCCCTGTGGGCCGAAGTGAAGGACTTCCTGCGCAAGCCGGGAACCGCGCTCTCGGGCGGGCAGCAGCAACGCCTGTGTCTGGCCAGGGCGATCGCCGTCGAACCGGAGGTTCTGCTGATGGATGAGCCCACATCCGCGGTCGACCCTGTGGCCACGTCCAAGATCGAAGATCTGATACAGACGCTGAAGGAGACCTACACGATTGTGATCGTCACGCACAACATGCAGCAGGCCGCCCGCATCTCGGACCACACGGCGTTCTTCTACCAGGGCAGGATCGTGGAGTTCGGGAAGACGGATCGCATGTTCACCAACCCGGCCATGAAGCAGACGGAAGACTACATTACGGGACGGTTCAGTTGACCGGCACCGGCGATCCGACGGGCGCGGCATACACGTCCACAGCTTGAAAGAACGAGTAAAGATAATATAAAGAACCCGGCTCACCCTTTTTGCGTTCCCATCGGGTATCCCCGCCCGCCGTCGCTGTCACCGGCGATTAACTCAAGCCTAACAATTCATTCATTTGGTCTTCACAGTCCGGCGCTACGGTTTGCTGCGTTCGGTGATTGGACCTCATCCCAACAAGGAGTTGTCATGGTTCAGAAAGCGATTCGCACGTTCTTAACGTTGGCCATCGTGGCCTTCTTTCTTCCGGTTCTCAACGGACCGGCGCGCGCCGGCGACAAGGTGATCTCCGGCGCGGGAGCCACCTTCCCATATCCGATCTACGCACAGTGGGCCGACGCCTACTACAAGACGACCGGGGTCAAACTGAATTACCAGTCCATCGGGTCCGGTGGTGGCATCGCGCAGATCAAGGCCAAGACGGTTGACTTTGGCGCGTCCGATGCGCCGCTCAAGAAGGAGGAACTGGACCAGGCGGGTCTCATCCAGTGGCCCATGATCATGGGTGGCGTCGTTCCCGTGGTGAACATCAAGGGTGTGGCCGCCGGCCAGATCAATCTGACGCCCGACGTGCTCGCTGACATCTTCCTGGGAAAGATTGCGAAGTGGAACGATCCCGCGATCGCCAAGGCGAATCCGGGCGCGAAACTTCCGGACAAGGCCATCACGGTCGTTCACCGTTCCGACGGCTCGGGCACCACGTGGATTTTCACGAACTACCTCGACAAGGTGTCACCCGACTGGCACGCGAAGGTGGGCACCGACAAGTCGGTGGCGTGGCCGACAGGCGTCGGTGGCAAGGGCAACGAGGGTGTGGCCGCTTACGTGCAGCGCATCGACGGCGCCATCGGATATGTGGAGTATGCGTATGCGCTGCAAAACAAGATGGCGTACTGCCAGCTCCAGAACAAGGCCGGAAAGTTTGTCTCGCCCACGAGTGAGAGCTTCATGGCCGCCGCTTCCAACGCGGACTGGAAGAATGCGCCCGGCTTCTACCTGGTTCTGACCGACCAGCCCGGGGACACCAGCTGGCCCATCACGGGCGCGTCTTTCATTCTCTTCTACCGGGACCAGGCCAACGCCGAAACCGCGCAGGCCGTCCTCAAGTTTTTCGACTGGTCCTACCACAACGGCCAGGAGATGGCCAAGAAGCTGGACTACGTTCCCATGCCCGACAACGTGGTGGCTTTGGTTGAAAACACGTGGAGCACGAGCATCAAGGCCGGCAGCGATACGGTCTGGAAGTAACCGGATCCTTCGAACCGGAAATTGTACACAGGTTGGAAGTCACAGGACGTAAAAGAAACGAGGAATAACGCCAAATGAAAACCATTTCGCTCATGGTTGCCTCCGTATTGCTGCTGGCGGGCCTGGCTCCGCAGCAGTCACTCGCAGAGACTTCAGGTGTAGCCGGCCAGGACGCCAGTCCGGCCGCGACGCAGCTCGCCTATCAATCATCCGACCAGGCCGGGGCATCGGGTTCTCAGTCCTTTGAGCTCCCGAAGGCCCTGCAGGGATTGAAAGTCGGCGGTGTCTTCTACCTGGCGTACCAGAACGGCAAGGTTGGACAGGGCGGCGGCACCGATGACGCCACCACCCCGTTCAACCAGTTCGTTCTGAACCGCGGCTACCTGGACGTTCAGAAAACCATCAGCCCGATGTTCATGGGGCGGTATACGACCGACATCACCCGTGACGGAACCGGCGACTGGAAGACGCGCATCAAGTACCTGTACGGCAAGTTCAGCTTCAAGGGGAACAATGCAATCAGCGGCATCGGCGTTGAGTTCGGACAGGTGCACAACCCCTGGTTGGACTTCGAGGAGAGCATCAACGGCTTCCGCGTGCAGGGAACGATGTTCCTCGAGCGGAACGGGATCTTCAACAGCGCGGACGTCGGCATCGTCGCCGGCTCGGACCTGGGCGGTCAGGCGGACGACGCCTACCGCAAGGATGTCAGCAGTCACTACGCCGGTCGTTGGGGTACCTGGCAGTTCGGCGTGTACAACGGTGGCGGCTACCACGCGCCCGAGAACAACCTCAACAAGGTGATGGAGGGACGACTCACGATTCGTCCGCTCCCGGATGTGGCACCGGGCCTGCAGGTGAGTGCGCTGGGCATGACCGGGAAGGGCAACACCGTGGCGGCTCCGGACTTTCAGGTGTTCGACGGCATGGTCTCGTACCAGTCCGTGTGGGTGACGGGCACCGCGCAGTACTACAACGGCAAGGGAAACTCGGGCGGATCCGCGGTCACTTCGTCGGGTGATGCACGCAAGCAGGATGGGTATTCCGTCTTCGGAGCGGTACACGTCGCGAAGGAACATCGTCTGAGCGTCATCGGCCGTTACGACCGTTTCGACAGCAACACCGACAGCGACACCAACGATGTTGTCAAGCGCAGCATCGTGGGACTGGCCTACGCATTCGTGGGCAACAACCTGGTGTTGCTGGACTACGAAAACGACGACCACAGCACCGACGGCTACGCCAGCGACCAGCAGTTTCAGGCAAGCCTTCAGCTGGTGTTCTAGAGAGGCAACGCAATCTGGTTGAAAGAGGGGGAAGCCGCCGGGCTTCCCCCTTTTTTGTTTCCGCCCTGCGCGCGGCGGGACCGCGCTCCTTGTTTACAATGCCACGCGCAACCACAGCGCGGGAACCGACGCCCCGACAAACGACCCCAGCACGAACAGCGCCAGCCAGGAAAAACGCCTGCCCGCCAGGTCGTAGTGCGCGGGTGGATACTCCACACTGACCGCGGCCAGGGGAGAATCGGAACGGATTTCGGGAAGCCCCGCACCCGTGACGGCGCTCGTCATGGAGCGGGCCGTACGATGGGTCCCAATCGACCGTCCATCCCGTTCGGCGGTAACGGGGAACCGATAGGCCTGGTCGTACACATGCAGTGTCAGGTCATGCCGTCCGGGCTCGAGAACACCCACGCGCCAGGTCACGTCACTCGAAACCGGCGCGCGCGCGGAACGTGCATCGACTTCCACGCCGGTGGATGCGTCCAGGGTGGTGGGAACGGAGAGCACATCGAGACCCGGCTTGAGCCGCGCGGTGACGAGGGTGTTCTCACCGGGCGCGAGCGGCGCATGTGCGTAGCGTTTTTCGATCTGAAGAAAGACGGGAACGGCGATCAGCGCGACGATCACGATGGGACGCGCGGCCACGCGCAGGTACTGGCCCTGCGCCGCCAGTGCGCCCAGGAGCGCGCGTGTGATGAGCACCAGGTCGTCCGGATACAGGCGCATTTCGAGGATGCGCGCCTTGAAGACATCCCGGGTCCGCCGGATGCGGGCTTCGTTGGCGGTGGCGCGGTAGAGAAGCGTGAGCGCGGCGCCGGTAAGCATCGAGAGCACCAGCAGCCCCGCGGTTCGATGGGCACCGAACGGCATCACCAGCACGTCGAACAGACGCGTGACGGCGGCAGCCAGAAACGAGACAACGTCGGTCACGAGATGTATCCGAGCCCCTCGAGCTTCTTCTTTACGTCTTCGTCATGCGAGGCGTCGTCGGTGCGCGAGAGTTCCCGCTCGAGCACATGCGCGACGAATTCGTCGGCGCTCGCGTAGCCGGCCTTCTCGGCCGCGGCGCGCACCCGCTCCATCAGGGCGGGATCGAGTTGAATTCCTTTCTTACCGAACATGGCGTACCTCCTCAGTGCGTGGGTGCCGCCCACAGCGCCCGTCCCGTCATCTGCGGGGGCGCGGCGACACCGAACAGGGAAAGAATCGTCACCGGCAGGTCGATCAGCGTCGGATCCGTCACATTGATCGCGTGCGTCGTCACCAGAATGCCGGGCACGAGCCTGTGATCCATGCAATGATCGCCGGTCCACTTGCCGAGGTTGGGAGTGATGAGGTCCGACGTCACGGTGCCGAGCGCGGAGTCATCGCTGGATCGATACCCTCGATTGTAGCCCACGATGAGATCGGGCGCATGTTCCGTCTGCGGCCCGTGGTAGGCGTCGCGCGTCTTCACGACCTCGGTGATCACCTGCTTGCCGTTTTCGGGATCGCGGAATGCGAGCAACTTCTGGCACAGCTCCTCCAGCAGGGCGTCGTATTCCGCCCCCCGGCTCACGATGCCCTTGCCCTCGCGTCCCACCAGATTCACGTACAGCCCGTTCAGACCCACGGCATAGGCACGCGTGCGGCGCCAGAAGACGTTTCCGAACAGCGGGTGCTGGCCGATCTCATCGGGACGAATCAACGCCAGGTACCCGTTGCGGTACAACCAGCTGTTGAGGTGAACCTTCTTGTAGTAGGGCGCGAATCCGTGGTCGGAGAGCACAATAATGGTAGCGTCGTCGCCCACGCGCTCACGCACCTGACCGAGCATGCGGTCCATGTGCTGGTAGAGGACGCGAAAGCGGTCCGCGAACGACGTGTCGGCCTGGGCGTGGGCGGGGTGCGCGGGATCGGTGTTGCGCCAAAGCGCGTGGCACGACTGGTCGATGGTGGACACGTAGAAGAAGAGCATTCCCCCGTGATAATCGTCGAGCACGGCGTCCAGCATGCGGTCGCGCTCGGCCAGCAGCGTGTCGGTCTGGGTGACGAACTCGCGGTCGGAGAAGACGCCCGCCTCGAGCGCCTTGGTGTCCTCCGCGATACCCAGCGTGTAGTAGCGGCCGACTCGTCGCGCGAGATCGCGCGCGTAGTTCGCCGGCGTGGATATCTGCATCGCCGGACGTTCCGGGTCGATGTTGAGCGGGGTCACATACAGCTGCAACGTGGGCGTGACACTGTGGAGATAGAACCGGCACATGGCCGGCAGCTTCTTGAACGGGGGCATGACATCGAACTCGAACGGCACCCAGCTGGACCACTCACCGGGATGCAGCAGGCAGGCTTGCTTTCCGAGTTGGATGCGCGCGGCCTGGTGGTCTTCGTCAATATCCACGCAGAATGACGCGGTGAGATCGGGACGGCTCTTGCGCATCGAGTTGGGCGGTCCGGTCAGCGTGGGGCACACGCGGTGGTTGTCGATCTGCACGGACACGATGTGCCCACCGCCGGCGCGCGCGCCGCGCCACTTCTCATCATTGGTGAACAGTGTGAAGGTTCCATACGACCCCAGCATGTCGGGCGTTCCCATGCCGGCCAGCGTGTGGGCGTGCGTGGGAACCGGCGGATAGTTGGCGGGCACGCGGATGACGGTGCAGGGCACGCCCCGCTTCTGAAGAATCTGCCAGAAGGTTTCGCCGGTGCGAAGCTGGCGCGCGCCGCCGCCCGAGAGCGGGAATTCCCAGTCGCCGATGTCGAGCGTGCGTCCCGGCTCGATGACATCCGCCGCAGAAAAGACCGGTTCGTAGGTTTCCGGGTCGCGGTGGATGAAGTCGAAAATGCCGTGACCACCGGGGTCCATACCCGTGGAGAAGTTGGACCAGGCCACCGGGCTCTGGGGTGGAATTGACGTTCCCAGACGGGAGAAGGCGCCTTCCTTCATCATCCGCTCGAAGTTGGGCATTCGCCCCTCGGCCACGAACTTCTGCAGCAGATCGGGGTCCATGCCGTCGATGCCGAGCACCACAACTCTCGGTACGTTGTCGGCGGCCGCGGTTATCACCGAAAACAGCAGCACTGCCACGAGCAAGGCGAGTGTCTTCCTCATGACACCAGCAGGCTCCGGCCCGTCATGTACGCGGGGACGTCGACGCCGAAGAGTTCGAGGACGGTGGGTCCCATGTCGATGAGGCCGGCGTCGTCGCGCAGGGGCACATTGCTGAAGAGCACGCCGGGCACGATCTCCGAATCCACGCAGTGGTCGCCGCTCCAGCACTTGTGATTGTCCTGGAATATCTCCGCGGGGACCGAGCCCTTGGCGCATTCCCAGGAAACGCGGAAGCCGTTGGCGTACCCGGGGAGCAGATCGGGACCGCCGTGGCGATAGGGTCCGCTCCAGTCGGCGGCCACGTCGACGACGCGGCGGATGGGTTGCGCGTCGCCGTCGCGCAGCGCGACCAGCCCGTCAATGATGCGCCGTTTGAGCGCCGGCGCATCTTCCGCCGTCACGATGCCATGGCGTTCGCGCCCGGCGAGATTCACATAGATCCCGCTCAACCCCAGTGCGTACGCCTGCGTGCGCGACCAGTCGATGGAATCGAGATATTCGCCGGGTCCCGCCCCGTCTTTGAGCACCAGCAGCCCCTCGCGCAGCAGCCACCCGTTCAGGTTCACGCCGCGCCGGAAGTTCTTGAACCCGTGGTCCGACAGCACGAACAGAGCGGTGTGCCTGTCGACGCTCTTCTTCGTTTCTCCCACCAGCTCGTCCATGCGGCGGTACATTTCGTTGACGGCGTCCGCATGCTGCGTGGTGTCGCGCCCGTCATTGGCGGGATGGGTCGCGTCGAGGTAGCGATAAAACATGTGCTGCAGACGGTCGCTGATGTCGAAGACACACACCGCCAGTCCTGCGCGCAGGTGTGCGAGCGTATGCCGCCACATCTTGCAGCGCTCCTCATGCAGACCGTAGGCCTGGTCGAGGAATCCCTGTTCGTCGATGGCGCCGTCGTTGAGCGCGGTGGTGTCCTCGGCCAGTCCCAGCGTGCCGAACGGTCCCATGAGTTTGGAGAGATAGATCGAAAAGACCGACGGATGCGAAATCGGCATGGCGGGGGATTCGGGATCCACGTGAATGGGTGTCATGTACAGCGCGAGCCCGTTGGACAGCCGGACCGGATAGAAGCGCGCGATCCCGTGCAGTGAAACACCGCGCGCAGCGCGGAAGGTCAGCCGGATCCACGCGGTATATTCGCGCTCGCGCAGTGGGACGGTGTCACCATCGATACGCAGGACGAAGTCCCTGGCCTCGCCGGCGTTTCCGTTGCGGGGTTGAATCCGCGCGCGCGCGTGCAGCGTCTTTCCCGTGAGCGGGCTCGGCGGTCCCGGAATGTCTATATCACCGCCACCTTCTCCGATCTCGACCACCACACCCCCTTCGGGGGCGTGATCGCGATCGCTGGTGATGAACGTGAATGAGCCCTGTGTGCCGCGCAGGTCGGGAACACACATGCCTGCAATCATGACGCCGTCGATTTTTTCCACCGGGAAGGTGATGGGCACGCGCATGACCGCGCTGCGTACACCGTGCGACGAGAGCACGCTCCAGAAAGTGCGGCTGCGGCGCATGCCGCGCACGCCGCCGCGCGAGACGGGAAAACGCAGCCGGCCGACGCCCACCATGCGCGTGTGCCCCCACA
The DNA here is from genome assembly GCA_035687255.1 of Candidatus Krumholzibacteriia bacterium. Classification (GTDB taxonomy): domain Bacteria; phylum Krumholzibacteriota; class Krumholzibacteriia; order WVZY01; family JAKEHA01; genus JAKEHA01. The sequence continues at coordinate 15,893 of DASRYI010000255.1, read as the reverse complement.
CCTCGCTCGACGAGAGCATGGGTGCGTAGTTGCGCGGGTCACGCGCGATGAAGTCGTAGATACCGTGGCGCGAAGGATCGACGCCGGTGGCGAAGGTGGACCAGGCCACCGGGGAAAGCGCGGGCATCGACGTGCCCAGGCGGCGGTAGGTGCCCTCGGCGCGCAGCTGTGCAAGATGGGGAAGGTCGCCCCGGTCCATCAACATTTCGCAGCGGTCGGGGTCGAGTCCGTCGAGTCCGAGGATCACCACGCGCTTGACGCGCGCGCGACGCAGGCTGCGCCGGCGTTTCCACTGGCGCAGCGTGGCGCGCACCGGAAACGTGAAGATGGCGAGGACCCCGGCGGCGAAGGCCACGAAGACCGTGACGAACGAGGAGACCAGGGCAAATCCGGCTCCGGGTCCGATGTACGCCAGCGCGGGAGCGGGGATGAGCACCGCCCCCAGCGCCGCCAGCGCGACGACGCGCGCGCTACGAAGCAACCGGTTCGACATGGAGACTCTGCAAAACCATGGCCGGGACGTCGAGGAGCGTGAGATCCCGTCCGGCCGGTACGAGATCGGTTCGGGTGGTGACGACAAAGGCATCATCCCAGGTGTGCATTCCCTGGAGGCGGCGGCCGGTGACGACGCCCTCCGCACCCAGTCGGCCCTTGAGATCGAAGCCGGGGGTGGAGAGCAGAATGAGGTCGGGCCCCTGCGTGGATGCGGGGCCACGATAGACATCGCGGCCGCGAAACACGCGGCGGATGACGGCTTCGCCGTCGTGGCGCAGGGCGAGAAACGCCTCGCTGATTTCGTCCAGCAGGGCGTCCGCCCGCCCGTCGGACACACCGCCGCGCGGGTAACGTCCGCGCCGGTGGAGATAGATGCGGGATGGGTCGAGGCCGAAGGCGGTCGCGGCCTCCGAAATGCCGTCCAGGCGGCGGGGATCTTCGCCCGCCATGACCAGGTGTCCGCCGTCGGAGAGCACCCGGTTGATGTTCACCTCGTGACGTGTGCGGCAGAAGCCGTGGTCCGACAGCACGAAGAAATTGCGCGGGTCGGGCGAGTCGGCGGTGAAACGATCGTACATGCGGCCCACGAAAGCGTCGACGGCACGGTAGTAGTCGAGGAAGCCCGCGTGCTGGGGATGACCCTCATCCTCGTAGGCGTCGAAAAGAAAGTGGTGCAGCCGGTCGGTTCCGGTGACGACCACTTCCATGAGATTCCACTTCTCCTCGCTCCAGAGCACGTCCGTTATACGCTCACGCACCGCCAGGAGTTCGTGGAGGGCGCGGAACAGGGCGGTCGGATTGTCACGCACGAGCTCGGCGTCGAGGTCGACCTCGTAGTTCATTTCGCGCAGCTGGCGCAGGTAGCGGGCGGGGAAGACCGATTTGTCGAGGTGGACCGCCACGAACCCCGAGATGAGCGCGCCGTGGACGGGCCGCGCCGGGTAGGTGGCGGGCTGGTTCACCACCACGCTGCGCATCTTCTGTTCGCCCATGCGGTCCCAGATGGTGTCGCACTTGAGATCCCGAAAACTGGGAAAACTGAGCGTGTACGTTCCGGGATGCAGGTCCGTGAAGCCGAACACACCGTGTTCGCCGGGATTGCGCCCCGTCATGAACGTCGACCAGCTGACGGATGAGATCTCGGGCAGCGACACCGTGGTCTCGTGCAGGGCGCCCTGTGCGATGATCGCACCCAGCCGCGGCATGACGCCGTCACGCACGAAGCGGCGGATCATCGAGCACGGAACGCCGTCCAACCCGACGACGCAGGCGCGCTGCGAAGGTTGCTGGAACCACTTGAGGGCCATGTCAGATGTAACCGAGGTCCTTGAGGCGCTGCTTGATGGCCTCTTCTTCATCGGGACTGTATTCGGCACCGGGTACGCGTGGAATATAACCAAGCGCTTCGAGCGTGGCCACGATACGGCCCGCACTGGTCTCCACGTCCTCTTCGTGACTGCGGACGAGCACCTCCGGTTTGAGGGGCGGCTCGTAGGGATCGTCGACACCGGTGAAGTGTTTGATCTCACCGGCCAGAGCCTTCTTGTACAGGCCCTTCACGTCGCGCTCGGTGAGCACCTCGATGGGACACTCCACGTACACCTCGACGAAACGGCCGATGGCCTTGCGCATCTCGTCGCGCACCTCACGGTACGGGGAGATGGCGGCGGTGATCGCGACCACGCCGTTACGCGAGAGCAGTTTGGCGACGAAGCCGATGCGGCGAATGTTGGTGTCGCGGTCGGCCTTGGAAAATCCGAGCCCTTTGCTGAGATTCTCGCGTACTTCATCGCCGTCGAGCACCTCGACGTTCATGCCGCGTTCCAGCAGCACTTCTTCGACGCGGCGGGCCAGGGTCGACTTGCCCGACGACGGCAGCCCGGTAAACCAGAGTGTGAATCCTTTCATGCAGTCCTCCGTTGTGGGTGCTAGAGCACGGTTCCAATCATGCCGGCGGGAGCCGGTATGCCGTAGAAATCGAGAATCGAGGGCGCCACGTCGTAGATCGATACCGGGCCCGTCCCGCGGCGCGCCTGTCTGCGTCCGTGCCACACAAAAATACCTTCCTGGGCGTGGTTGGCATCGTCGGGTCCGGTGTCGTTGTCGAACATATGGATGCTGCCGTGTCCGACCGTGCCCGCGCTGCGCCAGTCGAGATTGCCCAGGTACACGATCAGGTCCGGGGCGATGCCGTGGCACTCGCGGTAGATCTCTTCGGGATAGAGCGCGCGGGTTCCGATGGGGCGTCCCTGGTCGTCTCCCAGTGCTTCCAGTTTGGCGCGCAGTTCCGCGCGCACGCGCGGGACATCGGCGGGCGGGATGGTGCCCTGCGCTTCGCGCCCCTGCACGTTGAGGAACACGCGCGCGTAGTAGCCGCCATCGCCCCACACGCGCGTCTTCGTCCAGTCCACCATGTCCGGTTTCAGCCGCGTGGGATGCTTCGGGTATTCCTTGAGCGTCAGGTATCCCTCGCGCATCAGGAATTCGTTGATGCACACCGCACCCACCATGCGCTTGGCGCCGTGATCGGAAACCACGATCACCGACGTGTCGGCGGGAAGGGAATCCACCGTGCGGCCGACTTCGGCGTCCATTTCCAGGTAGTAACGGTGCACCACGTCCTCGAACGGATTGCCCTTCTCGTAGAGACGATGACCCGGATCGAAGTAGCGCCAGAAGGCGTGATGCAGCCGGTCGGGGCCCATCTCCACCATCATGGCGAAGTCCCAGTCTTCCTCGGCGAGCGTGGCGCGGAACGCGCGGAAACGCCGTTCCGTCATCACCTGTATCTGCGCCAGCGTCTCACGCTTGTTGTCGTTGCGGAAATCCTTCACGTCGATGATGTACTCGCCCCCGGCGAGCGTGTCCAGCCGCGACTGGAACTCGGGCGGGAACGTGAACGACGCGCTGCGGTCGGGTGTGAGAAAGCAACCCACCAGCACGCCGTTGAGGGGTTTGGGCGGGTAGGTAAGCGGGACGCCCATGACCACCGAACGAAGCCGGTTGCGCGAGAGCACGTTCCAGACGGTGGGCGCGTGCACGTGCCCGGCGTTCACCGTGAAGGTGTCTTCGTAGGCAAAGGAACCGCGATTGCGGAAGCCGTATATCCCCAGCATTCCCGGATCCTGCGACGTCATCATGGCCATCCACGCGGGAACGGTGATGGGCGGAACCGTCGACATGAGATGGGCGTGCAGGCCGTCCTGCATGAGACGGCGGATGTTGGGCATTTCGTCGAGCCAGGGTCCGAAGAGGAGTTCGGGCGCGACGCAATCGAGACCAATGACGGCGAGACGGCGTGACATGCTCATCGGGCGCGGTTCACCGCGTAGTGCTTGTGCAGGATGTCGGCGATCTCGGGGCGGGTGAACTCGGGCGGCAGCGTGTCACCGTTGGCAAGCATCTCGCGCACGCGGGTCCCGCTCAGCATCATGCGATCGGCCGCATCGTGCGGGCATGTCTTCTGCGACGCCATTGCACCGCAGCGCTTGCAGTAGAATGAATGCTCAAACCGCACCGGCTGGATGGCCAGGGCGCCGGGCTCGAGCGTGTCGAATATCTGCTGCGCGTCGTAGGTGCCGTAGTACTTGCCCACGCCGGCGTGATCCCGGCCCACGATGAAGTGCGTGCACCCGTAGTTCTGCCGGATGATGGCGTGCAGAATCGCCTCGCGCGGTCCCGCGTAGCGCATGGCGTAGGGAAACGCGGACAGCGCCACGTTGCCGGCGGGGAAGTAATGCTCGATGAGCGCGAGGTAGCAGTCCATGCGCGCTTCGGCGGGGACGTCGTCGGACTTGGTCTCTCCCATGGCGGGATGAATCAGGAACCCATCCATGATCTCCAGCGCGCACTTGATCAGGTATTCGTGCGCGCGGTGGATCGGGTTGCGCGTCTGGAACGCACACACGCGCTCCCACTTCTTTTCGGCAAACAGCGCCCGTGTCTCGGCGGGGTCGAGTTCGCGCGCGGCGAAGGGACCCTGTTTGACGCGTTCGATCATCCACACCTTGCCGGCCGCGTACACGCCGCCGGTGGACTGCAGGTACTGCACCCCGGGATGCGCCGCGTCGCTGGTTCCGAGAGCCAGCGTTGCCTCGCGCTCCTTGTCGGGCGTATACAGCTCTTCGACCGACATCACGCCGACGATCTCTCCATCGGGATCACGCAGCGCGGCGGCGAACGGAGTGGCGCGCTTCGCCAGCGCGGGGTCGGGAACCGAGAGTGTTACCGGAAGCGACCACACCACGCCCGACGGGAGGCGCATGTGTTCGAGCACGGACGCATAGGTTCGCGAGTCCATGAACCCCTCGAGCGGGCTCATGGCGCCGATGGCGATCAGCAGCAGATCGGATGTCTCGCGCGCGTTCATGTCGATGGTGGGCAGCGTGCGCGCGTGGGCCCGCAATGCGTCGCGTTGTTCGCGGGGTGCGACACGCGAAACCAGCGTTCCGCCGTGCGGTGAAATCATGGAAACACGTCCTCCAGAACAGCGGCCGCGTCAGTCGAGATAACCAAGGCGGCGCAGCTTGTCTTTTATAGCAGCGAGCTCCTCGGGCGTGAAGCGACCGGCGGTACTCATGCCGCGTTCGCTCAGTACGTCCCGGAGCACGTACACGATGAAGTCGGTGGGCGAATTGAAGCCGGAGTCGTCGATGAGCTGCTGGACACGAGTGTACAGCGGCCGCGGGATCTTGATGGTCACTTTGTCGTGCTTCACAGTGGACTCCCAAGGCACTAATATTAGAGTATTATAGGGGTGTCGCCGCGGGCAATCAAGTGCGCCGTCCGCGGTGGCGCGTCGAAAACGTCCATTTTCGTCTCCACACACCCATGCGACGGTTCGTCACATTCCTCATGCCCATGGTCGGGTTCGCGGTGTTCGCGTTCATCGTGTATCGCGCCGGCCCCGGGCGAATTCTCTCCGCGTTGTCGGGGATCGACTGGCGGGGCGTGCTGTGGGCGCCGCTCCTGATCCTGGTGATCATGACCGTGCGCGGCGCGCGCTGGCGCTACGTCATCCAGAGCCTCGGGATCGAATACAGTCTGAGGCGCAGCACCGTGGTGTGGGTGATTGGCTTTTTCGCGTCGGCGGTAACACCCGCCAAGGCGGGGGACGTGGTGCGCGCCTTCTATCTGCGCAATGACACCGGCCGGCCCCTGGGCGAGGCCTTTCTCACGATATTTGTCGACCGCCTGTGGGATATCGCGTTTGTGCTGGTCGCGGGCGCGGTGAGCGTGCTGGTATTTTCCGCCCGCTACATGCGGGTTCCGTCCGCGCCGCTGGTCGTCGCCGGTGTGTTGGTGCTGGGAGCCGCCGCGGTGGTGGCGACTCGCCGGGAGTGGGTTCGTCTTCTGGTCAAGCCGATGGCGTCGGTCCTGATTCCGGCGCGTTTCCGCGACCGGCTTTCCATGAACTTCAACACCTTCTACGACGCGCTGCGCGTGCACGGGTCGCGTCCGGTGCGCGCCGTGGTGATGGCCGCCTATACGCTGGTGTGCTGGATGCTCATCTTTGCGCTGGCCATCTACGTTGCGCGTTTGCTGTCGCTGCCCGTGCGTCCCGCATACATTGTCCTCATCATGCCCATCGTGACGCTCGTCGAGTTGTTGCCGGTGTCGGTCTCCGGTCTGGGGACGCGCGACGCAGCGGTGGTCTTCTTCTTCTCGGTGGTCGGTACGGGTGCCGCGCAGGCCGTGGGCTTCTCGATTGTCTACGTCCTGATCGGCACGTACCTGACGGCGCTGGCGGGATTCCTCCTGTGGCTGAGACATCCCGTGCGGTGGCGATCGGAACAGCCGTGAGCCTGGCGCCCTGGCAGGAAGACGTCGTCGGGGCGGGGGAGCTCTACCGCGTTGGAGGTGTCGTCCGCGACCGGCTGCTGGGAATCGAACACGTCGAAGACAGCGATTACCTCGTGCGCGGCATCGAACCCGCGCGCCTCGAAGCCATTCTTTCGCGCCACGGGCGCGTGGCGCTGGTGGGGAAGTTCTTCGGCGTTTACCACTTCACCCCCGACGGTCTTCCCCCGTGCGACATCGCGTTTCCCCGGGTGGAACAATCCACAGGCCCGGGACACCGCGAATTCGCCGTGCAGACCGACTGGCGTCTTCCGGTGGAAGACGACCTGCGGCGCCGGGATTTCACCATCAACGCCATGGCGGAGCGTCTTCCCGATGGAACCCGCGTCGATCCGTTGGGAGGCGAGACCGATCTGCGTGAGCGCCGCCTGCGCATGATCTTTCCCGCCGCCTTCGAAGAGGATCCGTTGCGCATCCTGCGCGGCGCGCGTTTCGCCGCCCGCTTCGATTTGAGTATCGACGACGCCACCGCGCGCGCCATGCAGGCGGCCAGCGCGCTGCTGGCGACGGTGAGCGCCGAGCGCGTGCAGGAGGAGTTGTCGAAATTGCTCACGCAGTGCGTCACGCCCGGCCGCGGGCTGGATCTCTTGCACACGCTGGGCGGACTGGCGGTGGTGCTTCCGGAACTCGATCGTTGCCACGGCGTGACGCAGAATGAGTATCACCCCGACGATGTGTACGTGCATTCACTCAAGGTATGTGACGCCGCGCGCAGGGAATCGTTGCTGGTGCGTTGGGCGGCGTTGCTGCACGACGTGGGAAAGGTGGACGCGCGCCAGACGGTGGAAGACGAACGCGGGCGTCGCGTCGTCTTCTATGGGCACGAGGTTGTCAGTGCAGGCCTGGCCCACCAGGTGCTCGAGCGACTGCGCTACCCGCATGCATTTGTCTCCCGGTGCACCCATCTGGTGCGGGAGCACATGTTTCGCTATGAGCCGGCGTGGAAGCCGGTGACGGTGCGGCGCTTCATGGCCCGCATCGGGGTCGAGAACGTGGACGACCTGTTCGCCCTGCGGGAGGCGGACTGCCGCTCCCGGGATCTCCGCGATGAGCTTGCGCTGCTGGAGGAACTGAAGGAACGTGTCCGCCTGGAATTGGAGGCGCGCAGCGGTATGAAAGTGGCTGACCTTGCGGTGGGCGGCGACGATATTATGGATGTCCTGCAAACGCGTCCGGGCCCGAAGGTGGGCGAGGTACTGAACTATCTGCTGGACCGCGTGCTGGAGGAACCGGAATTGAATACGCGTGAGACACTACTCAAGCTGGCGCGTACAAACTTTTCGGATGAAAGAGAGAAGGGCGGGAAATAAAAATGCAGAAAGCCTGTGCGAGGGGTGTCAGGGGTCCTTTTTGGTAGGTGCCGAGGGCGAACCCTCTTCTCCGCAAAAAGGTCGAGTAGGTTACTGGGGCAAGAACGTCCCCACATCAGGCTTCCTGCACCGGTTAATCTATCCGGGTCTAATTTGGGTGTCAACTCTTTTGTTTGTAAATCTTTTCCTGATGTGGCGGGCCTTGCATGAACGACCGGCGTTTTACCAGTATTCTCAATGAGGTGGCCGCGGAGATGGCCCACGCGCCGCTCGAACCGTCCGTCGGCCGGAGCGAGACGGAGGCCGTGCGTCTGTGGGCCGACTTTCTGCGGCGGTGTGTGGCGAAGGGGGTTTCCGTGGGGGATCCCAGGTGGGACCGTCTCGAGGTACACCGCGCGGGCGGACATCCGGTATTTCGTCTTCCGCGGGGAGTGGATTCGGGCAAGGCGACTCCTGACGACTTCAGCGTGGGCCTTGCGCTCCTTATGTCAGTCCTCCATCCCGAGGACCCGTAGAACCATGCCATTGTGTCGTGATTCGTAGCGATATGGCAGGCGGGCGCTTCTGCTCCCGCGATGACAGATTCCGCCAATCTCTCCTATCAGCTTTCAAGGTAACCACATAGCCGTGTCCAGCGGGGATGGCACGCGACTTGAGTAGGCATTAGTGGCCGGTCCGCCCTGGAACCGGCGACACGATCATTCTGATAGAAACGGAAGGACATTCATTCATGGGAAAAACGATTGGAATCGACCTGGGAACCACGAACTCATGCGTCGCGATCATGGAAGGCGGCGAGCCCAAAGTCATTCCGAATCCGGATGGCGGCCGCACCACGCCGTCGATCGTGGCGTTCTCGAATGACGGCGAGCGCCTGGTCGGCCAGCTGGCCAAGCGCCAGGCCATCACCAACCCTCACAAGACCATCTACTCAATCAAGCGCTTCATCGGCCGCAAGTACGGCGAGGTGAGCAACGAGATCAAGATGATCCCGTACAAGGTCACCGAAGGCGACGGTACCGGGGTCATGGTGGATGTGGGAGGGCAGAAATATTCGCCCCCCGAACTCTCGGCCATGGTGCTGCAGTATCTCAAGAATGCAGCCGAGGCCTACCTGGGTGAACCGGTGACCGACGCGGTCATCACGGTTCCCGCATACTTCAATGACAGCCAGCGCCAGGCCACCAAGGATGCCGGCAAGATTGCGGGTCTCAACGTCAAACGCATCATCAACGAGCCCACGGCCGCGTCGCTGGCGTACGGTCTCGACAAGAAGAAGGATGAGACGATCGTCGTGTACGACCTCGGCGGTGGCACCTTTGACGTGTCCGTGCTCGACATCGGCGAAGGTGTGTTCGAGGTCAAGGCGACCAACGGTGACACGCACCTCGGCGGTGACGACTTCGACCAGCGCGTGATCGAGTGGCTGGTGGCGGAATTCAAGAAGGAGCAGGGAATCGATCTTTCCAGGGATGCGATTGCGCTGCAGCGCCTCAAGGAAGCCGCCGAGCGCGCCAAGTGCGAACTCTCGACCGCCATGCAGACCGACATCAACCTGCCGTTCGTGACGGCCGACGCGTCGGGTCCCAAGCACCTCAACGTGAAGCTGACGCGCGCCAAGCTCGAGCAGTTGATCGACGACCTGGTGCAGCGCACCGTGGGTCCGTGCAAGCAGGCGCTCGCCGACTCGGGTCTCAAGCCCGACAACATCGACGAAGTGATCCTCGTGGGCGGTTCCACGCGCATTCCGATGGTGCAGCGTGTGGTCAAGGAACTGTTCGGCCGCGAGCCCCACAAGGGCATCAACCCCGACGAAGTGGTTGCGATCGGCGCGGCCATTCAGGCGGGCGTGCTCGGCGGCGACGTGACCGACGTGCTCCTGCTCGACGTAACCCCGCTTTCGCTGGGCATCGAGACGCTGGGCGGCGTGATGACGCGCCTGATCGAGCGCAACACCACCATTCCCACGCGCAAGAGCGAGATATTCTCGACGGCGGCCGACGGCCAGACGGCCGTGGACATTCACGTACTTCAGGGCGAGCGCGAGATGGCGGTGCACAACAAGACCATCGGACGCTTCCAGCTGGCGGGGATTCCGCCCGCGCCGCGGGGCATGCCGCAGATCGAGGTCACCTTCGACATCGATGCCGACGGTATCCTGCACGTAACGGCCCGGGACAAGGCCACCGGCAAGGAACAGAAGATCGTCATCAAGGCATCGAGCGGACTTTCCGAGTCTGAGATCGAACGCATGGTGAAGGACGCGGAGCGCTTCAAGGAAGAAGACCACAAGAAGCGTGAGGAAATCGACGCGCGCAATGCGGCCGACGCCCTGGTGTATCAGACCGAGAAGAATCTCAAGGAGTACAAGGAGAAACTCTCGGCCGACGATGTGCGTCGCCTGGAAGCGGATGTGGAAGGCGTGAAGAGCGCGTTGAAGTCGGATTCACCTTCACAGATCAAATCCGCGAGCGACCGTCTCAATGCCACCTGGCAGGAAGTCGCGCAGCGCATGTACCAGCAGGCGTCGGCGGAGGATGCCGGCGCTCAGCCGGGTGGCGCGCAGCCCGGCGCCGGCCCGGGTGAAAGCCAGTCCCCGGAAGACGGCGGGCCGGGCGGAGCCGTGGACGCGGAATATGAAGTGATCGACGGAGACGGCAAGCAGAAGAAGTAAGCATCGTCGTATTGTGTTCGGCGAGCACCGTGCTCAGGTTCCGTGTTGCTGCGGAGGGCACGGTGCTCGCTTCGTTTTCCGCTTTTCACTTGACCCTGTGCGCAGCGCCGGGTACTCTCGGTGAACTCTCTAAACATCAACTGGTTGGGGCGATTAGCTCAGCTGGCTAGAGCGTCTGCTCGACACGCAGAAGGTCAGTGGTTCAAGTCCACTATCGCCCACCATTCCGTTCCCATGAACCGAGTCACATCATGGTCCGAGTAACTCTGCCCGACGGCTCCGTCCGATCTTTTGAGGGCAACGCCATCCCGGTGCCCGACGTGCTGGCCTCCATCGGCGGTCGCGTGCAGAAGGACACCGTAGCCGTGCTCTTCGGCGGCGAGCTGCACGACATTCATCAGTCCATTTCCGGGGAGGGAACCTTCCGCGCGCTGCGCGACGGCGACGACGAGAGCCTGTGGGTTCTGCGCCACACCGCCTCGCACGTGCTCGCGCTCGCGGTGCAGGATCTGTTTCCGGATGTGAAGTTCGCCATCGGCCCGCCCATCGAGAACGGGTTCTACTACGACTTCGAGGTCCAGAAGCCGTTCACTCCCGAGGACCTGGCGCGCATCGAGACGCGCATGAACGAGATCCTGAAGGAGAGCATGGTCATCTCGCGCGAAGACTGGGACAAGCCGCGCGCGATGAAGTATTTCGCCAATCTCGGCCAACGCTACAAGCTGGAACTGATCAACGATATCCCCGGCGACAGCGTGTCCATCTACACGGTGGGGCGGTTCGTGGATCTGTGCGCGGGTCCGCACCTCGACAGTCCGAAACGCCTGAAGCACGTGAAGGTGCTTTCCACCGCGGGCGCGTACTGGCGTGGCGACTCCAGCAAGCCCATGTTGCAACGCATCTATGCCACCGCGTTCTACAAGAAGAGCGATCTCGATGCGTATTTGCAGCAACTCGCGGAAGCCGAGAAGCGCGACCACCGCAAGCTCGGCAAGGCCCTCGACCTCTTCGAGGTGAAGGAGGAGGCGGGCGGGGGACTGGTTTTCTGGCTGCCGCGCGGCGCGGTGGTGCGTGAGGTGATGGAGCAGTATCTGAAATCGGAGTATCGCAAACGCGGGTATCAGCTCGTATACACCCCGCACATCGCCAAGGCGGAGTTGTGGAACACCTCCGGGCACCTTACCTACTATCGCGAGAACATGTTCACCATGGACGTGGACGGCACCGAATACGTGGTCAAACCCATGAACTGCCCGGGGCACATCCTGGTCTACAAGCGTCGTCTCTACAGCTATCGCGAACTCCCGGTACGCATCGCAGAAATGGGAACCGTCTACCGCCATGAGCTGTCGGGCGCGTTGCACGGGCTGCTGCGCGTGCGCGGCTTCACGCAGGACGACGGCCACCTGTTCTGCACGCCCGAGCAGATGCCGGATGAAATCGACGCGACGCTCGATTTTGCGATGACGGTGCTGAAACGTTTTGGATTCGACCGCTTCAATGTGGAGTTGAGCGTGCGTGATCCCGCCAACCCGGGCAAGTACGCCGGACTCGACGAAGAGTGGACCATGGCGGAAGCGGCGCTGGAAGCCGCGGTCAAGCGCCGGGGACTCCCGTACAAGCGCATGGAAGGCGAGGCCGTCTTCTACGGCCCCAAGATCGACGTCAAGGTGATCGACGCCATCGGCCGCGCGTGGCAGCTTTCCACCATTCAGTTCGATTTCAACCTGCCGCGACGCTTTGACGTCACCTACGTGGCCAGCGGCGGCGAGCGCAAATCCGTGTTCATGGTGCACCGCGCCTTGTTCGGGTCCATCGAACGCTTCATGGGCATTCTGACCGAGCACTACGCGGGCGCCTTCCCGACCTGGCTGGCGCCGGTGCAGTGCGTGGTGCTTCCGGTGACCTCGGAGGCCAACGGACACGCCGACGAGGTGCTGAAGGCGCTGCGGGCGCGGGGCATCCGGGCCGAGCTGGACGCCCGCGACGAGAAGATTGGATACCGGATCCGCGAGGCAGAAATGCAGAAAGTCCCCTATATGGCCGTGGTGGGGGCCCGCGAAGCCAAAGATGGCCTGGTGTCGGTGCGTGCCCACGGCAAGGGCGACCTGGGCCAGAAGCCGCTTGCGGACTTCGTCACGGAACTGGTTGACGAGGTGGCCGCGGTCTAGCTAATATCCAGTGACAATTGTGGTTCAGGTCCTTCCGATGGAAGGACCGGTGAAGCAGGGGCGCGTGCCCCTCACCTGCCATCAATGGATCGGCCAGGTTTCGTGAGACCGCGCGGCATGTCCGCGCGGTGAGCGGATGCCTGGCGTCCGCTTTTTTCATTTTTAGGAGGCGTTATCAGCTTCGATCGAAACAGAGGAAGAGCACCGCGCATTCGCGCCAATGAACAGATTCGTGTTCCCGAGGTGCGCGTGATCGACGCGGAAGGAAATCAGCTGGGTGTCATGCCGACCCAGCAGGCGGTGCGACTCGCGCAGGAACAGGGCCTCGATCTCGTCGAGGTGTCTCCCACGTCACGGCCGCCGGTCTGTCGCGTCATGGACTTCGGCAAATACAAGTACGAACAGAGCAAGAAGCAGAAACAGTCGAAGAAGAAGCAGCACACGTTTCAGATCAAGGAAGTGAAGTTCCGGCCCAAGACCGAGGAACACGATTACCAGTTCAAGAAGAAGCACGCCGAGGAATTTCTCGAGAAGCATTACAAGGTCAAGATCACCCTCATGTTCCGCGGCCGCGAAATGGATCACAAGGAAATGGGCTACCGGATCATGGACCGCCTGACCAAGGATCTCGCACACGTGGGACAGGTCGATCGCCAGCCGGAGTTCGAAGGCCGGTTCATGATCATGTACATGTCGCCGTTGTCGACAAAGACGCATCCAAAGGCAAAACCATCTCCGCAGGCAGCGCCTCGGGAAAACAAGGAAGTGAGTCATGCCGAAATTGAAGTCAAGCCGATCGGCGAAGAAACGGTTTCGTAAGACGGGTACGGGGAAGGTTCGCCGTAACCAGGCCTTCACCAGTCACATTCTGACCAAGAAGACAACCAAGCGGAAACGCGCGCTGCGCAAGGGCGCGCTGGTTCATCCCGCGGACGAGAAGCGGATCAAGCGATTGCTGTTGATGTAGTCGCTCCGCGCCGGATGGCGGCGGGGTCCGTCGTTACACCATTGCGTCACAATTTGATCCAGGGACGCCCAAGGGAGGATTTGTCATGCCACGCACAAAGAATACGGTTGCCGGTCGCGCCAAGCGCAAAAAGGTTCTGAAGCAGGCGAAGGGGAACTTCGGCGGCCGCCGTACCATGTACCGCTCGGCGCGCGAGACTGTGGAACGCGCGGGCGTGTTTGCATTTCGTGACCGCCGCACCAAAAAGCGGAATTTCCGCCAGTTGTGGATTGCGCGTATCAATGCGGCCGCGCGCATGAACGGGATGTCGTACAGCCGGTTCATCAGCGGCCTCAAGCGGGCAGCCGTCGACATCGACCGCAAGATGCTCGCAGAGATGGCCGTGAACGACGCCACCGGGTTCAGCAAGCTCGCCGACGTCGCCAAGGCGGCGTGGGGCGGCGCGAGCTAGGCACGGCCGCCCGCCGATGGACTCACGGGCCATCGAAGACGCGCTGCGGGCCGACGTCGAAAATGCCCGCACCGGCGATGATCTCGAGGGTGTGCGGCTGCGCTACCTCGGCCGCAAGGGCAGCATCACCGCCTACCTGCACGGGATCAAGGACGCCCCGGCGGACGAACGCCCGCGCATCGGGGCGGAAGCCAACCGTCTGAAGACGCTGTGCGAGTCGCTGCTGGCGGAACGCGCGCAGGCGCTGGGCGGCGGCGACGACAATCCCCATTACCAGCCACCGGTCGATGGAACGCTCCCGGCGACGCCGGGCGCGGTGGGACGCCGCCACATCATCTCGCAGACCTTCCGCCGCATCCGCGACATCCTGGAGGGCATGGGGTACCGTCTGGCGCGCGGACCCGAGGTCGAACTCGAGTACTACAATTTTCAGGCGCTGAACTTTCCCGACGAGCATCCGTCGCGCGACCTGCAGGATACCTTCTACGTTTCCAAGGAGATCCTGCTGCGCACCCACACGTCACCCATTCAGGTGCGCTTCATGGAAGCGAACCGGCCGCCGCTGAAGATCTATGCACCCGGGCGGGTGTACCGCAACGAGGCCATCGATGCATCGCACCAGGCCGAGTTCCACCAGGTGGAGGGCCTGTATATCGACACCGACGTCTCGATGGCCGACCTGCGCGGCGATCTGCTGATGTTCTCGCGCGAACTCTTCGGCGCATCCACCAACATCCGTTTCAAACCGCACTTCTTTCCCTTCACCGAGCCCAGTGTGGACGTCGACGTCACGTGCTTTTCGTGCAACGGATCGGGGTGTGCGCTGTGCGGACAGAGCGGCTGGATCGAAATCATGGGAGCGGGCATGGTGCACCCCAACGTGCTGCGCGCAGTGGGGTGCGATCCCGAGAAGTACTCCGGCTTTGCCTTCGGCGTCGGCGTGGACCGTATCGCCATGGTGCGCCATGGCATCCCCGACATCCGTCTGTTTCTCGAGAACGACCTGCGCTTTCTCGAGCAGTTCCAGGAGCCGACGTCGTGAACGTTTCCGTCGCGTGGTTGCGACAGTACGTGGATATCCCCGTGGATGTGGCCACGCTGGCCCACGACCTCACCATGCACGGCATCAAGGTCGAGCGGGTGGTGAGCCGCGGCGTTACCGAGCGTCTGGTGGTGGTCGGGCACGTGCTCGACGTGCAACCGCATCCGGACGCGCAGAAACTTCGCCTGTGCCGCGTCGACGTGGGGGAGGGCGACCCGCTGGAAATCGTCTGCGGCGCGCCCAACGTGGCCGCGGGCCAGCGCGTGCCGGTTGCGCGCGTGGGTGCACGCCTGCCCGGGGACGTCAAGATTCGCAAAAGCAAGATTCGCGGCGTCGTGTCCAACGGGATGATCTGTTCGCAGGTCGAACTCGGCCTGGGTACCGAGTCCGACGGCATCATGGTGCTCGACACCGACGCCGCGCCCGGCACGCCAGTGGCGGACATCCTCGGCAACGCCGACGCCATGCTCGAACTGGAAGTCACGCCCAATCGCCCGGACCAGCTGTCGCACGTGGGGGTGGCGCGCGAGATTTCCGCCATCTACCAGACGCCGCTCACACTCGGTGCTGCGGCGGTGGCGGCCGGCAAGAAGGACGACACCGCGGTGCGCGTGGCGATCGAAGATGCCACGCAGTGTTTTCGTTTCACCGCGCGTGTGATTCGCGGCGTGACGGTGGGGCCTTCTCCGGCATGGCTCAAGGCCGCTCTGGAATCGGTCGGCATGCACTCCATCAACAACATCGTCGACGTGACGAACTACGTGATGATGGAGATGGGGCAGCCGATGCACGCCTACGATCTCAATCTGCTGCCGTCCGCCGACATGGGTGTGCGACGCGCGCACGAGCGCGAACACCTCGAAACGCTGGACGGAGAGACGCGCGAACTGGGGAACGAACACCTGGTGATCACGGCGGGGGACG
>DASRYI010000254.1:0-6464 GCA_035687255.1 Candidatus Krumholzibacteriia bacterium | reverse complement strand
TGGCGGTGGCGCCGCCCCTGGGCAGCGTGCCGATGGAATCCGGCGCCGCGGACATGTCGATGTTCGCCGCGGTGGAATCGGACGTCGCGGCGGCTTCCGTTTCTTCGATGCCCGCCGCGGGCGTGTTGGTGACGGCGCCGTTGGCGCCCACATCCTCGGTCATCACTTCGTCGTGGGGCAACGCTTCGGGGCGGCTCTTGAGCGCCCGGCACTCGTCGAATTCTTCCGCGGCTCGCACCGCATAGGCGTCGGCGGTGAGTTCGCTCACCGGTTCCGCCGTCGCATCAAGCCGCGATACCCGGTAGCCCTTGCCCGTGAACTGGGCGTACACCACGGCGCCGTCCGTGGACGGATCGGGCATGAAGGCGCCGCCCACCACGTTGGTGAGTTGGGACACCTCACGGGTCGCGAGATCCAGGGAGTAGATGTTGAAAATGCCGGAGCGGTCCGAAGCAAAGACCACGCGCCCTCCGGGCGCGAATCTCGCATCACGCTCGTCGTTGTCGGTGCGCAGTTCGTAGCGAAAATCGGTGCCGTCCGCCGCGATCGACGCCAGGTCGCGCGTGCCGGTGGTGAAAACACCAAACAGAATCCGCGATCCGTCGGGATAGAACTGCGGCGCGTAGAACTGCGTTCCCTTCTCGGCCGCGTAGAGCACGCGAAAGTTCTTGCCGTCGCGGTCCATGATGCCGAGCCGGTGGGTTCCATCGCCGTTGAGCACGAACACCAGATGCGCGTCGTCGGGCGACCACGACGGCTCGGCCGCGCGCAGTTTGTGCGACAGGCGCGTTTCCTTCTTGGTCGCGATCTCGTAGGTGAACAGGTCGCTCAGGCGCGAGTTGTAGATGTCGGCCTTTTCGTGCTTCGCATACACCAGGTACTTGCCGTCGTGCGAGTAGAACGGCCGCGAGGAGACACCGCTCTCGATCTCCTTGAGATCGGAGCCGTCGCGCGCCGCCGTGTACAGATCCGTGCCCGCGTAGTCGCTTCCCTTGTTGGAGAGAAACGCCACGGTCTTGCCGTCGGGGCTGAACGCCGGCCCCAGCGTCATGTAGCCGCCGTCGCACACCACCGCACCCTCGCGCGGATTCTTGTACACGGGCACGAGTTCGGCGTCGAAGCGCCGCTTGAGCGCCGCCCGCCAGTCGTTGTAGACGTCGCGGCCGGACTTGCCGGTCACCTTCTTGCAGGCGCCGTCAAAGGTGAGCCGGTTCCAGTCGCCGAGGTGGTGGTTGATTTCGCGAATGGCGTCGTCGCCGTAGGTGGCTTCGATGTAGCGCACCAGGCCGAAGCCATGGTCATACACGCGCTCGTTGTCGATGCTGCGGTGTCCGAGATATCCCATCTCGTCGTAGGTCAGCATGGTGTTGTCCACCAGCGAGGCGCGCAGAATCATGTCGCGGTGCGTATCCCAGCAGTCGTTGCGCATGCTGGGCGACTGCACCTGCGCCACACCCTCGGCCCACCATCCCGGCACCACCGTGCCGGTGATGGGATACGACACGATCATGTTGGGGTATCCGTTGATCACGTCGGGACGCTTTTCGCGCTCGAACCCGATGGCCTGGAAATAGAGCGCCGGAATCGGCTTGGGCATCTTCATCGCGGCCTGAATGGACACGATGTGGGTGTATTCGTGGGTGATCACGTTGCGCAGCCACACGGTGGTGCCGCGCAGGTTGAACTCCAGGTTGGTGGCCCAGATCTCGATCTTGTCGTCGTAGTAGAACGCGGCTCCGTTGGAATAGTCCTCGGTATCGATGAGGATGATGTGGCAGCGTTTGGGTTCGTAATGATAGACGGCGGTGATGGGGCCGTAGATCTCCTCGGCGATCTTCGCCGCCTGCTCGCCCGTCCACTCTTCGCCTTCATGAAAATGGATGTCAAAATGCTCGGTGGAGATGGTCTTCCACTCGAGGCGCGGGTTGGTGGTCGCACCCGCCGGCGCGGCGCAGAACAGGGCAATGGCCGCGAGCACGGACAAAGTCGTGGCACGGCGCGGGTTGAATCGTAGGCGCATGTGGTCCTGTCGGATTCGTTAAAACAGGGGTGGGTCGGCGGCACGGGGCAAAAGCCGCGTGTTCAATAGTTTACCGGGTTTCGGGCCGGTCGTCAATCGCGCCTTTGCCGTCCACGAAGGCCCGCCGCCCGGGCGGAACGTCGCGCGGCGGGGAGGGCCCGTCGAACATGGAGCCCTGGGAGGCGGGCGGCACGGCCCTGGCCGCGGGCGTGGAAACCGTTTTCTCCGCGAACTCAGCCGCCTGCAGCGCGCGCGTGGACTTCTCCACCGGCTTGACCTCGTCGATGGCCTCCACGGTGGTGACTTCCAGTTCCTGGAAGCGCCGCGCCGCCGGCAACACGCGCGTCTCCAGCGAGCCCACGGCGTCGTTGTAGGCACCGATGGCGCGGTCGAGGTTGTTCCCCACCTTGCCGAAATGTTCGGCCAGCGTGCTCAAGCGTTCATAAAGAGAGCGGCCCAGATTCTTGATTTCCTGCGCGCTCTCCGCGATCTTTTCCTGCCGCCAGCCGAATGCGACGGCCTTCAAGAGCGCGATCAGTGTCGAGGGTGTGGCGATGATGATCTGGTCCTTCACGCCCTCTTCGATGAGCGACGGGTCCTGCTCGAGCGCGGCGGAAAAGAAGTTTTCCCCGGGCAGGAACATCACCACGAATTCGGGTGTTGCCACGAACTGATTCCAGTAGGACTTCTCGCTGAGCTTCGTGACGTGATTCTTCACGGCGCGCGCATGCTGCTTCATGAGTTCTCGGGCGCGCGCTTCGTCGCGTTCCTCGTGCGCCGCGAGATACGACTCGATGGGCGCCTTGGCATCGATCACGATGGTCTTCCCGCCCGGCAGATGCACGACGAGGTCGGGACGCAGGCGGCCGTCTTCGGTTTCGGTGGTGGCCTGGCGGTGGAAGTCGACGTGGTCCATCATGCCGGCCAGTTCGACCACGCGCTCCAGCTGGATTTCGCCCCAGCGCCCGCGCACCATCGGTTTGCGCAGGGCGTTACCCAGATTGCGCGTCTCGGCGTTCAGCGCTTCGGCCTCCGCCTTCAAGCTGCGCAGGTTCTCGGTGAGGCTGCCGTAGTCGCGCGCGCGAATTTTTTCCAGCTCCTGGATCTGCGCGTTCACCTTCTCGAGTGATTCCGTGATCGGCTTGACCACCGTCTCGACGTCCTTGCGCTTCTGCTCGAGATCGGTCTTCGCGCCCTCCTGGTATTTGTCGAGCGTCGCGCGGGCAAGCTGGAGAAACGCCTCGTTGTTGCTCTTGAGGGCGTCGCCCGAGAGGGCCTTGAAGGTATCGGTAAGACGCGTTTCGCTGCGCTCCAATGTGGCGATGCGGTCCGCGGACGCGCGGCGCTCCTGCTCCAGCGTGGCCTCCAGACGCGCGCTGCGCGCGCGGCCCACGAGCCAGAGCACAAGGGCACCGAACGCAACGCCCGCAAGGAACATGATGATGGTTACGGTCATGCGGGGAGTATACGGCGCCGGAACACCATGAGGCGAGCCTCAAAGACGGCGTCCTAATGCCCGCGCTTCTCCGTCACGCGCTTGCGGCGGTCGAAATAGTCGGTGAGGAAAGTGACGAACTGCGTCGCCGAGCGCGAGAGTGTGCGGTTCTTGCGGGTGTACAGCGTCACATCCTGGTACATCACCAGGGGCGGAACGTCGAGCCGCGCCAGCTGACCGCGCCGCAACTCCGCGGCCACCACAATTTCCGGCAGCAGCGCCAGCCCCATCCCGGCCAGCACCATCTGTTTGATGGTTGCGGAATTGGACGACTCCACCGAGTACTCGATGCTGAGCGACATGCGTTTGAACAGCGCGTCGATCATGGAGCGCGTGTGCATGCCCTCGTGGTATCCAACAAAGGAATACTTCTCGAGATCGTGGGGAGACACTCGCCCGAGCGCGGCCAGCGGGTGGTCGGGCGGCGCCACCAGGAACATCTTGTGGCGCGTCAGCGGCACCGCATTCAGTTCGGGATAGGCGCGCTGCCAGGGAACGATGGCGAGGTCGTTCTTCCCCTGCAGCAGCTGGTCGACCACCGCTTCCGATTCGCGGAAGTCGACGCGCACCTGGATGTCGGGAGACTGCTTGCGGAATTCGGCGAGGAGGTCGGGCAGCTGATAGATGCCCACGCTGTTCACGGTGCCCACACTTACGCCACCCGCCACCTGCCGGCCGCTCTGGTTGAGGTCGGCGATCAACTGGTCGACGTCGGTAAAGATGCGCTCCGCGGCGGAGAAGGCGCGCTGCCCGGCTTCGGTCAAGGCCACGCCGTTGCGCCGGCGGTCGAACAATGCCAGCCCCAACGAACTCTCGAGCGCCTTGATCTGGACGCTCAGGGCCGACTGCGCCACCAGCAGATCCCGCGATGCCCGGGTGAAGCTCCCCCGCCGGGCCACCTCATAGAAGTAGAAGAGATGGTTGAGGTTGATGGAGGCCATACCGGCAATCTATCTATTATCAATATAATGTCAATATAGATTTTCTATTTTACGTATAGCGAGACCCCGGCTATATTCACTTGCGAAGCCGGTACCGCGGGAAGGAAATGCGGCAACCGTTCGGATACAAGATGATGGGCTGAGGCGGACGGTATCGGCTTCACAGAATTTATCGCAAAGCCAACATCAGGAAGAGGAAACGGCGTCCCTAGTCCCAAACACACGCCAGTTTCTGTCCCCACCAGAGGAAGGCAGTTCGCTGCAAGGTGGACTGCCTTCCGCCTCATTTATCGATGTATCACATGAGTAGTGCGGACCCCGGCAACGGGGTCCGCTTTTTTTTGGGCCGCACACGCCGGCACGCGTCCGACTCCATAACGCGAAGATCGAAATAACATTTACTCTTCCGGCCGGGCCCGGTTAGGCTGCTCCCACCGTGTGGCCTCACCCCGCCGGAGGTTATAGACCACCGACATTATGCGACCTGTTTTCATCCTGCTGTCGATTCCGGCGATTCTCGCGGGGACCCTGGTGGCTTCCGCCACCCAGAACGCCCCCCGTACCGACGCCCACGTCGTCGCTCCACGCCCCGACCCCATCCCACCCGTCCAGGACATGGTGTTCGTGCCGGCGGGAGACTTCCTCATGGGCAGCACCGCCGAAGAGGTGCAACGGTCCGCGGACGTCGACGAATTTCCCCAGCGCCACGTGTGGGTGGACGATTTCTTCATCGACGTCCATGAGGTCACCAACGCGCAGTACAAGGTGTACCTCGATGCAACCCATGCGGAGGCGCCGCCCAAGTGGGTCAACGGCAACTACGGGATCGGCGAGGATGGCCTGCCCGTCATCAGCATCACCTGGGACGAAGCCGCCGCCTACGCCAGGTTCATGGGCAAGCGCCTCCCCACCGAGGCGGAATGGGAGAAGGCCGCACGCGGCACCGACGGGCGCCAGTATCCGTGGGGACAGGACTTCGAACGGACCTACGCCAACAACGGCGACCATCTGATGCCTATCATGAGCTACCCGCTGGGTGTGAGCCCGTACGGCGCCTACGACATGGCGGGCAATGCCGCCGAGTGGGTGGACGGCTGGTACCAGTCCTATCCGCGGGGACCGAACGATATCCTCCCCAAGAACGTCCCCGACCGCCGCGACGTATTCAAGGACGACCGCCGTGTCTACCGTGGCGGGTCGTGGAACACCTTCCCCAAGTACCTGCGCTGCGCCAACCGCGAAAATGCCTCACCGGGCAAACGCTGGGTGTACATCGGCTTCCGCTGCGCCATGGATCCCCCCTGGAAGACCAAACCGGCTCCCCCTCAATCTCAGTAGCGACTCCGCGCAACTAGTGACCGATGCGGTGCCCGGCCAGCCAGGCCGGATCGACCGAGCCCGCCGCCACGTAGACGTACGCGCGGTCGTCGCAATACACCAGCGGCCAGTCCGCCGCCTTCTGCAGCCACACGTGGAGATTCTGCGTGCCCTTGTCGCAACGTTCCGGCGTTGGGAGGATGTACGCATCCGGGTGGTACTTGCGGTTGATGGCGCGCCACGTGGTCTCTCGCGTCTGCGCCTCCAGGAAGTCGGTGTAGAGCTGCGGATCGAAGTTGCGTCCGTCGATGAACGTGGGTCGTTGGCCGTACGCGTTCCACAGCAGATATGAACCGAACCCGATGGTGCTGAACGGCCGTTTGGCCACGTCGTTGGCGAGCACGAACTGCACCGCCGCTTTCGGATACAGCCCGGGAATGTCCTGCGATACGAGCACGCGGTAGCGTTCCGCCGTCATCACGCACAGCACCGCCACCAGGGCAAGCGTGCGCCATCCGGCGCGCGACGGCCACAGGCGCCGTGCCATGGCGATGACGGGAGCATCGCGCAGGAGCAGCGCCATCATGGGCACGCTCACCAGCGCGAACTCGACGCGAAACCGGTGCGACTGGAACGAGAGCCACGCCGTCGCCGCCATCAATGCCACCGGCGCCAGCGGCAGGTTCGCGAT
>DASRYI010000253.1:0-4736 GCA_035687255.1 Candidatus Krumholzibacteriia bacterium | reverse complement strand
GTGCCGGTGTTGTTGTTCCCCACATCCTCAACGACAACCGTGTAGATTCCGCTCCGTTGCAGCTGTGCGTCCAGCGCGTCGCCGGACGTGCCCGTCTCCGCAGGGCGCCCCCCGGGTGGATACAACGAGATGTTGGTGTTGTGTCCGCCCACGCCGGTCGCGACCGCCACAAACAGGATACGCTGACCCGCAAAGCCGTTGAATGTGTACGCGTCAAAATCGACGCCCTGGTTGAATTGCCCGTTCTTGATCTCGTTCGAGACGATCGGGCCACCATCGGTGTCGCTACCGCTGGTGATGGGACCCGATGTGATGTTCAGCAGCGAAAGCTCGTAGTCGCCCGCGTTGTCGAGCCCGTTGTCTTCGATGAGGATCGTCCACGTGCCGGTCGCGGTGAGCTGGTAATCGACGCGATCAGCGCCGGTGTACGCGGCATAGCTGCCGCCGTTGGGCGGATACAGCACGATCACGGTATTGAAACTGGCGCCGCTGGTTGCAACCGCGTCGATCAACACGCGGTCTCCCAGATTTCCCGTGAATGTGAAGGCATCCAGATCGCCGGTACCGCTGATGGTGCCGGTCTTCACACCCGCGGACGTGATGGGACCGCCGTCCGGATCCGTTCCATCCGTGAGGGGTCCGGCCGTGAGGTTCAGGTACGACACCGTGTAGGTGCCGGTGTTGTCGTCGCCGACGTCTTCCAGCACCAGTGTGTACGTGCCCGTCTGGGCCACCTGCCAGTCGATGGCGTCGCCGCTGGTCCCGGTTTCGGCGGGACCGCCGTTGGGAGGATACAGGGTCAGATTGGTGTTGGCGGTGCCGCCGGTGATGACTCCCGTCAGGATCACCCGGTTGCCGGCGGTGGCCGTGAAGGTATAGGCGTCGAAGTCCACGCCCTGATTGAACTGGCCGTTCATCATGGTGTTCGACACCAGCACGCCGCCATCCGGATCCGAGCCGCTCGTGGTCGGGCCCGAGGTGATGTTGAGCAGCGACAGATCGTAGCTCCCCGCCGTGTCGGCGCCGTTGTCTTCGATCAGAATTGTCCACGTACCCGTCGCGTTGAGTTGATACTCGAGACGGTCACCGCCCGTGTACGTGACATATGACCCACCGTTGGGCGGGTACAGCACGATCACAGTGTTGAAGCTCGCGCCGGCGGTTGCCACCGCATCGATGAGCACGCGGTCGCCGCTGTTTCCCGAAAACGTGAATGCGTCGAGATCAGCCACGCCGCTGATGGTGCCGCTTTTCACCGCCGCCGACGTGATCGGACCGCCGTCCGCATCGCTGCCGTCGGTCAACGGGCCCGCGGTGAGATTGACATAGGACACGGTGTACGTGCCGGTGTCGTCGTTGCCGACATCCTCCACCACCACCGTGTACGTACCGGTGGCAGCCAGCTGCCAGTCGATCTGATCGGCGCTGGTGCCGGTTTCGGCCGGGCCTCCGCCCGGTGGATACAGCGTGATGTTGGTGTTCTGCGAACCACCGCCGGTGGCCACCGCGGTAAAGATGATGCGCTGCCCGGCGTTGCCATTGAAGGTGTACCCGTCGAAATCCACTCCCTGCTGGAACGCCCCCGACCTGATTTCGTTGGACGCAATGGGTCCGCCGTCCGGATCACCCGACTTGGTCAACGGACCCGTCGTGACGTTCAAAAACGACAGCGCATAGCTGCCCGGCGTGTCCAATCCGTTGTCTTCGATCACCACCGCCCATGTACCGGTGACATTGACCTGAAACTCGAGCCGGTTACCCGCGGTGTAGGTCGCGTACGGGCCGCCGTTGGGTGCATACAGCGCGATGATTGTGTTGAACCCGACGCCGGCGGTCTCCACCGCGTCGATGATCACGCGATCACCGAAGTTCCCCTGGAATGTGAACACGTCGAAGTCCCCGGGGCCGCTGATGGTTCCGTTCTTCACATCCGACGACGTCAACGGCCCGCCATCGGGATCGCCGGCGGTGGTCAACGGGCCGGATGTGATATTCACCATCGAAACGGTGTACGTGCCGGTATTGTCGTTGCCGAGGTCCTCGACCACGATGGTGTATGTGCCCGATACCGGGAGCTGCCAGTCGAACGCGTCGGCGCTGGTGCTGGTGACGGCGGCGACGCCACCGGGCGGGAAAAGCGTGGTGTTGGTATTCGCCGAACCGCCGGTCGTCACGGCCGAAATCAGTACGCGCGTTCCCGCGAAACCGAAGAAGGTATACGCGTCGAAATCCACGCCGTCCTGAAATTGTCCCGTCTTGATCTCGTTGGACCCGATGGCTCCGCCGTCGGGGTCGGCGCCGTTGGAAATCGGGCCGGCCGTGACGTTGAGCAGCGAAAGCGAATAGCTGCCGGCGGCATCATCACCGTAGTCTTCGATCACGGCGGTCCAGGTTCCCGACGACGTGAGCTGAACATCGAGGCGGTCACCGATGGTGTACGTGAGAAACGGTCCCCCACCGGGTGGATAGAGGACGATCTCGGTGTTGAATCCCGGGCCCGCCGTGGCGACGCAGTCGATGAGGATGCGATTGCCCATGGTGCCCGAGAAGGTGAAGGCATCCAGGTCGGCGGGGCCGCTCATGGTACCCGCCTTCACGTCCGCGGATACAATCGGCCCTCCATCGGTGTCGCCGCCGCCGGTCAACGGACCCGCGGTCACGTTGAGAAAACCGATGGCGTAGTCGCCGGCGTTGGCGAGCGCATAGTCCTGAATCTGCACCGTGTAGGTTCCGGTCGAAGCCAGTTGCCAGTCGAGCCGGTCACCGCTGCCGCTCGTGGTTTCGACGGCGCCACCCGGTGCCTTCAACACGATGTTGGTGTTGAGCGACCCGCTGGTGGTGATGGCCGTAATCACGATGCGGTTGCCGCTGGTTCCCGAGAAGGTCCACGCATCGATGTACGATGGGCCAGAGACGGTTCCCGCCGTGGTGGTGCCGGAGGTGATTGCCCCGCCCGCAAAGGCGACGCTCGAAGAAAATGCAAACGAAAAAGCCGTGAGAACCACGAGGTGGAGGCGCATGGTAGTTCCTCGACAGAGTTGTTGCCCGAAGTGGCGAAATGCAAATGAGAATGGGATAATAGCACACGAACCGCCCCTGCGACGAGTCCAGCGCAGATTGTCCGATATGGACGCGGTATCCGGCGGTGTCAGGCCATGCGCCGGGAGCGCCGGCGGTGAATCCAGTGGGATACCAACGGATAGGATGCGCCCACCGCGAAGGCGAGCGCCGCTTTCACCGGCGGTACGGCGCCGTGACGCACAAACATGAATGCACCCACGAGCGTGAGTGGGACATACAACGCCAGCCCGGTGACCATCCCGGGTGAATAGCTGCGGGTCTTCCAGGCACCGCGCACGTGCCAGAGGGCGTTGGTGAAGAGCAGGGCCGCCACCACGAACCACAGCAGTGTTCCCCACGATGAGCCCCGCAGCGCCCATACGTCGTAGCACAGGATGAGCAGCAGCGCGTTGACGATGATGTGCAGCCGCGGCGTGATGCTGGCGGCGAAGGCGGGTCGATAACGCCTGTCCCAGGCCGCAAAGCCGCCCGGAAACAGGAACTCCTCACAAATGTGAAGGGACGCCGCAATGAGCGGCGTCCCGTACAACCAGTTCATATTCGATCCGGACTATTCGGCCGTCGTCGGGTCGATGATGGTCTTCACCTGCGTCACCCGGTCGATCGGGAACTGTCCGCGCTTCGCGTGCTCACGAACCAGCTCCTCGTTTTCGGCCAGGTACACGCAAAACAGCTTGTCGGGCGCGACATAGCTGTGCTCCCACTGCACGCGCGGGGCCAGCTCGGCGAGCACCTTGTTCGAGCTGGCGGCGAGATTCCTCATGGCGTCTGCGTTCAGACGGTGCACACCGGGAACGGTGCGCTCGATGACATAACGTGGCATATGCGGCCTCCTAGGGGTTGGTGTTGAGACCGCGGCGCTCGAGAAGCGGACCGATCTCCGGTTCGCGGCCGCGGAACTTCTTGTACAGGACCATCGGGTCTTCCGTCCCGCCCTTCGACAGGATGTATTCACGGAAACGATCGGCCGTCTTCTGGTCGAAGAGGCCCGCCTCCTTGAATGCATGGAAGGCGTCGGCGTCGATGACTTCCGCCCATACATAGGCATAATAACCCGAGGAATACCCGCCTGAGAAGATGTGACGGAAGTACGTGCTGCGATAGCGCGGCACGATCTCCGGAATCAGGCCGATGGCGTTCATGCGCTGCGTTTCGAACGCGTCCACGTCCTTCGGGGCCTCGCCCTGGAGGGTGTGCCAGTCCATGTCGAGATACGACGCCGCCAGGTACTCCACCGTGGCAAAGCCCTGGTTGAAGAGCTTCGCCTTCTGCATCTTGGCAATCAGTTCGTCCGGGATGGGCTCGCCGGTTTTGTAATTGAAGGCGTACGTCTTCATGACCTCCGGCTCGGTGGCCCAGTTCTCGAACACCTGCGACGGGAACTCCACGAAGTCCTGCGCCACCGACGTGCCCGAGAGGCTGTTGTAGGTCACGTTGGAAAGCATGCCGTGCAGGGCGTGGCCGAATTCGTGGAACAGCGTCGACACCTCGTCCAGTGAGAGCAGCGCCGGCTCGTCGGCGGTCGGACGCGACAGACTGGCCACGTTGACGACCACCGGCGTCACCTCCTTGCCGTGCTCCCGCGACTGTTTGCGGTATTCGCTCATCCACGCTCCGTTGCGCTTGCCGGGACGCGGGTAGTAGTCGACGTAGTA
>DASRYI010000252.1:0-4207 GCA_035687255.1 Candidatus Krumholzibacteriia bacterium | reverse complement strand
GCCGCCCACGCCCATCACGCCGCGCGGGGCGGAGCGCCCGGCGGCGGAAGAGACGGCGCCCGTAGTTCCCGCCGACGACGCGCTGTACTGGCAGTTCAACCAGACGTTCATCTTCATCCAGGTACGCGGGGGCGTGGTCGTCATCGATCAGCACGCTGCGCACGAGCGCGTGATCTTCGACTGGAGCATGCGCCTGATGCAGGACGCAGCGCCACCGTCGCAGCAGATCCTGTTCAGCATTCCCATCGAACTTTCCATTCGGGAGCTGGAAGTGTTCAAGACCTCGAGGGATGTATTCCAGAAGCTGGGCTTCACGCTGGAACCGTTCGGCGGGACCAGTATTCTGGTGCGCGGCTATCCGCAGGGTCTCAAGAACTGGGCGGACGGCCGTCTGCTGCTGCAGATCTTCGACGACATCCTGGCCGACCGCGCTCCCGGCAACACGCTCAACGAGAAATTGATCGCGAGCTATGCCTGCCGCAGCGCCATCAAGGCCGGCCAGCGCCTGTCGGTGGAGGAGATGAAGCTGCTCGCCGACCAGCTCTTCGCAGTCGACAATCCCTATTCCTGTCCGCACGGCCGGCCCACCATCTACCGTCTCTCGCTGGAAGAAATCGGCCGCTGGTTCCACCGGCATTAGCGCGGAGTCGTCGCGCGGTGTCCCATCCGCACACACCATCTTCGATCCGCGCGGTCGCGATCATGGGTGCGACCGCGACGGGGAAGTCGCGTCTGGGTATCTCGATCGCCGAGGAGTTCGACGGCGAGATCATCTCCATGGATTCACGCCAGGCGTACCGCGGACTCGACATCGGGACGGGCAAGGTGGGCGCGGCGGAGCGGGCGCGCGCACCGCACCATCTGCTGGATACTCTCGACATTCATGAGACGGGAAGCGCCGGTGCCCACATCGCGGAGGCCGAACGCCTGATCCGCGAGATCGCCGCACGCGGGCGGTTGCCGGTGCTCGTCGGCGGCACTGGTCTGTACTTTCGTGCGCTGTTCGGCGGGCTGGTGCCGGTCACGATTCCGCGTGAAGAATTGACGCGCATTCGCGCGTCCGTCGCGGGACGCACGACGCCGGACCTCTACGACGAACTGCGGCGCCGTGATCCGGCGCGCGCGTCGGCCCTCTCGCCCAATGACCGCGTGCGCATCACGCGCGCGCTGGAACTGATCACCTACACCGGACTGCCGGTGAGCGAGCTGTACGCGCAGCCGCGAACCGGCGGCGGAGACATCCGCTATCACAAACTGGTGCTCACCATGCCGCGGGCCGCGTTGCGCGCGCGTATCGCCGAACGCACGCGCGAACTCTTCGCGGCGGGCTGGATCGACGAAGTGCGCGGGTTGCTGGCGCAGGGGGTCGCACCCGACGCGCCAGGAATGCAGAGTCTGGGGTACGGCATGATTGCCGCGGCACTGGTGCGCGGCGGCGACGCGCGGGCGTGCCTGCCGGGTGTGATTACGCTGACCCAGCAGTACGCCAAACGCCAGGAGACCTTCTTTCGCAGCGAAAAGGACGCGGTCTGGATCGACGTTTCGGCCGGAGATGCAAGTGCGCGCGCCCATGCCGGGATCGCCGCGTTTCTGGGGCGTGCCGCGCCTCAATAACTACTTGACACCATGCGGCTAAGGTGTTCTGATGCCACCACATTGGAGGGGCGGGCATAACTCAGTTGGTAGAGTATCAGCTTCCCAAGCTGAAGGTCGCGGGTTCGAGCCCCGTTGCCCGCTCCATCTTTCATTTTTCCCCGATGTCGCGTCGATCTTGCATGCGTCGCACCTGTCTCGTCGGAGCCGTCTGGCTGGCCGCCACGCTGGCGTGCGGGCATCCGTCGACGGTGGATCCGCGCAAGGACTTCGACCGGGCGGTGGAAGCGTTCGTGGCCGGCGATTATCGCGCGTCCATCGATCGCATGGAGAAGGTCGCCGAGGCGGCGCCCGACGATGCCACCCGCCGCGACGCCTACGCGTATATCGGGCGCGCGCACATGGCGCTGGGTGAAACCGAGGCCGCCATCACCGCCTTCACGATGGGCGCGCAGTACGGCGACCGGGGGCAGTGTGTGGAATACCTCCAGTTGCTGAAACAGTACGTGGAGGGGGATCCGAATGCGCTGCACGTGCGCGAGGGCGTCACGCGCGGCGAGCTGGCGGGTGCCATCGTGCGCATGATGGACGAGACCGCCACCGAGGAAGTCACCGCCAACGGGCCGACGCCGCTCGCCATCCTGGCGCAGCACGGATGGATGCCGGCGGCGCCCGACGGCGACGAGCACGCGGACGAGCCCGTGACGCACGCCTCGTTGTACGTCATTGTGAGCCGGATACTGGCCGGCCGCGGACGCACGGATCAGATCAAGACCATCATGCCGGGCGGATACGAGGCCGCGTTGCACGCCGAAGAGCCGCTCTCCGGCCGCGAAGCGCTCGCGATTCTCGAACAGGTGAGACAGGTTCCCGAAAGAAATGGCAGATAAGGCGCTCGAAATTGTTTCGATGAAGAACCCCGCGGAGTTCGGGCTGGATCCGGACATCCTCGCGGTGGGCGACCGCATTGTGGAAGTGGCGGGCAAGCCCGCGGAGGACCAGCTCGACTTCCACTTCCACAGCTCGCGGGGGAAGAGCGTCTCCATCCGCGTGCAGCGCAAAGACGGCCGCGAGGAGAACATCGTGCTGCCCACGCGCGTGGTGGCGGGTCTCGAGATATGGTTCGAGGCCATGGATTTTCGCCGCTGCCGCTGCAAGTGCCCGTTCTGCTTCGTGGACCAGATGCCCGCCGGCATGCGTGAAACGCTCTACGTGAAGGACGAGGACTTCCGCCTCAGCTTCCTGTACGGAAACTTCACCACCATGAACGATATCACCGACGCCGAGCTGGCGAAGATCATTGAGCAGAAGAACTCACCGCAGTGGGTATCGGTGCACGTGGTGGAGGGCGGGATGCGCCGCTTCATCTTCGGCCGTCCCATGAAGCGCGACATCGTACAGACGCTGCGCACGCTCGCCGAAGGCGATATCAAGGTGCACTGCCAGGCCGTCATCGTGCCGGGAAAGAACGACGGCGACTATCTGCGTGAGACCATCGAAACCCTGGAGGGCATTCATCCCAATATCGTGAACCTGGCGGTGGTGCCCGTGGGGCTGACGAAGCACCGCAGCGGGCTGTCGGTGATTCGCTCCTATCGCGATGAGGAGATGAGCCCGGTGATCGATCTGGTGGAGGGCTACCAGCAGAGGTTCCTCGCATCGCGGGAGAGCCGCTTCGTGTTCGCGAGCGACGAATGGTATGTCGGTGCCGGTCGCGACGTGCCCCCGACCGAGAGCTACGAAGGCTTCGCGCAGCTCGACAACGGCGTGGGCAGCATTCGTAACTTTCTCGCGGAGGTGGAGGCGGACCTGGATGCCTACGAGCTTCCCGCCGACCTCGGGGGCATCCGCGTGGTGACGGGCGCACTGGGCGCGCGCGTGTTCGAGCGCTACGTGTGGCCGCTTCTGCGCGCACACGGCGCCGGCACGCTTCCCGAACTGGTGACGGTGCGCAACGACTTCTTCGGCGCGTCGGTCACATGCTCGGGGCTTCTGGTGGGGGCCGACATCGTGACGGCCGTGCGTGCCGCCGGCGAGGCGCGCACCACGTTCATTCCGCCCAACTGTCTCAATTACGAGGAAGTGACCATCGACGCCATGAGCTGTGACGACATGTCGGCCGCGCTGGGTGCGCCGGTCGTCTCGCCGGCGGATTCGTTCGTGGGCGCGCTGTGCGACCACGCATCCTCGGGGGCGGGCGCATGAAACGGGCTTCCGTGGTCGCGGTGGTGGGACGGCCCAACGTGGGAAAGTCGACGCTGTTCAACCGGCTCACGCGCGGGCGGCGCGCCCTGGTGCACAAGACCGCCGGGGTGACGCGTGACGTGCAACGGGGTGTGGTGGAATGGACGGGGCACGCGTTCGAGTTGATCGACACCGGCGGGTTGTTCTCAGGCATAGACGATCCGCTGGTCGCGCAGGTCGAGGCCCGCGCGCTCAAGGAAGCCACGCGCGCCGACGTTCTCCTTTTCGTGGTTGACGCGGAGGCGGGGTTGATTCCGTCGGACTTCGACGTGGCGAAGAAGCTGCGCGCCACCCATCTGCCGGTGCTGCTGGTGGTCAACAAGGCGGAACGCCCCGTGGCCCGCAGTCTGGCCAGCGAGTTCCACCGTCT
>DASRYI010000251.1:0-3330 GCA_035687255.1 Candidatus Krumholzibacteriia bacterium | reverse complement strand
CAAAATGCCGATCAACGAACCGGCGCAGGGTCTCAAGAAGTCGCAGATTCAGGAGTACGTCGATTTCAACTCCGGACCGGGCGTGCAGCACATCGCCATGTCGACCAACGACATCGTCACCACCATCCGCAAGCTGGTGGAGAACGGCGCCGAATTCCTGTACGTGCCCAAGACCTACTATGAGGATCTTTCCAAGCGCGTGGGCTCGATCGACGAGGACATGAAGATTCTGGAGAAGATGGGCATCCTGGTGGACCGCGACGACCGCGGCTATCTGCTGCAGCTCTTCACGAAGCCGGTGCAGGACCGTCCCACGCTGTTCTTCGAGCTGATTCAGCGCAAGAACGCGCGCTCGTTCGGGAAGGGCAACTTCAAGGCGCTCTTCGAGTCCATCGAGCGCGAGCAGGCCCGTCGCGGCACGTTGTAGGAGACGAACTCATGACGACGTACATCCAGCGAGGCAAGATTCCGCGGCGGCGACACGTCGTGTACCGGAACGAGAAGGGTGAGCACCAGTACGAGGAGCACATCAGCCGCCTCGGGTTCTCCGACATCTATTCCAACGCGTATCACATCCATATGCCGACGCGCGTGGCCAGGGTGGGGGAATTCCGGCCCATCCATCTGGAGGCGATCGAAGGCGACCATCGTCATCGTCATCTCAAGACGTTCGGACTGAAACCGCACGGCGACTGGGTCAGCGGTCGCACGGCGATGCTCTTCAACGGCGACCTCATCATGGGCACCATCAGCCCGGTAAAGGGGCCCGGCAAGGCCTTCTACAAGAATGCCACCGCCGACGAAGTGTTGTTCGTCCATCGCGGCAAGGGCCTGCTGGAGAGCATGTTCGGGAACCTGGAGTTCGGTCCGGGGGACTATATCATCGTGCCCCGCGGCGTCATCTACACCATGCGCTTCGACAGCGACGAGAACCGTGTGTTCTTCGTGGAATCGTCGGGTCCGGTGGACACACCGCACCACTACCGCAACCAGTACGGGCAGTTGCTGGAGCACGCGCCCTACTGCGAGCGCGACATCCGCCTGCCGGAGTTCCAGCCGCCGGTCGACAAGGTGGGCGAGTTCCCGCTGCACATCCGCCTGCACCACGGCGTGCAGGAATATGTGTGGGGCCACCATCCTTTCGACCTGGTCGGTTACGACGGGTACTACTACCCGTGGATCTTCAACATCCGCGACTACATGCCCAAAGTGGGCCAGGTGCATCTGCCGCCGCCGACGCACCTCACCTTCACGGGACCCGGCTACGTGATCTGCTCGTTCTGTCCGCGCCCGTACGACTTCGACCCCAACGCGGTGCCGATTCCGTACGCGCACTCCAACATCGACAGCGATGAAGTGCTGTACTACGTGGACGGAAACTTCATGAGCCGCAAGGGCATCGAGGAAGGCTCCATCACGCTGCATCCGTACGGCATTCCGCACGGACCGCAGCCGGGACTGCTGGAAAAGTCGCTTTCCGCGAAGGAAACCGGCGAACTGGCGGTGATGGTGGACACGTTCCGCCCGCTCAAGGTGGCGAAGGTGACCGAGAAGATCGACGACCCGGGCTACCCGTACAGCTGGCAGTACTAGCGCGCATGATCGTCGATCCCGCGACCACGCCCCGCTCCGAGTTCTACGCGCACATGATCCGGGCCATTGCTCCGCGCCCGATTGCATGGGTGTCGACGATGTCGCGCGAGGGCAAACACAACCTTGCGCCGTTTTCATTCTTCAACGGGGTCTCGTCCAAGCCACCCGCGCTGCTCTTCGTGTGCAGCCGCGAACAGGGCGGCCGCAAGAAGGACACGCTGCTCAACATCGAGGAGACCGGGCAATTCGTCGTGAATACGGTGCCGGAACACCTGGCCGAGGTGATGAACATTACCGCCACCGAATACCCGAACGGCGTCAGCGAGTTCGAGAAGGCGGGCCTGACTCCGGTGCCGGCCGACCGGGTGGGGCCGCCGCGGCTGAAGGAATCCCCGATCAGTTTCGAATGCGAACGCCTGGAGCTGGTTCACATCGGCGCCGAGGAGCTGGGCGCCGCCACCATCATTGTGGGACGAATCGTGCTCACGCACATCGACGATTCCATGCTGACGGGCGGCAAGGTGGACTACGAAAAGTACCACCCCATCGGCCGCATGGGCGGCATGGAGTACACGCGCACGCGGGACCGCTTTACCATGGCGCGAAAGAAGTACACGCCGGAGTCATGAACACGCTGCGGTATGCCTGCGTCGTTGCGAGTGCGGCGCTGGGTCTCCTGGCCGCCTGCGACGACGCGCACGTCAACGCTCCTCCTCCCGTTTCCCACTGTCCTGAACTGATCGACTATCTCCACATTCACGCCGTCGCGCGGCCGCCCGGGATGGCGGTCGACGGTGCGCTCTCCGGCGCGTTTCTCTGCACCGCCAACGGTTCCGGCGGCGTGTTCGGCCTCGATATCTCGGATCCCTCCGACGTGCATGTGACGTCGGCGCTGGACACGCTGCACGATGCGCGCGCCATCGACACCATCCACAACTGGCTGCTGGTCGCCGACGGCATGGGCGGTCTGGTCATCGTCGACGCCAGCAACCACGCAAGTCTGCAGGCGGTGAACACGCTGCGCCTGCCGGGCGCGGTGGTGGACGTTCGCGTGGAGGGAACGCGCGCCTATCTGGCCAACGACGCGCTCGGTCTGGTCATCGTCGATGTATCCGATCCGCCGCATGCCACCGTACTCGGTCTGGAAAACACGCCGGGAAACGCGGTGAGCGTGGCGGCCGCGTATCCACTTGCCTTCCTGCTGGAACAGCCCGCCGAGTTGCGCGTGATCAACGCTGTCGATCCCTCCGCGCCGTTCATCATTCAGCGCGTATCACTGCCGGGGTTCGCCGAAGGTGTGGACGCCGGTGACGGCTTCGTGGCCGTGGCGGTGGGACAGACGGGGGTGCAGCTGGTCGACGTTTCGCATCCCTCGCAGCCGGTGCTGGCGGGCCTCGTCGACACGCCGGTGGATGCCAGGAGTGTGGCGGTGGTGGGGAACTCCGTGTTCGTTGCGGATACTTTCGGCGGCGCACTCATGCTCGATGCTCGCGACATCGCGCACCCCGAGGTGTCGGGTTACCTCGGAGCCGTGTCGGATACGCGCCGGGTGCGGGTGTCCCACGGCAACGTCGTCATGGCCGACGGCAGTGCGGGTGCACGCGTGTACAGCGCGACGCCGCCCACGCCGGCGCCCGTCGATTCGCTGGCCGCCGACGGCGACATTGTCTCGCTTTCGCCGCTCGGCAATCTGGTGGTCGCCGCGGATCACGCGTTCGGCCTGCACGTGATCAATCC
>DASRYI010000250.1:0-2647 GCA_035687255.1 Candidatus Krumholzibacteriia bacterium | reverse complement strand
CGCGACTCTCTCTCTTTCTTTCTTGGGGGGAAGAATCGAAGTCGAGAGCGAGCAAATGCGAGCGTCGTAGGAGCCGGGGGCGCGGGTACACATCGGTCCGTAGCGACTTTGACGAGCGATACCAATCTCCATCTTGGGCTCCTCGCGAGGAGCAGGAGCCAAGGACCGATGTGTTCCCGCGTCACAGAAGCAATTGAAGATGAACTAGTGCACCACTTCGGTGCCGTTCTGCTTGTACACCACGCCGTCCTTCATCACGAATTTCACGTCCTGCAGCAGCTTGATGTCCTGCAGCGGATCGCCGTCCACCGCCACCAGGTCCGCAATCTTGCCCTTTTCCACCGTGCCCAGATCCTTTTCGTGGCGCAGCAGTTTTGCGCCGGCGATGGTTCCCGCCTTGATGGCCTCCATGGGCGGCATGCCGTACTTGACCATCAATTCGAACTCGCGCGCGTTCTGGCCGTGATGTGACACGCCGCTGTCGGTGCCCATCGCGATGGGAACGCCCACCTTGTAGGCGTGGCGGAAGGTCTGCTCGATCTGTGCGCCCACCGTGAGCGCCTTGGGACGCACGATCTCGGGCAACGCGCCGGGCGTTTGCGCCATCTCGACCACGGTGGCTCCCGCGAGCAGCGTGGGCACGTACACGATGCCCTTCTTCTTCATGAGCGTCATGATCTCGGGTGTCATGTAGGTGCCGTGCTCGATCGACGTCACGCCGGCTTTGACTGCGCGCAGGATGCCCTCGGCGCCGTGCGCATGCACCGCCACGGTGAAGCCGTAATCCTTGGCGGTCTCGACGATGGCCTTGATTTCATCGTCCGTCATCTGAGTGTTGTCGGCACTGCCCTCGAGACTCAGCACACCCGCGGTGGACATGATCTTGATCAGATCCGCCCCGTCCTTATATCGCTGGCGCACCGCCTTGCGTGCCTCGACGGCCCCATTGATAACGCCATCCTTCGGGCCGGGATCACCCATCAGCGCCTGGCACCATCCGTCGGTCGGATCGGCGTGGCCGCCGGTGGTGCCGATGGCCTTGCCCGCCGTGAAGATGCGCGGTCCCACCACATAACCATCCGCAATGGCGTGCTTGAGCGACACCGTGGTCATGCCGTCGTCGCCGAGATTGCGTACGGTGGTGAAACCGGCCAGCAACGTGCGCTTTGCATACACGGTGGCGCGGATGGCGCGGTCGGTGGGGTTGAGCGTGAACTCCTCGATGTAAGTCTTGGGGGAAAGCTGGCCGGAAAGATGCACGTGCATGTCCATGAGTCCGGGCAGCACGGTGGAATTCGACAGGTCGATGAGGTCGTCACCGGCTGCGGGTTGCACCATTCCATCCACCACGTCGGCAAAACGCCCGTTGTCGATGATGATGGACACGTTGTCGCGCGCCTTGTTGCCGACACCGTCGATCAGATGGCCGGCGTGCACGATGGTGCGCGCATTGGCGACAAAAGGAAGCGTGATGATCAGGCACAACACCGCAAGCATCAGGCGACGCATGGAACTACCCCCGTGGAATTGGAAAGCGGAAAGGTGGAAGCGCGAGTATAGGACCCCGGAGCGCGGGATGGCAAGCGCCCGTGGGTGTGCTAAGGTTCACGGCATGAACCGAACCGTCGAATACGAAGTCATCGTGACCGTGCGTGCCGATCTGGTGGCCGCCTGGGAGGAATACCTGCCCGGACACGTCGCGGATGTCCTCGCGACCGGCTGCTTCCTGTCGGCCGCCATCGACCGTGCCGCGCCGCGCCGCTACCGCTGCCGCTATACCGCGGAGAGCCAGGCGGCGCTGGAGCGGTATCTGGAAGAGCACACCGCGATCCTGCGCGCCGATGTGCTGCGCCGGTTTCCGGACGGCCTGGAAACGACGCGTGCCGTGTGGGGCGCGTGGATGCATCTGACGCCCTGACCATGTTTGGCTTCTTCAAGAAGCGCCGCCGCGAACGCCTGCGTGCGGCGCCGTTTCCGCCGCAATTCGTAACCATTCTCACCGCCAACGTGCCCGTATACCGCCGGCTTCCCGCCGATCTGCGCGCGCAGCTGCACGGTCACATCAACGTGCTGCTGGCGGAAAAGCACTTCGAGGGATGCAACGGCCTGGAGATGACCGACGAGGTGCGCGTGACCGTTGCCGGCGAAGCCGCGCTTCTCATTCTCAACCGCGAAACGGACTACTACCCGGAGCTCGTCACCATCCTGGTGTATCCATCGGTCTTCTACGCCGAGGTGGAAGCCGGCGACGGATTCATTGTGAGCGAGTACACGGAGGACCGTTCCGGGGAGTCGTGGGACCTGGGCGTGGTGATTCTGTCGTGGGAGGACGCGGTGGAACATGCATCCACGGGGCGCGCCGGCTACAACGTGGTGCTGCACGAATTCGCCCACCAGCTGGACAGCGAGAACGGCGCCATGGACGGATTTCCCCGGCTCCGGTCACGCGCGGAACGCGACGCCTGGCACCGCGCCTTCACTGCGGCCTACGAACGTTTCGAAAGCGGCGGCGGGCGTGGCAGCGTGGTGGACGAATACGGGGCGGGCGATCCCTCCGAGTTCTTTGCGGTGGTGACGGAGAGTTTCTTCGAGCGTCCGCTGGCGTTGCGACGCGAACAGCCCGCGCTCTACGAGGTGCTGTCACGCT
>DASRYI010000249.1:0-19575 GCA_035687255.1 Candidatus Krumholzibacteriia bacterium | reverse complement strand
GCCACCCGGGCCAGGCGCGCGCGCTCGCTGGCGCGCAGCATGCTGAAGGTGGCCGCCATGCGCTCGGACGCTTCGCGGATCACCTCCTGGCGTGACACCGCCATTTCGCTGCGCAGCTCCTTGATCTTGTCTTCCATCATGCGCACGCTCATTTCGCGATCGCCCCGGTAGTCGCGTTCGGTTCGCTGCAACGACCGGTCCACATCGTGGATGTTGAGCGAGTAGGTCTTGAACGTCGTGCGCCGGTACGTCTGCCGTTGCTTCTCCTCCGGAATCTCGTGAATCTGCCCGTCCACGAGATCGACCCGCAGAACATTCTCGCCTTCGATGAACTTGAGGTTGCCCTTCTTGGCCACGATGGTAGTGGGCAGCCCCTTCTCGTTGTGACGGAAGATCTGCACGTCGGAGATGTCACCGGTGCGGTCGTTCTTCTCCGCGAAATAGATCGTGTATCCCTGAACATCGTCGATGAAGTGGTTCTCGCGCAACTCCACGGTGGGTTGCTTGCGGTTGATATCGATCAGCAGGTTCAGGAGCCGGTGGTTGGACTCGGGGAGCACGTGGTTGTTGTAGTAAACCAGGCCGGCGGCGAGCAACGATGCGGCCACCACGCCGGGGAAAATCATCCGGTAGATGCTGAAGCCGCATGCACGCATGGCGGTGAGTTCGTTTTCACCCGCCAGCGTGCCGTAAGTCATGAGCGTCGCGGGCAAAACCGCCATTGGTATGATTAATGCGAACATGTGCCCCAAACTCAGCGTAAATGCTTGCAACACAATGTGAAACTTCACTCCCTTGCCCAGGAAGAGATCGATGTAGCGGAGGATGAAATCCATTATGAACACAAAGGTTATTACCGCCATCGAGAACAGGAAGGGACCGATGTAGTTTCGGAGAATGTAGCGTTCGAAGATCATTGCGGGCTTCAGTTCCGGGAGGACATGGACGTCAGGACATCGAGATAATCACTGATAATTGGTTTGCCGACAAGACGTTTTAATCATTGGCGCCCCTGACTCCGCGCGCGCTGTGATGGCTCGCGGAACCCATCGGACCGGGCAGGCGGGGGCGCTTGTCCTTTGTCCCGATGTGTCGCCGATGAGCGACACTTTCTCGATTTTCTGTCCCGGAAACAGGACGACTGCCCCGCGCGCACTCGGCGCGAAACACCCACGAGAAGGTGATTGGAAACTTTCCCTGAGCGATTGGTAACGACGTGTCTTTCCACTGTTTTTCTCGCGCCCGGTCGAGTATATGCACACGCCGTAGTGGCTGGATACGAACATCGGTCCGGCTCCTCCTGATCGGCCTGTGGGTGCTGGTTGCGCCCCGGGCTTCGCACGCCGCCGAAATCTATTCGGGCTTCCATATCGATCTGAACGACGTTTCCCGTCTGTATGACACCCTCTACCGCGACCGGGTGACGGACGAACTGGTCGACTCCACCGTGACCTTCGACTGGGAACGGATCGCCATCGGCAACCAGCGTTATAAGATAAAGACCTTTCTCCCCACGGACTACTCCACCACCCACACGATCACCGACTACACGGTTATACCCGGGTACCGCGTGCAATTCACGGTCCCGCGGGCATATTTCTTCGAGAACTCGACTGTCGACGTCGGCGATCTGACCATCACCGTGCCGCGCGATTACGTGGTGCCGGACCTGAAGGTGGAGATCACGCCCATCGACAGCGTGGCCTCGGACATCGCGCAAGAGACGCGTCACGCCCTGTGGAAGGAAGCCGTGCGCCAGAGCGTCATGAGCGCGCCCACGCCCGGTGAGACCAATACCGGGGGCATCAAGTTCAACATTCCGTTGCCCATGCCCAAGAGCCTGGAGTCGATCTTCGGTCCCGCCGACAAGACCAGCATCACGGTGCGGGGCCGCGAGGAAATCACCATCGCCGGCGAGACCCACGTCACCAAGCCGTTCATCGGTATCGAGGGGCGGCAGAACCAGTCGCTGTTTCCGTCGCTGGACATGCAGCAGAAACTGGACGTGAGCCTCACCGGCACCATCGGCGACAAGGTGGAAATCCAGGTAGACCACTCCAGCGAGTCGATCGGCGACAACGCCAACCGTGTACGGCTTGCCTACAAGGGATACGAGGACGAAGTCATCCAGCTGATCGAGCTGGGCAACACCAACCTCTCGCTGCCCGGCTCGCAGCTGGTGAGCGTGTCGACGGGCGCGCAGGGGCTGTTCGGCATCAAGATGCTGGCCAAGACCGGCTCCACCGACTTCACGGTGATCGCCTCCAAGCAGCAGGGCGAAGTGTCCAACGCCACGTTCTCCCCCTCGGGCGGCGCGCTGGGACAATCCGAAGAGGTCATCGTCAACGACGTGGACTATGTGAAGAACAAATATTTCTACTTCGCCAATCCGCGCGACTTCATCGGCCCACGCGATGAAACCGTGCAGGTGTATCGCACCATCACCCCCAACGATCTGCTCATCCATCCCGACCAGCCGCGCATCCACGGCTGGGTCATGCCCGACTCCATGGGCGACGGCTCGCAGATCAAGGCCGCCGCGGATGCGATCAATGCCGGCGGCCGCCCCACGGCGGCGCTGGCCCAGGACTTCCAGTTGCTGACCTTCGGCCAGGACTACGATTTTCTCATCGACGCACAGAGCAAGAAGACCATCGGCATCGAGCTGTTCGATCCCATCCCGGCGAGTGCCACCAAGGCGATCGGCGTCAGCTACACCAACGAGTTCGGGCAGGTGGTGGGCGGATCGTATTCGTCTCTGGGTGTGAATGATCCGGCCACCGGGCGCCCGCCCACGCCGGACAGCGCGGCGGATTCGCTCATGCTCAAGATGCTCAAGGCGCCCGACCCCCGGCCGACGGGCCCGTTTGGTTCCACGTGGCGGTTGATGGTGCGCAACATCTACAACCTCGGGCTCACCAACATCGACGGCAATTCGCTGAAGATCGACATCGAGGATATTCTCAACACCACGCGCCTCAACTCCGACACGCCCCAGGGGTCGGACGTGAAGTACCTGCGCATTTTCGGACTCGATCAGACCGACCGCGCCGGAACCGGAAAACCCGACGGCCTGATCGATCTCAACTACTACGTCGATCTGACCAGCGGCCTGTTGACGTTCCCGTCGCTGGAACCGTTTGCGCCCGACACGACCAACGTCACCACCTGGACCGAGGGACAGTTCCAGTTCCACGGGCAGTATGCCGACCAGTACAACACGTCGAAGAAGATCTACGAGCAACTGCTCAATACCACGCAGGAGCAGGATGATCATCAGTATGTCATCCATGTTTCCGCGGTAAGCACGTCGAAGACGTTCCGGATCAATGCGCTCAACATTGTCGAGAACAGCGAAGTCATCCGTATCGGAAACGATCAGCTTACGCGGGGCACGGACTACGAAATCGACTACGAGACGGGCGAAGTGACGCTCAAGGAGTCCGCGCTGGCCAAACTGACGCCGACGGCGCAGGTCACCATCGAGTATCAGTACAAACCGCTGGGCGGCGTCGGCTCCAGCACGCTGGCGGGCGTGAGCTCGGTGTCGAAGCTGGGAGAGAACGCCCGCATCGGCACCACGCTTCTGTACGAGTCACGCGCCACCAGCGACACGCGCCCGCGTCTGGGTGAAGAACCGTCCCGCGGTATCGTGGGCGGTGTGACCGCGTCGTACGAACATCAATCGCGGTTGCTCACCGACCTGGCCAACCTGCTCCCGTACGTGGACAGCGACGCGCCCAGCACCATCAACCTGGACGGGGAAATCGCGGCCAGCCTGCCCAATCCCAATACCAAGAACGAAGCCTACATCGAAGACTTCGAGGGAACCGAAGACGCCAACCGTATCTCGCTGTCACGCCGGTCCTGGTACCCGGCCAGCCTGCCCATCGACGCGTTCGGATTCACCAAGCCCGCCACCAGTCGTCTGGGATTCGTCTGGTACAACATCGAGGCGGAAAGCGCGGCG
The DNA here is from genome assembly GCA_035687255.1 of Candidatus Krumholzibacteriia bacterium. Lineage (GTDB taxonomy): Bacteria > Krumholzibacteriota > Krumholzibacteriia > WVZY01 > JAKEHA01 > JAKEHA01. Next base: position 15,605 of record DASRYI010000249.1, on the reverse strand, counting down.
CACCGCAAGGATTTCAATCCCAATCTGGACAAGAAGGAAAACACGCTGGTCCAGACCCTGGATATCGATCTCGACAACACACCCACCGAGGCCGATTCCGCCAAGTACGCCGGCGTCATGCTTGGTTTTCCGGCGGGCGGAATCGACATCACCCAGGGGCAGTTCCTGGAAATCTGGGTCAACGACTTCAAACCGGATGCCTGGACACGCGGGGGAAAACTCCATATCGATCTGGGCCTGATCGATGAGGACTTCTTCAACCCCGGTCAGGGTGCGTTCGACGACGAGGACAAGCTGCGCGACGGTTTCTCCGCGCACACCGACGACACCGGCCTCGACGGGGTGTTTGACGTCGACGAAGGCGCGACGCCCACCAACCCCGATCCGCACGGGGATGACTTCAGTCTCAGCAAGGACGCCGTCACCAAGCGCTATACCAAGGTCAACGGCACCGAGGGGAACTTCTACTACGATACTGAAGACCTGGATCGCAACGGACAGATGACGCGCGACAACGCGTACTTCGAATACACGATCAACCTGGCCGACTCCGCGGAGATCGACATCCGCCGCCAGTATCCCGGCTACGATGGATTCAACAACGCGGCGCACGCCCATGATTCCTGGCGCCTCTATCGCGTGAAGCTGACCAACAACAAGGTGATCGCGCGCGGTGGGCTGACCCCCCGCTTCGATGAGATCCGCCACATGCGCATCTGGTTCGACCATCCCGATTCGGTGGTGGGCACCGAAGCCGGCGTGGGGAAGAATCGCATCCAGATCGCCGAGCTCTCCATTCAGGGCAATCGCTGGGAACTCGATGGCGTGCGCGACATGGCCAGCAAGATTGACTCCACGGCCACCGCGCAGTTCGCGATCGGCACCATCAGCACCAAGACGGATCCGGGCGTATACGTCCCGCCGGTCCTGCCCAACACGCAGAACCAGGTGTCGGACAAGGAATCGTCTCTGGCCATCCGCTACCAGGATCTGGAACCGGGAACCCAGTTGCGCATTCTCAAGCGATTCCTGGGCAATGGCCAGGACATGACGCTGTACCGTGATCTCAATTTCTGGGTGCACACCGATGAGTTGCGCGACGGCGTCGAGTACTACTTCCGCCTGGGGTCCAACGAGTCCAACTACTACGAGATCATGGTTCCGTTCACCAAGGAGCACTACAACAACACGGGGTGGGCGCGCGTCACGCTCAAGACCGCGCAGATTACCGGCCTCAAGTTCGCCAAGACGGACACCACCTTCGTATCGGGAACCGCGACCGATATTGCCGATCCGAGCATTACCTATCCCATCCGCATGATGGGATCACCGAGCCTGAAGTCCGTGCGCTTTCTCTATGCGGGCGTGCGCAACGTATCCAACCCGACGCCGCAAACGGGCGAAGTCTGGTTGGATGACATCTACAGTGGCGATGTCCTGCGCGATTTCGATCACGCCGAGCGGCTCAGCGCCAACATCAGCCTGGCGGGGGGCGCGGTGAGCCTGGGTGGGAACTGGGCGCGTACCGGAGCCGACTACCGCGGCCTGAGGCAGACGCGCGGTTCGGGTGCCGACAACACCGTGCTGAACCTGAGCGCGCGCACGGACCTGCAGTACTTCCTGCCGCTGGCCGGATTCTCGTTGCCGCTGTCGCTGGGCTACGGACACTCCCGGTCGTTGCCCAAGTTTCCCCCGAACAGCGATACCGAGATTGTCGATCCCGCCATCAGCGACAGCCTGCGATCGGAATCCAACCAGCGCAATTTCAGTGCGTCGCTGGCGCGCCGCTCGGCGTCCAAAAATGTTTGGATGCGTTACACCTTCGACGCACTGCGGCCCAACTTCTCGTACAGCGAGACGCGCGGCATCAGTCCCTCGTCGCGCGACACCTCCACCACCATGAGCGGCAGCGTGAGCTACACGCTCAACTGGGCGAGCAACAAGTCGCTGCCGCTCTTCGGAAAAAACCGCATGCGGTGGTGGCTCAACTCGATTGATCTCTCGTCCACGGGGACACGCACGGCGGGCAACAGCTGGGCCTTCCGCGATGGAGACTTCCGAAAGAACCCGTACCAGTACAGTGCCACCCTGAACAGCCAGGGCTCGGCGCGCTACAACCCTTTTCGGTCCCTGGAGACCAGCTTCGGGATGTACATCAACCGGGATGCGGCCATTCCCCATGACTGGCTCGGCGTCGACATCGGGACGGAGGTGGCGCGCGGCAACAACGCGCGTGTGTCCTTTGTGCCGCCGCGCTCCTGGATGGGCGTCAGCATTTTTGAGCCCAGCATCGAAGTGCAGTCCAACTACGCCGAGAATTCGAGTCCCAACGTGCGCGGCCCGGGAGATCCGGAAGGAACCCGGAACGCGAACGCGTCGCGCAACGACACCGGCCGGTTGCGTTTCGATATCGGACGCCATATCGGCAATGTGCTCAAGCTCTTCGGCTTCAAGCCGGAATCCAATACCGGCCCGCGCGGGGGCAGTCAGCGCACCCCGTCGCCGCAGCGGCCCGATTCGACGAGCGCGGGAAGCGCCGGTACGACGCCGCCCGATACCACCCACACAAAGCGTGCTCACGATCCGCTACGCGGACTGGCGAACATTCTTGTCAATCTTCGCCCCATCTCGGCCAACATCCAGCACAAGATGGGGTCGAGCTATTCGCGCATTCCCGACCGGCCCGACGTGGCGTATCGCCTGGGGATGACCAGCGACGCGGGCATCGAAGGGTACAATGTGCCCGACTCCAAGAACGGAAGTTTGAGTTTCAACATCGACAGCGGTGTACAACTGAGCCGGTCTTTCGACGTTCAGGGTCGCTACACGCGCGCCACCACCGACACGGATTTCCGGGCCAACCACACGCGCACGCTCGCGGTGACATGGCCCGATATCCAGGCGAAGTGGGACGGACTGGGAAATTTCAAGCCGTTGCAACCCATCCTCACCACCGGCAGCATGAACGTGAACTACAAGCAGACCCATTCGGAGAACGGCCAGCGCGACCAGCCCCCGACGTCATCCGCCGAGACGTTTTCTCTGGCACCCGCGGTGGATATGACCTGGAAGAATCAGATGCAGACGACGCTGAGTGTGGCATACTCCACCAACACCAACGAAACCCGGGGTTCGCAGTCGAAGACGAACAACACCGGTGTTACGCTGGACCTGAAACGTGATTTTCGCGGAGGCGGGGGCATCGGATTTTTCGGCAAGAAAATGAGCTGGGACAACACCCTCGAAACCAGCATGTCGATCGCATACACTCGCTCCGGCGGCGAGCGCAGCTCACTGGGTGGAATCACCGAGCCGATTCCGTCGTCATCGTCGTGGCGCGTGTTCCCGACGGTGCGCTATACATTCTCGAAGAACATCAACGGGAGCGCATTCATCGACTACGCCCGCCAGTACGCCGAATCCACCAACCAGACCACCACCACGGTGCGCGTCGGCGTGACCGCGGTGGTCACGTTCTGACGCACCATGCCCCACACCATCCCTTCACGAATCAACCTGTGGCTGGCCGTTTGCACGCTGACGGCGGTGGCCGTGTTGCTGCTGCCGGGATGCAATCCCGGCGAACCACCGGCGTTCTCGGTGGACAGCGCCGTGGTGCACATCGACCGTCAGCTGGCGCTGGGTCCGCGCGTTCCCGGAAGCGCGGCGCGTGATTCCGCCGCCGCCTACATTGCACGCACGCTGCGCCGGTACGGCGCGCAGGTGACGGTGCAACCGTTCCAGATCAAGGATCCGTACGGCGACCGCACCATCCGGATGATGAACATCATCGGCAGCTTCGGTCCGGACGAAAAGCGCCGCCTGATGCTGGCCTCGCATTACGATTCACGGCCCTGGGCCGACCAGGAGCCGGACTCCACGCTGTGGAACGTTCCCATCCTGGGTGCCGTCGATGGCGCCACCAGCACCGCCATCCTCCTGGAGATCGCCCGGCTGGCGGGCACGCGTGCGCCGCAGGGAATCGGACTCGACCTGGTGTTCTTCGACGGCGAGGACTACGGCAAGCACGAGGACATCGATCACTACCTGCTGGGTTCGCAGCACTTTGCCGCCAACCTGGACGGATATCATCCCGTGGCGGCCATCCTCCTCGACATGGTGGGCGGAAAGGGCACCACGGTGAAACGCGAGGGCTACTCGCAGGAGAATTCGCCGGAGCTCATGGACTACGTGTTTGCGCGGGCTCGCGCCCTCCACCTCAACACCTTCAATTCGTCGCCGGGCGCGCCCATGATCGACGACCACGTTCCGCTGCTGCGGGCGGGCATCCACACCATCGACCTCTTCGGATACGACTTCGCGCCCTGGCACACGCTCAAGGATGACGGCACCGCCGTGGACCGCCCGCGTGTGGAGGAGGTCGGCATCCTCCTGCGCGATATCGTCTTCAACTTCAAGTATCCAAAGTAGCCGTCCGGCCGGCTGAATCCCCGGCTCGAGCGCGTGAGCGGGTGGCCCCGGACGGGGACCCCGGCAACGAGCGCAGGGAAGTTGCCTCCGGGGCGGCCGGTGACAGGCCCTGCGGCGGCGCCGGATGGCCAATGGGGGGTGGCTTGCGCAAATGGCCGGATTATGGTATTAATCCCCGAGCGTTGTGCGTGTGAGTAGTGGGTGGCGGGGCCGCCCATTTTTGTTTTTGGTCCCGGGGTCGAAGGGCCCAGCGCGCGATTTTCTGGTTTTCGTCACCGGGTGCAGGGTCGGCCCATCTCATGGCAAACGAACGGGATCTGATCGGGATCATCGGTCCCGAACTCGAGTTGATGGGCGTCGAGTGTGTGAAGCTGGAAGTGGTGGGCAGCGCCCGCAGCCCCGTGGTTCGTCTCTACATCGACAGACCGGGCGGCGTGACCATCAGCGACTGCGCGAGTGTTAGCCGCGCAATCGGGTTGGTGCTGGAACGGGAGGACCCGTTTCCCGGCCGCTACCTGCTCGAAGTTTCATCACCGGGAAACAACCGACCTCTGGTGACGGAAGAGCACTATCAGCGCTTCGCGGGTAGTGAAGCCCGTGTTGCCGTGGAACGGGAAGGTGAGGAGAGAATCACATATACAGGCCGTATACGGTCCTGTATAAGTGGAAACCTCACACTCGATACCGACGGCGGGGATGTGGTGGTGGCATTGCGCGACGTCGTCCGTGCCAACCTCATCAACCAGGAATACAAGATAGACAAGAAACGAAAGAAGGATCCGCGCCCTTCCCGCCGGTTGCGGCGCAGAGGTGAAAATTAAATGAGCATCCATTTCGCGGAAGCATTCAACCAGCTCATTCGTGAGCGTCGTCTGGATCGTGCCATCCTCATGGACACGCTGACCCAGGGTTTTGCGTCGGCGGTCCGGCGCAAGCACGGCCCCAACGCCGAAGTGAAGATCGAGGACGACGGACACGGCTCCATCGAGCTGTTCCTGGTCAAGCACGTGGTCGACGAGGTCGAGGACGACAGCCTGCAGATCTCCGTCGAGGAGGCCCAGGACTACGCCGAAGGCGCCGAGGCCGGCGACGTGATCGAGATCAACGTGCCCTTCGAAGAGTTCGGCCGCAACGCCATCCAGATCACCAAACAGATCCTGATGCAGAAGATCCGCGAGTTCGAACGCGACCGCGTCTTCGAGGAATACAAGGACCGTGTGGGCGAAATCGTCTCCGGGTCCGTGCAACAGATCGACCGCACCGGCATCCTGGTGAACCTGGGCAACGCCGAGGCATTCATGCCCAAGAAGGACCAGATTCGCCGCGAGCGCTATCAGCAGGGCTCGTCGATCCGCGCCGTGGTCATGAAGGTGGACAAGGAAGCCAAGGGCCCCATGATCACGCTCTCGCGCACCAGCCCCGAGTTCCTCAAGGCGCTGTTCGTGCAGGAAGTGCCCGAGATCTACGAGGGCATGATCGAGATCAAGAGTATCGCGCGCGAAGCGGGCGGCCGTTCCAAGATCGCCGTGTATTCGCGTGACGACCGCGTGGACGCGGTGGGCGCGTGTGTGGGCATGAAAGGCTCGCGTGTGCAGGCCGTGGTGAATGAACTCTCCGGCGAGCGCATCGACATCGTGCCCTGGAGCGAAGACGTCTCGACGTTCATCTCGCGCGCGCTTTCGCCCGCGAAGATCGTGCAGGTACGTCCCGACATCGAAGTGCATTCCGTGCTGGTGGTCGTCGACGAAGATCAGCTCTCGCTGGCCATCGGCAAGGAAGGTCAGAATGTCAGGCTGGCCTCGCGCCTCGCGGGCTGGCAGATCGAGCTGGTGTCGAACCGCGAGCTCGAGCAGCGCCAGCGCCTGCAGGAGCATCTGCTCATGCCCATCGAGGAGATGGTGGGCGTTTCCGAGAAGATGGCCGAGAAGCTGCGTGAGGCCGGTGTGAACACCGTGCAGAAGCTGATGCGGACGCCGGTGGAGACGCTGATGGCCATCCCCGGTTTCGGCGAACGCACGGTGGAGAAGCTGCTCGAGACCGCGCAGGGCACCGTGAAGGAACTCGAAGCCGCGCTCGAAGGCCTCATCAAGAAGGAAAACGAGGAGCGCGAGCTGGCGAAGAAAGCGGCCAAGCCGCTCTTCGACGAAAGCATGCTGGAGTCGGACGAACCGGAACCGGCCAAGGAAGAAAAGGTCAAGCTAACCGAAGAGATGCTCTTCCGTGATCCGGCCGAGGTGGAAGCCGAAGACGAAGCCGAGGCACAGACCGATGCGGCGGAGGCAACGGCTTCTGAAGCAGCGGCGGCCGAGCCGGCGGCAGCCGAACCGGCGGCGGCTGAAGCCATGACCGAGGAAACCGCGGCCGCGGATGAGACCAAGAAGGACGCGAACGACTAGATGCGCATTCACGAACTCGCCAAGAAGTACAACGTTGCCAGCGAAGATCTGATCGATCTGCTGGCCAAGCACGGCCACAAGGTGCCGAGTGCCAACAGCACGGTCGAGGCCGATATGCTGACGGTGCTCGACAAGCACCTGAAAACGTGGTCGAACACGCCCACCAAGAAGACGACCCGAAAGACGAGCGCGGCCACCAAGGCGGCAAAAGCGGTCGCGGCGGCGGAGCCGGTCAGGGCGAAAGTGAAGTTGCGCAAGGCCAAGCCGGCCGCACCCGAGCCCGCTCCGGAACCGGCGCCCGAGAAGCCGAAGGTGAAACTCGCGAAGGCGCCCAAGGCGCCGGCGCCCGAACCGCCGAAGGTGGAGACCGCCGCCGAGGCGGCCCCCGCCAAGGCCGCAAAGAAGACCGAAAAGAAATCGGAAGCAAAGGTCGAGGCGAAGGCGTCGAAGAAGACCGAATCCCGGAAAGAAACGAGCAAGGCGGAAGCCGAGGCTCCGCACAAGGGCGAGGAAAAGCCGCGTGCTCCCAAACCGCCGCGCGTGCGCACGCCCAATCCCCTGGACGAGTTGTCACAGGGCCCCATGGAACCGCTGATTGCGGTCGAGCCGGATACCGGCGACGAGCCCGAAGAATGGACCGCCGCGGACGAGGCGCGCCGCCATGCCGCCCTGCATCCGCGCACCAGCGATGCCGAACAGGTGCGCGAGAGTGTGCGCCGCACGCTGGCCAAGCTGGAGACGACCCGCAAGACCAAGCGGCGCAAGCCGCGGCTCGAAGAGCCGAAGGAACTGCCGCCGGTCCGCGTGCAGGAGGGTGCCACTCCGGACACGCTCGCCGGGGCACTGGGCGTTTCCCTCGACGAGCTGTTGTCGCGCCTTTCCGCGCTGGATATCAAGGCGGAATCCAATGCGCCTCTGGAAAAGGATGCCATCGAGCTGGTGGCGGAGGACTTCGGGCGCAAGGTGGACGTGGAAGCGTCCTACGGTGAGACCCAGCTGAAGATCGACGCGCAGATCGATGTCACCAGGCTGGTGACGCGCGCGCCGGTAGTCACCATCATGGGGCACGTCGATCACGGCAAGACGTCGATACTCGACTACATCCGCAAAGCGAACGTCGCTGCGGGCGAAGCCGGCGGTATCACGCAGCACATCGGTGCCTACGAAGCCACGCTTCCCAACGGGAAGATCACCTTCATCGATACGCCCGGTCACGAGGCGTTCACCGCCATGCGTTCGCGCGGTGCCCGCATCACCGACATCGTGGTCATCGTGGTGGCGGCCGACGACGGCGTCATGCCGCAGACCGTCGAAGCCATCAATCACACGCGTGCCGCCGGGGTGCCCATGATCGTGGCCATCAACAAGTCCGATCTGCCCGGCGCCAATCCCATGGCGGTGAAGCAGCAGCTCATGGCCCAGAACGTTCTCGTCGAGGAGTTCGGCGGCGAGGTGGTGTGCGTGGAGGTGTCGGCGAAGACCGGCAAGGGCATCGACAAGCTGCTCGAGATGATCCTGCTGCAGGCGGAACTCGCGGAACTCAAGGCTGATCCCACCGCACCCGCCCAGGGTGTCGTGGTCGAGACCAAGAAGGAAGAAGGGCGCGGCATTCTGGTGACCGTGCTGGTGCAGCAGGGAACTCTGCACATCGGCGATGTGTTCGTGGTGGGCAATGAGTACGGCAAGGTGCGGTCGCTCTTCGATTACAACGGCAAGGCGGTGCGCCTGGCGGGTCCGTCCACTCCGGTGGTCGTGCTCGGCCTCGACGGGCTGCCCGAACCGGGTGACACGCTGATCGCGGTCAAGAACGAGCGCGAAGCGCGCGAGATCGCCATCAAGCGCCAGGAAGTGACGCGCAGCCGCGATCTGCAGCCCATCAAGGCCCTCACGCTGGAACAGCTCTACGAGCAGATCCAGGGCGGCGAGGTCAAAGAACTCAACATCGTGCTCAAGTGCGACACCAACGGTTCGATGGAAGCGCTGCGCGATTCGCTCTCACCCATGGTGGTCGAGAACGTGAAGGTCAACGTGATGCACGCCGCCGTGGGCAACGTGTCCGAATCCGATGCGCTGCTGGCGCTCAACACCGGGGCCGTGATCATCGCCTTCAACACCAAGGTGACCCCGAAGGCGAAGGACATCATCAAGCTCAAGGGCGTCGACGTTCGCAGCTACAAGATCATCTACGAGGTGATCGAGGACATCGACAAGGCCATGAAGGGCATGCTCAAGCCGGTGTTCGTGGAACGTGTGCTGGGCCGCGCCGAAGTGCGCAAGCTCTTCCACGTGGGCCGGCTGGGAACGATCGCCGGCTCGATGGTCACGGACGGCCAGATCGTGCGCAGCGCCAACGTGCGCGTGCTGCGCAACGAAGAAGTCATTTTCAACGGAAAGATTGCGTCGCTCAAACGGTTCCAGGACGACGTGCGTGAGGTAAACACGAATTTCGAGTGCGGTATCGGCCTGCAGGGATTCGACAACCTCGTCGAGCATGACATTATCGAGGCATACGTCGTCGAAGAAAAGGCGCGCGTCTTCTGATCCCGCGCGAAGCGCGGCCGGATACTGCGCGTGAACACAATGTTCGTCAAGGTCTTGACCGTGGACCTGTTGATCCCCGGCTGTTCCTCCCTCAAAGAAAAGCGATTCGTGCTGCAGAGCCTGAAGTCCCGGTTGCGCGGGCGGTTCAACGCCTCGGTTGCCGAGGTGGCCTATCAGGACAAGTGGCAGCGAAGTACCATCGCGATAGCCATGGTGGGGTCGGATCACAAGACGGTGGACGAGACGTGTGGAAGCATTCGGCGCTTCATTGAAGGCGACCCGAGGGTAACCGTCGCCGACGCTCTGGAAGAGTTCAGATGAGAAAGGTCGCGCTGTCGCGCGACTTCCTATGTCCAAATATCGAATCGAAAGAATCAACGAGACCATCAAGGAAGTCCTGAGCGAGATCGTGCTCAAGGACATCAAGGATCCGCGCCTCGGCCTGGTGACCATCGTCTCGGTGCGCGTGGCCAAGGACCTCGCCACCGCGCGCGTGCATTTCAGCGTGATGGGTGACGATGAGCAGCGCGAGACGTCGCTGCGCATTCTCAAGGGGGCCAGCGGCTTCATGCGCCACGCCATTGCGACGGCCATCGACGTTCAGCATGCGCCCGAGTTGCGCTGGGTGTACGACGACTCGCTCGACCGCGCGTTTCGCATCAACGAGATCCTGCGTGATACGGGCACTCCCTCGACGACCGGGGAAGCGTCGGGGCGAGCGCCGGACGGCGAACCCGGCGAAGAGGAAGACGCGTGAAGAACCGGTTCGAGCATCGCGTATTCGTCATCGACAAGGCGCCCGGACCGTCGTCCTTCGACGTGGTGGCCGCCATGCGGCGCACCACGGGCCTGCGCAAGGTGGGCCATGCCGGCACGCTGGACCCGCTGGCGCGGGGCGTGCTGCTGGTGTGCACGGGACTCGCCACGCGCGCCGTCGAGCATTTCATGGACCTCGAAAAGGAATATCACTTCGACGTGCGCCTGGGTGTCGAGACCGCGACGCTGGATGCGGAAGGACCGGTGCTGCGCGAGGCGCCCGTTCCCGATCTGACGTTGGAGCAACTTCGCGATGCGGCAGCCTCATTCGTGGGCGATTATCTGCTCACTCCGCCGGTGTTCTCGGCGCTCAAACACAAGGGCCGGCGCTACTACGAACTGGCGCGCGCCGGCGAAGTGAGCGAGGCCACCGAAGCGGCCGCGCCGCGCCAGGTGAAGATCTACAGCTTCGATGTGTCGGGTGCCGACGGACCCATCGTGCACTGTGTGGTGCGCTGTTCGCGCGGCACCTACGTGCGCTCGCTGGCGCGCGATTTCGGCGAAAAACTGGGACTGCCGGCGTCGATCGCGACGCTCACGCGCACGCGCATCGGCGCCTTTTCGCTGGATGGCGCCAATCCCTCGGAGGCGCTGGTACCGGCGCGCGCCGACGAACTGACCGGACTTTCCCTGGACGACGCGTTGGCCTTTCTGCCCGGCGTGGTGCTGGAGGCGCGCGCCGCGCGCGAACTCCGTTTCGGCGGCCTGCCGCTGCGCCAGGACGTGATCGAAACCATCGGGTCGCCGCGCGCGGGCGCCATGCGCCTGATGGACGAGACGCGCGTGCTGATTGCGGTCGGTTATCGCGACGGCGACCGCCCGCGCGATCCATTGCGCGTGTGCGATTCCTTCCGCATGTGTGTGGACACGCCCGCCGCCGAGGGCACACCGGCCGGACGCCGGCCCATGGGACAGCCATGACGCCGCCCAGGATCGCCTGGAATCTCGACGAACTGCGCGCGTGCGCGCCGGCCAAGACCGCCGTCACCATCGGCGTGTTCGACGGCGTGCATCGCGGGCATCGCGCCATCCTGGATGCGCTGGTGGCGCGGCGCACGGCGGGCGCGGTGGACGGTGTCTGGGTGATGACGTTCGATCCGCATCCCGTGACGGTGACACACTCACGCGAGATGCCGTCGATACTCACCACCATCTCGGAGCGTCTCGAGCTGCTCGCCAGGGCCCCGGTCGACGGAATTTTCGTGCTGCACTTCGACGCCGAGACGCAGCGCATCGAATACCGCGACTTCATCCAGCGCTATTTCCTGGACGCCATGGACATGCGCGAACTGGTGATCGGCTACGATTGTCACTTCGGCCACAAACGCGAGGGCAGTCCGGAGCGCGTGGCGGAGGAAGGCGCGCGGCGCGGGTTTGGTGTCACGGTGGTGCCGCCGGTGCGCATCGACGCCGAGGTTGTGTCGAGCACCACCATCCGCAAGACGCTGAGCGCCGCCAACCTGGACCGGGCCAACAACCTGCTCGGGCATCCCTATCTGGTGCGCGGGCGCGTGGTGCACGGACAGGGCCGGGGGCGCGATCTGGGCTTTCCCACCGCCAATGTGGCCGTCGACGAGCCGGCCAAGCTGTGGCCCTCGACGGGCGTGTACGCGGTGCGGGTGGGCTGGCGCGGATGGATCTACGACGGCATGATGAACGTGGGCCGGGCGCCGACCATGAAGCGCGGTCACAGCGACGAGATCGAGGTTCACATTTTCGACTTCGACCACCACATCTACGGGGAAGAGATCTCGCTGTGGTGCGAGGCCTTCCTTCGCCCGGAACAAAAGTTTCCCACCATCACCGCGCTCATCGACCAGCTGGCCGAGGACCGGCGCGCGGCCCGGGACGCGTTATCCACCAGCGAGTAGATTTCGGTGGAGAACTCCATTAACTGCAACCGTGCATTGCGCTTAAGCAATTACCGCTTGCCACCCCGGGGGGGCTATGCTACGGTTCCGGCCTGGCGGTTGGCTCCCAGCCGACTGCAGCCATCGTGTCGCGTACCGGTGTACGAGGAGGTGATCAGACGATGGTTATGAACACGGATCAGAAGAAAGACATCATCGCGAAGTACAAGCTCCACGACAAAGACTCCGGCTCCGCCGAAGTCCAGATTGCTCTCCTCACCGAGCGCATCAAGATGCTCACGGAGCATTTTCAGGTCCATAAGAAGGACCACGCGTCGCGCCGCGGGCTCTTGAAGCTCGTGGGACGCCGCCGCAAACTCCTGGACTACCTCAAGAACAAGAAGATCGAGAGCTACCGGGAGATGATCAAGCAGCTCAACCTGCGCAAGTAGCTCCTCGGAGCCACTTCACTTGATTGAGAAGACGTCTGCGGACGCAGGGGAAACGACGCGTCCGCTTTACCCTTGTTGGCCGCATACAGCTGGTCAGAAAGAAACGAATGGGAATGCAAACAGTTACACGTATGGTGAACGGGCAACCGTTCAGTATTGAAACAGGACGCATGGCCAAACAGGCGGACGGCGCCGTCGTCGTTCGCATGGGCGAAACCATGGTGCTCGTCGCCGTGGTTGGCGCACAGCAGAAGACGGACCGGGATTTCTTCCCGCTCACGGTCGAGTATCGTGAGAAGTTCTATGCCTCCGGGCGCATTCCCGGGGGCTTTTTCAAACGCGAAGGACGTCCGGGTGAGCGCGAAACGCTGACCGCGCGCCTCATCGACCGGCCCATCCGGCCGCTGTTCGACAAGCACTACATGTGCGAGACGCAGGTCATCGTGCAGCCGGTCAGCTATGACGGCATCAACTCGCCCGACGTGCTCGGCATCGTGGGCGCGTCGGCGGCGCTGGCCGTCTCCGACATTCCTTTCGACGCATTTGTTTCCGGTGTGCGCGTGGGTCGCGTGGACGGACAGTTTATCGTCAACCCGACCGCCGAACAGATGGAAGCAAGCGACATGGACGTCGTGATCGCCGGTACCGACGACGCGGTGCTCATGGTCGAGGGCGGCTGCAAGGAAGTCAGCGAAGAAGAAATGCTGGCGTCGGTCCGCTTCGGTCACGAAGAGATCAAGCACCTGAATACGCTCCAGCGCGAGCTGGTGGCGGCCTTCGGCGCCAAGACCAAGCGTGCGGTCGAAGCACCCGAGCAGTTCGAGGAACTCGACAAACGCGTGGCGGCGGATTTCACCGGTGCCATCAAGCAGGCGCTCACCATCGGCAAGAAGCTGGAGCGCCAGGATGCGCTCAAGAAGATTCACGATGACGCCATCGCGAAGTACGCGGAGGAGTTCCCCGAGCAGGGCGCGTATGTGGCGGGGGTCGTCCACGACATCGAGCGCACGGTCATGCGTGACATGATCCTGGACAAGAACATGCGCCTCGACGGACGCGGGCTCACGGACATCCGTCCCATTACGTGCGAGATCGGCGTGCTGCCGCGCGCACACGGGTCGGCGCTGTTCACGCGCGGCGAGACGCAGAGTCTCGTCACCACCACGCTCGGAACCACCGATGACGAGCAGATGCTCGACACCATCGAGGGCGAGAGCTGGAAGCGCTACATGCTCCATTACAACTTCCCGTCGTTCAGCGTCGGCGAAGTGGGCCGCTTCGGCAGCCCGGGCCGCCGCGAAATCGGACACGGTGCGCTGGCCGAGCGCGCCATCCGCCCCATGATCCCGGGGAAGGACGACTTCCCGTACACCATCCGCATCGTGTCGGAGATTCTGGAATCCAACGGCTCCAGCTCGATGGCGTCGGTGTGCGGCGGAAGTCTGGCGCTGATGGACGCGGGCGTTCCGATTCCAAAACCCATCGCGGGTATCGCCATGGGTCTGGTGATCGAAGGCGAGCGCGTGGCCGTGCTCAGCGACATCCTCGGCGCCGAAGATCACCTGGGCGACATGGACTTCAAGGTGACGGGCACCGCGGACGGCATTACCGCCTTCCAGCTCGACACCAAGATCGCCGGCATTTCGGACGCCATCATGATGAAGGCGCTGAACCAGGCACGGGCGGGACGCATGCACATTCTGGGCGTGATGAACGAAACCATCGCGCAGCCGCATGCGGACATTTCGCCGTACGCGCCGAAGATCACCACCATCACCATTCCGACCGACAAGATCCGCGAGATCATCGGCCCGGGAGGCAAGGTGGTGAAGCGCATCCAGGAGGAGTCGGGTGCCACCATCGAGATCGAAGACGACGGCACCGTGCGCGTGATTGCGGTCAACACGGAGAGCGCGGAAATCGCGCTGGCCCGTATCCGCGAGATCACGGCGGAACCGGAAGTCGGGAAGATCTACGAAGGCGAAGTGCGCAGCATTCTGCCGTTCGGCGCCTTCGTGCAGATTCTCCCCGGCAAGGACGGCCTGCTGCACATCTCCGAGATTGCGCACCGCCGTCTGGAGCGCGTCGAGGAAGAGCTCAAGGTGGGCGACATCGTCAAGGTGAAGGTGCTCGAGGTCAACGGCGACGGCAAGGTTCGCCTGTCGCGCAAGGTGCTGATCGAGAAGCCCGAGGGTTACCAGGAAGAGGAGCACAGCGGCGAGCGCCGCGAGCGCCATCATGGTGACCGCGAAGGGCGCGGCGGCCGGCACCGCGAGCACTCGGGACGCCGTCGGTAATCACCCGGCAGTCGGAAACACGACGCCCGCCCGGAGGTTCTGTACCCCTGGCGGGCGTTGTCATTGGTAAGGAACGGACACATGCCAGTCGCACGTACCGCGAACAAGATCGTGTTGCCCTCGGGGCTCACCATCCTGCACGAACGCAATCCCATCTCGAAGGCCTTCTGCATCGGCGTATGGACCCGCACCGGCGCGCGCGACGAATCGGCCGCCGAGTCGGGATTGTGCCACTTCATGGAGCACATGCTCTTCAAGGGCACCGCGCGCCGCAGCGCCCAGGATATCTCGCGCGAAATCGAGAAGGTGGGCGGCTCGCTGGATGCCTTCACCACCAAGGACACCATGTGCGTCTACGCCCACGTGCTCGAAAACAAGCGCGGTGTAGCCATCGACCTCATGACCGACATGCTCACGGCCTCGCGCTTCGACGAAGACCAGGTGGCGCTGGAGCGCAATGTCATCCTCGAGGAGATCAACGACGTCGAAGACGCGCCCGACGATCTGATTCACGAAATGTTCGCCGCCGAGCTGTTTCCCGCTCATCCGCTGGGCCGGCCCATTCTGGGCTCGCCGCGCACCGTGTCGGGTTTCCGGAAAAGCGACCTGCGGCGGTATTCGAGGCGCGCCTTCCGTTCGTCCAATGTGGTGGTATCGGTGTACGGCAACATCGATGAGGACGAACTGATCGACGTGTGCCAGACCCGGTTCAACTTTCCGCGCGGGCCGCTGGCGCGCGAGAAGGCGCGGCTGGCGCGCTTCGTGCCCCGCCGGCGGCACGTGCGCCGCCGGCTCAACCAGCAGCACATCGTGATGGGCCGG
>DASRYI010000248.1:0-10325 GCA_035687255.1 Candidatus Krumholzibacteriia bacterium | reverse complement strand
CCACAGTGGTGAGCGCGTATCGCGGTCCCGTCATGCTGGCGCCCGCCATGAACGACGTCATGTGGGAAAACCCGGCCACGCAGGAGAACATGCGCATCCTCTCGGAGCGCGGCTACCGCGTGGCGCCGCCCGAGAAGGGCGATCTCGCGTGCGGATACGAAGCCACCGGACGCATGGCCGAACCCGAGACCATCCTGGCCGCCGTGGAAACGCTGTTCGACTCGTCGTGGAAGGGACGGCGTGTGGTGGTGAGCGTGGGTGGCACCGAAGAAGACATCGACCCGGTGCGCGTGATCTCCAACCGCTCCAGCGGCAAGATGGGGTTCGCGGTGGCGGAAGCCGCGCGCGACCTGGGAGCCGATGTGACGGTGGTGGCCGCGCGCACATCGGTGGCGGCACCGCACGGCGTGCGCATCACGCGTGTGCGCACATCGGAGGAGATGGCGCGCGCTCTTGATGCCGCGTTCCAGGACGCCGACGTGCTGGTCATGACGGCGGCGGTGTCCGACTTCAAACCGGCCGTTCCCTTGAAGGAAAAAAAGAAGGCCGGAGGCGCGTGGTCGCTCGAGCTCGTGAAGACCGACGACGTGCTGGCATCGCTGGGCGCTGCAAAGGGCAAGCGTTTCGTGGTGGGCTTCGCGCTGGAAACCGAGGACGAAGAGGCCAACGCGCGCGCCAAGCTGGCGAAGAAACAGTGCGACCTGATGGTGCTCAACCGCCCCGAAGCCGCGTTCGGTCTCGACACCAACGTGGTGGTCATCTTCGACGCGAAGGGCGAGGTCTACCGCAGCCCGAAGCCGGAAAGCAAACGCGAAGTGGCGCGCCGGTTGATGGAGCTGGTCGGAGCGCGCGTGGGGAAGTCATCGCGCTGAGGGTGTCCGTGCTTGCCCGTCCGGCGTCGAACGCGTAGTCTCCCCGCATGAGCAATCGCATCGACACGGTGGAAGCCACCATCGCGCTTCTCAAACGCCTCGAGCAGAAGGGTGTTCGCTCGGTCTATCTGGACGGTGTCGAGGTGCCGGCAGAGACCGCGACGCCGCCGAATCCGCGCACCGAGCCCGCCACACCGGCCCGGCGTGGCGCTGCCCGAGTGGCTCCCGAGCCCGCATCCACCCCACCCTCTTCCGACACCGATGCCGGCCTGGCCGACCTGGCGAAGACCGTGTCGGTGTGCACGCGCTGCGCTCTGCACCAGAGCCGCAAGCAGACCGTATTCGGCGTGGGCAATCCGCACGCAAAACTCATGTTCATCGGCGAGGCGCCCGGCGCGGATGAAGACGCGAAGGGCGAGCCGTTTGTGGGACGCGCGGGACAGTTGCTCAACAAGATCATCGCCGCCATGGGCATGAAGCGCGAAGACGTGTACATCGGCAACATCCTCAAGTGCCGTCCGCCGCAGAACCGCGACCCGCAACCGGCGGAGGTGCAGTGCTGCGAGGAATACCTGCGCGCGCAGATCGCACTCATCCAGCCGAAGTACATCTGCGCGCTGGGACGCATTGCGGCGCACTGGCTGCTCAAGACCGAAGCGCCGCTGGGCGCGCTGCGCGCGGGCACGCACACCTACGAGGGCATTCCCGTCATCGTCACGTATCATCCCGCCGCGCTGCTGCGTAATCCCGGGTTCAAAGCGCCGTGCTGGGAAGACATGAAGAAGCTGATGGCGTTGCTCAAGGACGCCTAGCAGCTCCTCGCACCTCCCCCTGCTGGAGCAGACATGATCAAGGGCGCGCGCTTCGGCCACACCAATCTGATTGCACACGACTGGCAGGCGCTGGTGGCGTTCTACTGCGATGTCTTCGGTTGCGTGGTGGTTCCCCCCGAACGCCACTATCGCGGCCATGATCTCGAGCGGGGCACGGGTGTCGCGGGCGCGGAGGTACACGGTGCGCATCTGCGCCTTCCCGGACACGGTGACACCGGTCCCACGCTGGAGATCTACAGCTACACGCGTATGGCCGAACGGCCGCCCACGGCGGTGAACCGCCCCGGCTTCGGACACATTGCATTCGTGGTCGACGACGTGCACGCGGCCCGCGAGGACGTGCTGGCCGCGGGCGGACGCGCCATCGGCGACGTGGTCACGTTGACCGCCCCCAACGGCGCGCGCGTCACCTGGACGTATCTCACCGATCCCGAAGGCAATCCCATCGAGCTGCAAAGCTGGTCCTCCTGACTTCTGCTATACTTCGCCGCGTTGCAATCAACCGTCAGGAGGCCGCCATGCCGTTTGAAATGCCGAAACCCGGCGAACACCACGAAAAGTTGAAGAAGCTCGCGGGACAGTGGCAGGGAGAAGAGAAGATGTATCCCTCCGACTGGGACCCGAAGGGCGGGACCGCCATGGGTCATACCAGTGCGCGCGTGTCACTGGATGGATTTGCGGTGCTTTCCGACTACCACCAGGAGCGCGATGGCCGCGTGACCTACCAGGGACACGCGGTGTGGACCTACGACGCGAAGGAAGCCTGCTACGTGCTGCACTGGTTCGATTCGATGGGATCGCCCGCGGAAGTGTTCAAGGGCACCTTTGAGAATAACGTGCTCACGGTGTCGCACGGCGGCAAGATGCACGCGCGTCTCACTTATGATCTTTCACACGGCGACACCATGAAGTCGAAGATGGAAATGTCGCCCGATGGCACCCACTGGAACGTCTTCTTCGACGGAATCTACAGGAAGAAATAGATGCGGGACGTCATCACGGATCTGAAGATGGTGATGGTTCGCGAACTGGGCGCGTTCCAGCGTGAGATCGAGTGTTTTCCCGACGATGAGTTGATGTGGACCACGCCCCCGGGTGTCACCAACTCGGCGGCGAACCTGGCGCTGCACGCGTGCGGGAGCATGCAGCACTTCGTGGGTGCCGTGCTGGGCGGGACCGGCTACGTGCGCAATCGCGACCTGGAGTTCAGCCGTCGCTCGGGCACACGCGCCGAACTGGTGCGCGAGCTGCAGAAGACCGCGCAGGTGGTGGACGCCACCCTGTCGAAGCTGGACGACGCCACCTTCAATGCGCAGTACCCGGAGGCGATTCGCGGGTTCGAGTTCACGACGCACCGGGTGCTCGTCCATATGGCCACCCATCTCGCGTTTCATCTCGGGCAGGCCGGATATCTCCGGCGCGTGTTGACCGGAGAAAACGTGAGCAGCAGCCCGCTGTCGATGCAGGAACTGGTCGGGTGAAGGTCCGGATCCGGTTACTTCAGCAGCACGATCTTGCGTGACGCACTGAACGTTCCCGCGTTCATGCGACAGAAGTACACACCCGAAGCCACGGGCTTGCCGTGGTCATCGCGTCCATCCCACCGCGCCGTCCCGGGTCCCGCTTCATGGTATTCCGAAACCAGTGTGCGCACGCGCCGTCCCGCGATATCGAAAATCACGATGTCGACGCGACCCGCGGCGCCCATTTCGAAGGGAATGATCGTCGCCGGGTTGAACGGGTTGGGCACGTTGGCGTGCAGAGCAAAGACGGCGGGGTGGTCGGATGCGGCGGTCACCGTCGATTCGAAGCACTCGGAGAACTCCGAGGTGTTCCCTTCATCATCGGTTGCGGTGGCCGTGTAATAGTGGCCCGCCACCACCGAGTCGCAGGAAACTGTGAAGTTGGCGTATCCCAGCTGATCGGTCACGGCCTGGGTTTCGCCGTAGATCAGCTTGCCCTCGCCATATCCGCTGGGATCGCACGCGGAGGAGTGGTTGTCGAAAACCTGAATCGTGAAGGTGCGATTGGGCGTCGACTGGAGCACACCGGAGATGCTGTTTTCCTGCGATGACATGATGCGCGGAAAATTCTGAAGCTGGTTGGGCCCGGTATCGCCATCACCGGGATCATTGGGAGTCACGCCGTCACCGCCGAGGTCGATCCCCAGCCCGCCATTGGAATAAATGATGTTCGACAGGATGGAGACGCCAGTCACTTCGTCTCCCGTCAGGGCGATTCCGGCCCCCTGTTGATCGTGAATCATGTTCATGGCGCCGTTCATTGTGCACGGAGCGGTGAGGTGGCCCCCGATCATGACTCCGGTTGTATAGCCGAACACGAGCACACCAATCGTGGCGGGCCCCTGGGTGTAGCGCGGGCCGATGTAATTTCCCTGGATTGACAGGTTCAACACGGGGTTTCCGTTCTCCCCCTCGACGAGGATGCCGTAATAGTCGTCGAAAATGAGATTGCGGGACGCAGGCGTCGTTCCTCCAATCTGGACCCCGCTCGAGGGCCTGACATCGATTCCGACAACACCTGCCGCCTCGATGTCGCAGCCGTCGATGACAGCGTCGTCACCGTTCACCACGATGTTGTACGCAAAGTGATAGTTGTGGATCAGGATGCCCCGCACGATGTTCCGTGCTCCGTTGATGGTGAGCGCGGGGTACTGGGTGCAGTAGCTGCTGCTGGCGATCTCGACTGCAATGGTCCCGTTGAACGGGTCGCCGACGTGGGCGGTATTGGGCGCCGAGCCGGGTTGGGTGTAGCCGTCGAGGACGATGTCGTCGTCGTTGAGCACGCACGGATCAGCGCAACTCACGACGATTGTGTGGGGAGCCGGACCAGGAATGTTGAAGTGAATGGAATCCGGCCCCGCGTGTGTGTTGACGCTGTCGATGGCTGCCTGGAGAGAGTTTGCGCCCGACGCGTTGGTATTGGTAACCAGGTAGGTAGATGCCCGGGCGGTACTGAAGGGCAGGGAAAGGAGACACGCAAACAGCAGCAGGTGGCGCGTGACCATGGGTCGAACCTCCCTGGGGCGTAACTGTCCATAGATTGTAGCACCAATGCCTGCTGGCCACTACGAGTGTTGTCCACAAACTATCAACATGCTGCCCACGGGATTCTGGAAGGCACTCTTTCATCCCAGTATTGTCCTGCGCTACACTCCGCCCGAGGTCACCCATGGCAGACACCATTCGCGCCAATCCCACACCCGCCGTTCCCGGACGCGTTCCGCCCCAGTCACTCGAAGCCGAGATGGCGGTGCTGGGCGCGGTACTGCTGGACAACAACGCCTTCTCCATTGCGACGGAGAGCATTACGTCCACCGCGTTCTACAAGAAGGCGCACAGCGATATCTTTGCGGCCATGGAAGCGCTTTCGGGACGCGGCGAAGCCATCGACGTGGTGACGCTCTCCGAAGAGCTGAAGTCGCGCGGCACCTATCAGTCGATCGGGGGTGCGCCGTATCTCACGCACATCATGGATCAGATCCACACGGCGGCAAACGTGGAATACTACGCCAACATCGTGCTGGAAAAGTTCGTGATGCGGCGTCTGATCACCATCTGCAACGACGTCACCACGCAGTGTTTCGCCGGCGAACGCGAGGCCGCCGAGGTGCTCGACGAGGCCGAGCGGCACATCTTCGAGATCTCGCAGCAGGGAATGTTCAAGGGCTTCGAATCGATCGGAAAGATCATTCGCAGCCACTTCAAGAACATCGAGGCGCTGTACCAGAGCGGCAGCCACATCTCGGGTATGCCTTCGCCGTTCGAGGATCTGGACTCGCTCACCTCGGGCTTCCAGAAATCCGATCTCATCATCATCGCGGGACGGCCCGGGATGGGAAAGACGTCCTTCGCGCTCAACCTGGGACAGTACCTGGCGCTCAAGGAAAAGACTCCGGTCGGCGTGTTCAGTCTGGAGATGTCGTCCGAACAACTGGTCACGCGTCTGCTGTGCAGCGAGGCGCGCATCGATTCCAACAAGCTGCGTCGCGGTTATCTCAAGTCCAACGAGTACGCCGAGCTCGCCATCGTGGCCGGGTATCTGGCCGAAGCTCCCATCTATATCGACGATTCGGCCGGGCTCACGACGCTGGAGCTGCGCGCCAAGGCGCGCCGGCTCAAGGCCGAGGCCAACATCGGCATGATCATTGTCGATTACCTGCAGCTGGTGAGCGTCAAGGAGCGCGTCGAGAACCGCCAGCAGCAGATCTCGCTCATCTCGCGCGGCCTCAAGGCGCTGGCCAAGGAACTCGAGGTGCCGGTGCTGGCGCTCTCGCAGCTCTCGCGCGCGGTGGAATCGCGCGGCGGTGACAAGCGCCCGATGTTGTCAGATCTCAGGGAGTCGGGGTGCCTGGCCGGCGATTCGCTGGTGACAATGGCTGATACCGGAGACCGGGTGCCCATTGCAAACCTGGCGGGACACTCCGGCTTCAACGTGTGGGCGGTGAACACAAATACCTGGAAGCTGGAAAAAGCCCGCGTGTCACGCGCGTTTTCAACCGGCGTAAAACCCGTGTTCCATCTCGAATCCCAGCTGGGTAGAAGTATTCGTGCCACGGCCAATCACAAGTTCCTTACGATCAATGGCTGGAAACGTCTCGATGAGCTGCGTGTGGGAGAGCACATAGCACTTCCGCGCGCGTTGCCCACGGCGTCGGGTGCCACCATGACAAACGCGGAGCTAGCACTGCTCGGTCACTTGATCGGCGATGGCTGCACGCTGCCGCGCCACGCCATTCAGTACACCACGCGCGAGTACGATCTCGCCGTAGAAGTATCACGCCTCACCAGGGAAGTTTTCGGTGCGCGTGTTGAGCCCCGGATTCAGCCGGAGCGGAAGTGGTTCCAGGTGTATTTGTCCTCGACAAGGCACCATACTCACGGCGTTCGTAGTGCGGTTTCAGAGTGGCTGGACGGTATGGGTGTGTGGGGCTTGCGCGCGCATGAAAAGAGGGTTCCACCTCAGGTATTCAAACAGCCCGCCGAACAGGTCGCGACCTTTCTAAAGCACCTTTGGTCAACCGACGGCTGTGTTCGGATGCGACAGAAGCCAAGGCCGTATCCGGCTGTCTACTATGCCACGAGTAGCCGGGGCCTGGCCATGGACGTGCAGTCGTTGCTTCTGCGGCTCGGGATCAACGCGAGAGTTCGGCCGGTCAGTCAGGGGAACAAGGGGCGCTCGCAGTACCACATCATTGTCTCGGGCATCGATGATCTGCGCGTCTTTGCCGGTTGCGTGGGTGCGGTAGGAGCGTACAAGGCCGAATCGCTTCGGGCCATTTCTTCTTACATCTGCGCCCGTGATGCCAATACGAACCGCGACGTGATTCCCATGGATGTCTGGCAACAAATCGTTGTTCCTGCCATGCGTGTCGCAGGAATGACACGCCGTGCGCTTCATGTGGAACTTGGTATGGCGTATGGAGGCATGACGATTTTCAGACAAAATCTCGGCAGGGCACGTGCTTCCGCGGTGGCACAGGTTGTTTCCAGCAAGCCATTGCAACGTCTGGCGGGGAGCGATGTGTACTGGGATCGTGTTGCAGCTGTGACACCCGCCGGTGAGGAAGAAGTGTTCGACCTTACCGTGCCTGGACCGCACAACTTTGTGGCGAACGACATCGTGGCGCACAACTCCATCGAACAGGACGCCGACGTGGTTCTCTTCCTGTACCGGCCCGAAGTTTACGACTCCTCGGACGAAAATCGCGGCAAGGCCGAGCTCATCATCGGCAAACAGCGTAACGGTCCCACCGGCACGGTGAATCTCACCTTCATCGATTCGTGCACGCGCTTCGAGCCGGCGGCATTCGGGGATTAGCGACGCGCACCCCGCCGGCATGATTACCGCACAGAACACGTTTCGCCCCATTGGACGATCCTTCCTCAACTTCCTCCGTGACGTCGGGGGATCGACGATCATGCTGCTGGGCGTGTTCAGGCGTCTGAAGGAACTCCCGCGCACGCACCGCCAGACGCTGTTGCAGATGGAAGCCATCGGCATCGGCTCGATGCCGCTGGTGTTCGTCACCGCGCTGTTCGTGGGTGCGGTGGCGGCGGTGCAGGCGGCGTATCAGTTCCAGGATTACGTGCCCATGGTGTTTCTGGGAACCGTGGTGGGAAAGTCCGTGATTCTGGAACTCGGCCCGGTGTTGACGGCACTGGTGGTGGGCGGGCGCGTGAGCGCGTCGATCGCCGCCGAACTCGGCACCATGAAGGTCACCGAGCAGATCGACGCCATGGAAATTCTGGCCATCGATCCGCAACGGTATCTGGTCATGCCGCGCATCGTGGCCTGCGTCGTCATGCTGCCCGTGCTCACCATTTTCGCCGATGTGCTCGCCATCTTTGGCGGCATGTTCGTGGCCAACGTCGCCATCGGTGTCAACACACCCACCTTCGTCGAAGGGCTGCGTATGTTCTTCTACGTCGACGATGTCATCAGCGGCATCCTGAAGGCCGCGACCTTCGGCGGCATCATCGGCCTCATGGGGTGCTACAACGGGTTCCGCACCTTCGGTGGGGCGCGGGGTGTGGGCCGGTCGACGATGCACGCGGTGGTCACGAGCTGCATCTGCATCCTGATTGCGGACTACTTCCTGGCGTCGGTGCTCTTCCGGGTGATCTTCTACAGAGGCACCACGTAGATGATCACCGTCGAGTGCCGTGATGTGTGGAAGGCCTTCTACGGCAAGAGCGTTCTGCGCGGCGTGAATCTTGTCATTCGCCCGGGTGAGACACTGGTCATCATCGGGCAGAGCGGCTCCGGCAAGAGCGTCCTCCTCAAACACATCGTCGGCCTGCTGTCGCCCGACCGCGGAAGCGTGCTCGTGGACGGCGTGGACGTGGGCAAGCTCTCCCACAAAAAGCTGTTCGAGCTGCGCATGCGCTTTGGTATGGTTTTCCAGAGCGCGGCGCTGTTCGACTCGCTGACGGTGGAAGAAAATGTGGGGTTCGGATTTCGCGAGCACACCACCATGTCGGACGAGGAGATATCGCGCGTGTGCACGGAGAAGCTGCGCATGGTGGGACTCGACGGCGTCGGCGACAAGTATCCGGCCGAACTCTCGGGCGGCATGAAGAAGCGGGTTGGCTTCGCGCGCGCCATCGCCATGAATCCGCAGTGCGTTCTTTACGATGAACCAACCACGGGCCTCGACCCCATCATGGCGGACGTCATCAACAACCTGATCATCAAGCTGGCCGATGAGCTCCAGATCACCAGCGTGGTCGTCACGCACGACCTGGCCAGCGCCTACAAGGTGGGCGACCACATCGCCATGCTGCACGACGGCGTGGTGATCTTCGAGGGCACTCCCAGTGACGTTCGTCAGACGGACAATGCCATTGTCCGTCAGTTCATCGAGGGTCGCGCACAGGGGCCGATCGTGGTGGGGAGCGGCGAATGACGGGCAAGGGTCTCGAGACGCGAGTGGGCCTGGTCGTGGTGCTGGCGGTGCTGGCGGCGGTCATCGGCACCATGTGGTTCCAGAAGTTTCAGCTCGCCGAGAAACGGTATCGCTTCTTCGTGACGTTCACCGATGTGGGCGGCCTGCTGGCGGGCGATCCCATCTTCGTGAACGGCGTCGAGGGCGGCCGCGTCAACGATATCGCTCTGCTCGACCGCAAGGTTGTGGTCGAAATGGGCGTACGCCAGGGCGTATCCATCCCCCGCGATTCGCGCATCTCACTGCAAGCAGTCGGCTTCATGGGTGAGCGCCAGGTGACGATCATCCGCGGCTCCGCAACGAACACGATTGCTCCGGGTGACACCGTGAGCGGCGAATTGCTGATGGGCCTGGGCGAGGTCATGGGGCAAACCGGCGATCTCATGGATGACGTCAAGGCCACCGTCAGGAATCTGCGCGAGTTGACCGACGCGATCAACAAAGACGGTAAGCTGCGCGAAGGCATCGCCGACTTTGCCGCCACCGGCAAGGACATCCGCGGCATGACCGAGGAAAACCGCACACGCTTCAACCGCAGCCTGGAAAATCTCGATCAGTCGACGACACAGCTCACGCAGTTGCTGAACAAGCACTACGCCGATCTGGATACGGCACTCACCGCGGTGGGCGAGGCCGGCCGGCAGATGCAGACAACCGTGGACCACCTCAACGAGATTTCGGACAACCTGAAGGAAATCTCCGGTAATCTGCGCGCCGGCAAGGGCACGGCCGGGCGCCTGGTCACCGACGATACCCTGATCCTGCGCATGGAGTCGGCGACGGCGAGTCTCGACTCGCTGCTCAAGGACATGCGCGAGCATCCCAATCGCTACGTGAAATTCAGTCTGTTCTAGAAAGAGGTTCGACCATGGGTCTCACCGACGATCAGCGGGACGATGCACTGAAAGCGTTGCGCGGCGCGCAGGAGACCCTTGAGTATCTCATCAAGGGTGTGCGTGGCGTCGAAGAGGCGGCCACGCTGCGCGAACGTATCGACGAGATCGAACTGTATTTGAAACGCGCGAAGATGGCCCTCAAATTCATCTGATCCGTGAATCTGGTTGCACTGATCATGGCCGCGGGCTCCGGCAGTCGTTTCGATGCCGGGACGCTCAAGCAGACCGCGTTGCTCAACGGCCGGGCGATGGTGGC
>DASRYI010000247.1:0-9435 GCA_035687255.1 Candidatus Krumholzibacteriia bacterium | reverse complement strand
CATCTGGTCGCCGCCGGCTGGACGTGTTCGCTCCATCTGATCAAGCCCGGTTCGCAGTCCACGCCGGACGCCGCCGCCAACTACGAGCGTCTGTCCGGTCTTCCGCGCGTGCAAAAGCGCGACGCCACCGGCGAGAGCGTGCAGGACGCGACCGTCGTCATCGACGCCATCTTCGGTACCGGCTTTACGGGTGCGCCCCGGGGCACCGCCGCGCACATGATTGCACTCATCAATCAGACGCGGGCGGCGCGGGGGATTCCGGTCGTCAGCATCGATATTCCCTCGGGTGTGAACGGCACCACCGGCGCCGTCGATGGTGACGCCGTGCGCGCCGACATGACACTCACCATCGGCGCGGCCAAAACCGGATTGCTCTTTCATCCCGGGCGATCGCATGTGGGCCGGCTCGACATCATCGATATCGGCTTCCCTCCCGAAATCGTGGAGAAACACTCGGAGCGCGTGTTCTATCTGGATGCGCGCGCCGCTGCATCAAAACTGCCCCCGCGCGCACCCGACATCCACAAGTACCGGGCGGGCGGCGCGCTGGTGATTGCGGGCAGCGACGCCTATCGCGGTGCGCCCCTGCTCACCGGCGAAGGGGCGTTGCGCAGCGGTTGCGGCATGCTCTACCTCGCGGTTCCCGAGAGTCTGCGCGCGGAAATTCCGGCGGGCCTCGAAGAGGCCATTGTGACCGCGCTTCCGCAGACCCGCGATGGCACGATTGCGAAGAATGCGCGCGACCTGCTTGCAACCGCCGGCGGCAAAGCGACCGCCGTCGCCATCGGTCCCGGTCTCGGGCGCAATGATGAGACCGACGCGTTCGTCCGGGATTTCGTCGTCAACTGTAAGACGCCGATCGTGGTGGACGCCGACGGACTCACCGCATTCGCCGGTCATGCCGCGGAGTTCAAGAAAGCGAAAGCGGCCGTCGTCATCACGCCCCACGACGGCGAACTGGCGCGCCTGACCGGTGACAGCATTCCAACCACTCCGCTCGAGCGCATGGCCTACAGCGCCGCGGCGGCGAAGAAGCTCCGCGTCATCCTGGTTCACAAAGGCGCGCCCGCGCTGATTGCCGGTCCGAACGGCGAGGTGTGGGTCAACGGCTCCGGTACCTCCGCCCTGTCCAAGGGCGGGACCGGTGACGTTCTGACCGGTTTCATCGTGAGCTTTCTGGCCCAGGCGGCCGCCGCGGGCCGGCCCGCGTCCGGGGCGGCCCTCGATGCCGCCTGTGTGGCCTGCTATCTCCACGGCCGGGCGGGAGAGATCGAGGCGTTGGAACGGGGCGAACGCGGTGTTCTGGCCTCGGATCTGTTCGCGTCGGTGGGCCGCGCCATGGTGGAACTGGAGTCGGTGCAGAAGTGACCCGTGCGGGGCTCCCGGCGACGTCATCCACAGCTTTTCTCGCGCTTGCCTCGATCCGCCGTTGACTCTTTTCAGCGACCCCTGTAAAAGAACTTTTTTGGATCACCCGGATCCGCCGCTGCGCCGGTTCCGGTCCCAAATCCCAGCATTCAAGGAGGGTGGTGTGATGGAGAAGCGAACTCCCCAGGAGGTCCTGAAGTTCGCGCGCGATCGCAAAGCGCGTGTGCTCGACCTCAAGTTTGTCGATCTGCCCGGTACGTGGCAGCATTTCAGTCTGCCCATCGGCTCGCTCGAAGAAGATTCGTTCGAAGACGGCTTCGGCTTCGATGGTTCCAGCATCCGCGGCTGGAAACACATCAACGAGAGCGACATGATCGTGGTTCCGGATCCGAACACCGCATTCATCGATCCCTTCATGAAGGAACCGACGCTCTCTCTGATCTGCAACATCTTCGATCCCATCACCAAGGAAAAATATCCGCGCGACCCGCGCGGCATTGCCATCAAGGCTGAAGCCTATGTGAAGAGCACCGGTCTGGCGACCAGCGTGTTCTTCGGGCCCGAAGCGGAGTTTTTCATTTTCGACGACGTGCGCTTTGACGCGCAGCCGCAGGGCGCGTACTACCACCTCGATTCGTCCGAAGGCAGCTGGAACTCGGGCCGTGACGAAAAGCCGAACCTCGGATACAAGCCGCGCTTCAAGGAAGGGTACTTCCCGGTGGCGCCGGCCGACACGTTGCAGGACATCCGCAGCGAGATGATGCTGGAGATCATGAATCTTGGTATCGACGTGGAGGCGCAGCACCACGAAGTGGCAACCGCGGGCCAGAGCGAAATCGATCTTCGCTTCGATACCCTCACGCGCATGGCGGACTCGTTGATGACTTACAAGTACGTGGTGCGCAACGTGGCGCGCCGGCACGGCAAAACCGCGACCTTCATGCCCAAGCCCATCTACGGCGACAACGGATCAGGGATGCACTGCCACCAGAGTCTGTGGAAGGATTCCACGCCATTGTTTGCTGGCAACAAGTACGCGGGTCTCTCGGATATGGCGCTGCACTACATCGGTGGTCTGCTCAAGCATGCGCCGGCGCTGTGCGCAATCACCAACCCGACCACGAACTCGTATAAACGGCTCGTGCCGGGCTACGAAGCGCCGGTGAACCTTGCGTACTCGCAGCGCAACCGCAGCGCATCGGTTCGTATTCCCATGTACTCGCAGTCACCCAAGGCGAAACGTGTGGAGTTCCGTTGTCCGGATCCGCTGTGCAATCCCTACATCGGATTTGCGGCCATGCTGATGGCGGGCCTGGACGGAATTCAGAACCGGATCGATCCCGGCCAGCCGCTCGACAAGAACATCTACGACCTTCCGCCGGAAGAACTGGCAAAGGTCCCGCAGGCGCCGGGTTCGTTGACGGACGCGTTGAACGCGCTCGAGGCCGATCACGACTTCATGCTCAAGGGAGACGTGTTCACCGAAGAGATGGTGGCCACCTGGCTCGAGTACAAACGGGCCAAGGAAGTGGGTCCGATGGCACTGCGTCCGCATCCGTACGAGTTCTTCCTGTACTACGACGCCTAGTGGCGGTACGTGATTCAGCTTTCGTTTCTGGTGGGGACGAAAGCACGAAGGCCCGGTTGCGCAAGCAACCGGGCCTCTTCGTTGGTGCATGTGAGTGTGGGTCAGAAGTTCCAGCGCATGCTGGCCACCACTGGTGATCAATAATGACAGCGTACGATGGCGGCGTCACCGACCAGGTAAACTCCTCCATCGAGTCCGCCCCATATGCTTTGGAAATAGGTCTGGTACTTTGTATCCATGCGAGTCCACTCTCCGGCGCTGAAGCGTAGTACCATTCGATCCAACAGCGCTCCGCCTCCCACCAAATTACTTCCTACAACGACGAGTCCGAAATCATCGCTTGCGGCAAAGGGGCCGAGCTGGCTGAACTGTGGTGGTGATATGTCCTCCCAGCTTCCTCCCCGGTATTCTTTGATGAAATCGCGTTGCTCCACGTCGTCGTGGAATCTGGCAAAGACAGCGCCATTGGAATAACCGGTGAGAGAGCTCACCCATTTCGTGGAGCCGGTGGGCATATCGGTCCACGAACTGCCGTCAAAATGCTGAATGACCGCCTTCTCGAACAGGGAATCGATCCCGCAGGCGTAGACATTCGATTGACCGGTGCCCCAGACGGAATTTACCAGATGGTGGAAACCCGCTGGCATCCAGTTGCTCCCGTCGAAATGCCACAAATCGTTCTCCCCGCCGACATAGAGGTCTGAGCTCGATGAACCCCACACGTCGTACAGGGAGGCAGGCGTACCGATGGTGACCGGCACCCAGCTCTGACCGTTGAACTTCAGACACGTGCCCGCGTTGCCCACTGCGAATGCCTCACCCGTCGGTGCGCCCCAAACCGCATTCAGCTGTTGCGTGGTAACGTCCCCGTCCGACCGCCACGTGTTGTTTTCCTTGCGCAGAATCCTGCCGTAAACACTGACCGCAATTGCACGGCTGCCGTTTCGGTTGCTCCAGATGTCGCGCAGCCCGCTGCCGAGAAATTCGCCCGATGGCGTCCAGTCCACCCCGTCATAGTGAAACAAGGTCCCACCACCGAAGCCCCGCTGTGGAAAACCGCCAACCCAAATGTCGTCGTGTGCTGTACCCCATTGTGTACGGAGGAAGTAGTCTCCCAGGTTTTGCGAGGACCACGAAGTGCCGTCATAATGCGCAACGAATCCATCGGTGCCGACGCCATAAAGATCGTCCGGCCCGAGTCCCCAGAAATTTGTGAACGGATAGTTCACGTACGGATACAGGTTCGCCCATTTTGACCCGTCATAGTGCCACGGCCAGTTGGTGCCGTCCGTCACCCAGACGTCATTTCGGGAAGAGCCCCAGATTCCCCAGACAGAATCCCGTACGTAGATGCCGGTATTCGTCCAGGTCGCGCCGTCGAAATGATACAGGCTGTCCGTCGCTCCGACGTACATGTTGGCGCCGTCGGTCCCCCAGATGCGCATCAGTTGCAACGACGGTGGCCCCGGGATGGCTGTCCACGCATGACCGTCATTGCGCAGGACCACGCCGGGGTACCCGACCGCATAGACCGTGTCGGGAGCGCTGCCCCATACCGCGCTCAGGGGGTTGGTTGTGCCCGATTCTTCGGTGTTCCAGTCATGACCATCGAAACGAATGATTGCACCGTTGTAGCCGACCGCAACGATGTTATCCCTCGCTGGCGCCCACAGCCCGCTCAACGAGGCGCGTGTAGGACTATTGACTGTCGACCAGTTCCTTCCGTCGTAGTGGAGGATCATTCCGCCGCCGCCCACCGCATAAATGTCATCCCTTGCAAATCCAGCAAGGCAGTTGACAGCTGCGGGCGGAAAGGGATGTTCCCAGGTCACAACGACGTTGTGCGAGGTGGGCGGACTGGTGGGATGCACTGGATCCGAGCCACAGGCTGTTGTCAGGGCACCCGCCAGGCCCATCGTAATACGGAGTGCGGTGAGACGGTTCACGGTGATCTCCGGGCGGCCCTCTATTGTACCACGGCGGAGACCACGTTGGCATACGAAGGGAATGTGCGCTCGTTGGTGGGTCGCGCGCAGAGCGGAGCGCACTTCGCTCTGCCGCCGCAGATCACCGCTCGACGCGGTTGTCATCCACCCGGCTCGCTACCGCATGAACCACAATGCCGTCATGGCCAGGCTTCCGAGCAGCGTGTGCCATCCCGCCCAGCGGTACAGCCGGTATCCGTACTCGCTGGAGAACCACTCGCGCCGCTCACGCCAGTTGCGCGGATCAAAGCTCATCCACGGGCCGTCGCAATCGGGCGCGCGGTGGCGCCACAGGGCGTACTTCTGCAGCACCAGGCCGTAGAGAAATGTGAGACTGCTGCCGACGAGCATGATCGATCGAACCTTTTCGTCCATGAGTGCCTCCTTCACGCGCAACCGAACCAACTGCACACAAGTTGAATGATGGTGCAGGCCCACGAGGCCACCGTGCAAAACGCGCACACGGGATGAGTGGGCGCAATCCGGCACGAAAACGCGGTACACGCGTTGGCCCACATGCAGAAGTTCTGCACCCAGAGCACTCTCTGCGGATCATCGTCGCCACCGATAACCAGCTGCGACACCTCCGGCGACGTCAGAACCTGCACCAGCAGCTCACCGTCGGGGTTGTTGTGGATCGTGCTGGAGGTGTGGGGCAGGTAGTAGGTTTCGAATGCTTCGGCCTGATGCACGTACTCCGTGATATCCGCCGGGAGGTGATCGGTGGGGAGCCCGTGCTCATGGAGGTTGAGGGCGCGTGACTTGGTTTCTTCGGAAATCGACGGATACTCGAAGATCGCAACGTCCCCGTCGGCGTCGTACGTCTCCCGTGTGCGTTGTTCGTCGTCGTGAATTCCCACCTCCAGGTAGTCCTGCTCCGTCGCCTCCCGGTAGATGAGTTCCCCCGTCAGGGTGTTGGCGGTCTCTTCAATCATGTACAGCAGGTTGCCGTCCGCGTCCGTAAGGGTGGCGGTGACGACCTGCTGATTCTCGCCCGTGCTGGACGACGATACCTGCAGGTTCGCGTCGATCTGACTTCCCACCACGCGCGCGGTCATCCGCTTCGCGTTGAGGTCGCGGGTCACGTCTTCGACCACCACGTCTCCCATCGCGGTGTTCAGCGTGACGCGGTCCGCCTGCTCCGGTCCCTGCACATCCCGGTTACACCCCACCAGCGACAACACCACCAGCAGTGCACATGCCATCATCCGCTTCATCTTCCCCACCTCCGTTGGATGCCATCCCGATTGCCGTGGCGCGGCGCGCGGGAGGGGCACGTGCCGTGCCATGCGCGCAAGGCGCCCAGTGTGCCGGATTTCAAGAGGTTGGCGCCCGCCCGCCACGCCGGCCGTTCTCGCGCCGTTGTAACGGGGGTCCCGCAGAAACGCGGCTTGTGTGTGTCGTCAGCGGATTTGACGGCCAGGGCGCAGGCGCAGCCGATGTCGAACCATCGACACCACACATGTGCTTCCATTTCCCGCGCACCCTGTCTAGAATCCACCAATGACGTCGCAGTCCGGCAAGAAGAAACGCAGCACCAGCCGCCGCGCCACCGCCGCGCACGCGCTTCCTTCGCCCATCAGCCCGGAGGCGGCGGCGTCCCGCGAGCAGTTCGTTTCCGAAGCCCGCTCCTATTTTTCTCTTCTCACACGGCCCCTGGTTGAGATGCGCACCCCCGGAACCGGGGGGCGGGACTTTGCGCTCAAGTACACGCGCATGGTGGACGCCATGGTGGCGCTGCTGTTTCAGCGCGCGGCGGACGAACACGGCCTGGCGCTGGACGGCATCGACATCGCCGTGGCCGCTCTGGGGGGATACGGCCGCTCCGAGATGGCGCCTTTCTCCGACGTCGATCTCTTCATTACCTGCGGGCGCAAGTCGCCGGTCATCGAATCGGTGGCCTCGGCGTTCATCCGTTATATGTGGGATATCGGCTTCGAGCTGGGACACGCCGTGGAATCGCTGATCGAAGCCGACGAGGCCATCACGCGCGACATGGACATGAAAACGTCGCTCATCGAAAGCCGGTGGCTGTGCGGTTCCCGGCGTGTGGCGCGGGCCTTCGAGAAACGTGTGGCCCTGCTGCGCCGGCACGACCGCGAGGAATTTCTGCACCGCAAGATATCCGACGCCCTGGCCCGCCACGAGAAGTACGGACGCAGCTACCAGCTCATCGAACCCGACGTGAAGATGAGCCCGGGCGGCCTGCGTGATTACCAGACGCTGGTGTGGCTGGGTTCGGTGGGACGATTGCCGCACGGACTGGTGGCGTTACGCCGCAAAGGTCTCCTGCTGTCGGGTGAGCGACGCGAGCTGGAGGATGCGTACGACTTTCTGCTGCGCACGCGCGCGGAGATGCACCTGGTGACCACGTCGAAGCAGGACACGCTGACGGTGGCGGTGCAACAGGAGGTGGCGAAGAATCTCGGCTACTCCAACCGCGGGGATCACCTGGCGGTGGAGTTCTTCATGCGTGAGTACTATCGCCACACCCACACCGTGTATCGCATCACGCGTGACTGCATTGAATCGCTCGACGGCGGCAGGCAGGTGGGTGTGCTGCTGGGCAAGGCGAAGATGGCGCGCGACGGCAACCGTCTGCGCGTGCCGCTGCGGCCGGCGTTGCTCCGCGACCGCCCGCTGTACGTGTTCGAGAAGCAGAAAGCCACCGGGCAGAAGCTGGACCGCGGGTTGCGCCGCCGGCTGGAGGTGGCGCAGACCGAGCTGTCGGGCGCGGCGGTTCTGCACCGGATGCGGCGCGCGTTTCCACCGCTGCTCGATGACGACCGCAACGTGGCGCTGGTGGTGCGCTCCCTGCACGAGACCCGATTTCTGATGCGGATCATTCCCGAGTACAACCAGCTCACGTGTCTCAAGCGATACGACCTGTACCACCACTTCACCGTCGACGAACACAGCTTCAAGGTGCTCGAGAATCTGGCGGCGCTCGGCCATCCCGGCAGCGTGGGTCCGCCCGCCGGCGATTCGCTGGTGCGTCTCTATTCCGAGTTGCCCGAGAAGCGAATTCTGTTTCTCGCCGCGCTGCTTCACGACGTGGGGAAGATCGAGGGACACGACCATGCGGTAAAGGGCGCCGTTCTTTCGCGCACCATTCTCGAGCGCATGGGGCTGTCCGCCGACGAGATCGAGTTTGTCTGCTTTCTGATCGAGAACCACCTGGTCATGTCTCACTTCAGCCAGCGCCGCGATCCCTCCGACATGGGCACCATGTCGGCATTCTGCGACCGGGTGCGGACGCGGCAACGCCTGAAGTATCTGTGCCTGCTCACCTACGCCGACTACCGTGCCACTTCACCACTGGTGTGGAACGAGTGGAAGCGCACGCTGCTGTGGGAACTGTACGTGCGCGCGTACGACTTCATGGCGCGTCGCGAAAAGCAGCCGCGCGAAGTGTACCAGCAACACAAGGAACGCCTGCTGGAGGCCTTCGCCGCGGGCGACGAGCGCCGGCGCGCGCTGGAACATCTCGACCTCCTGCCGGGCGGCTACCTGCTGACGATGAGCGCCGATCTGGTGCGCGACCACATTCGCATGATCGCGCAGCTCGAGGGCGAGCCGGTGGTGGTGGGGCATCGCTACAGCGGAGCTGCGCATGAGATCACGTTCTGCACCCAGGACAAACCCTACCGGCTCTCCGAACTGTGCGGGGTGCTGGCCGTCAACGACTTCACCATTCTGAACGCGTTTGCGTTCACCCGCAAAGACGGCAAGGTGGTGGACGTGTTCGTCACGCAACCGGTCGACCGCGGTGATCTGATGACACCCGAAGAAACCCTGCTGCGCATCGAACACCTGCGCGCCGACTTGAAGGCGGTGTTCGCGGGGACCCTGGATCTGGGTGCGGCCACACGGCGTCACGCACAGCGCTGGCGGCGCGTTACAAGATCGTCCATTCCCATGGCGACACAGGTGAAGTTCGAGAACGATACCTCGGACGAGTACACCATCATCGACGTATTCGCCGCCGACCGTCCCGGACTGCTGTACACCATTACACGCACGCTCTCCGCGCTGGGCCTGTCGATTGCGCGCGCCAAGATTTCCACCGAGGCGACGCGGGCGATCGACTCGTTCTACGTGCGTGCGGCGGATGGGAAGAAGCTGACGGAAGCGGAGAAGCTCAGCGAGATCCGTGCAAAACTGGAAGCCGCCATCGCGGCGTGGACGGTGCTGTGATCACGCGCGGTTGAGCAGCCGCCCGTAGATGTCGCGCACGCCCGCCTTGGTGCGGGCCAGCGAGCCGGGAACATCATTCCATCCCGAATCCAGCGACGCCATCGAGCGGGCCACCGTGTGCTCCACGCGGCGCGCTTTTTCCTCGCTGCCCGGGTGTGACATCTCCTGCAGTTCGATGAAGTGTTCGACGAGGGTGTACAGACGCAGCGCATTCTCCAGCACCGTGCCGTCATCCGCGCTCAGGAAACCCGATTGCACCAGCGCGCGCACGCGCTCCGCCGAACTCATGGTGAAGTA
>DASRYI010000246.1:0-15173 GCA_035687255.1 Candidatus Krumholzibacteriia bacterium | reverse complement strand
AACGCGCTGCTGGACATGGTCGACGGCGCATCGCTGATCGAAGAAGCCGTGCTTCCCGTGGACAGCACCGACGCGGACTCCACCGCGGCGGATTCGACCGGCACCGACGACGACGATCAGTAACGCTCGGGCCGGCTACTTATTTCCTTTGGTCTTGTCGTAGTCGGTGAGCACGTCCTTGACGTGTTTCTGGATGCTGGCGGGCAGGTCCAGCTGCGCGCATTGCCGGAATATCGCGATTCCCTCTTCCGTCTGTCCGGAACGCAGCAGCGCCTCTCCATAGAAGAACCGGTACATCGCGTCCTCGGGGTTGTACTTCATGCCGTCCCGTGACAGATCGAGAATGCGGGGCCAGTTGTCCTCGCGTTCCAGGAATACCAGCAGGCGGAAGCGCGCCTTGGTGAAGTCGGGCCAGCGGTCCAGGATCTTCTCCAGAATCTGCTTGGCCTCGTCCGTGTGTTTGGCCTCATCCAGATAGACCGCCAGCCGCACGCCCTGGCGCGGATTGCGGGAGTGGTCATAGGCGATGCGCATGGTCTGGATGGCTCCGTCCAGGTTCTTGCGTTCGTGCTGGAGCATCGCCAGGTTCTCCCACGCGTACGCGGCGTGGGTGCGATCGTAGGTGAGGATGTCGCGGAACCGGTCCATGGTGCGTTCCGGCGACGCATTCACGGATATCCACGCCACGCTCGAGACCATCAAAACCGCCAGCGCCGGCACGGCAAAACGTGAGGTTACGTCCAGACTGATCTGCGTCGCGCGCAGGTAGCGGTTGAGCACCAGCAGCACGAAGGGCACCAGCGCGGTGGTGGTCATGGTGAAGAGATCCCAGTCGCGCGCCATGCCGATGGCGGGGTGGAAGAACAGAATATAGAGGAAGCATGGCACCAGGATGGTGGTGCTCAACTGCCATTCCGCCGGGTGCGCGAACCATTCGGAGGGTGTCTTCACGGCGCGCGCGTCGCGCGACGCGTCGTGCCCGGTGGCCCGTTCCGCCTCACGACCCAGCCACGCCAACATGGCTACCACCGGCAGAATGGGCACCAGCATGAACAGTTCGTTCACGATGTCCGCCAGATGGTGGGGAGAAAACATGGCGTACTTGTCGTTGCTGAAACCGAGGGGCACGTAGAACTTCCGCATTTTGGGAACGATGGGAGCCGCCATGACGCCCAGGGTTGCGACCATGCTGAACAGCGGTGTCCAGCGCCGCACCAGTTCGGCGCGCTGCGACACGCCTCCGCGCCACAACATCAGATACACGAACGACGGCAGGAACAGAATTGACTGGATGTGGGCGTAGCAGGCCGCCAGCAGAGGAATGACGGCGGGCCACAGCGGCCCCTTTTCGTGCAGGGCGCGGAATGCAAGCACCACATACAGCGCCAGCAGCAGGGTGGGGGTGGTGTAGTTCTCGATGTAGCCGTAGAACAACTCAATGGAACACGAGCCCAGCGCAAGCACCAGCAGCCATAATCGCAGCTCCCCGCGCGTATGCTTGCCGGTGATGAGGGTTCCGAGCAGAAACATCAGCAATCCACCCAGGATGCAGTTCAGCGCCCGCATGGAGTTGAGCGGCGGTTGCTTGAACCATTTGCTGCCGGTCTTCATTGCGCCGTAGTAGGCCAGGGTCGTGCCGGGCGCGATCTTCTCTTCCTTCATGATGGCGCTTGCGCTGCGCATGATCACCTTGTCGTAGCCCTGTTCGGCCACTTCGAAGCTGCGCACCAGCAGTTGCCCGTCGCCCAGCAGCAACGTGGACGAGCGGAACGTCCAGAATATGAGCGTGCTGCCGAGGGCGATCATGGTGATCGCCACCCAGACACTGGCGTCGCGCTTCGGCACACCGATGGCGTCGAAGATGCCCACCACGCGGCGGTAGAGCGGCTTCGCGATCAGGGGAAGAAAGGCCAGCAGGAGCAGTCCGAGGGCGGCATAGCGCGCGCCGGGCGGAACAAAGGCAAGGTGGTTGATTCCCCACAGGCGTTGTTCGGGGAGAAACGCGGCGCCGGCGACGAGAAGGGCCGAAAAGATGGCGCTGCCCACCAGCCATCCGACGCGCGGCTCAACGGGACGGGCAGGCGGGGAAGGAGCGTCGGGGCGCGCCCTTTCGGGCGCGCCGCCGGTTGGCTTCTTCTTCGGGGACCGTCCTCGTGTCACGGCAATACTATTTTGCTGTCGTGCTGAAGTGGGCGTCGTAATCCGGCCAGATGTCGGAGGGAATCGCGTTGAGCTTGTTCACGATGCGCTCGACTTCGGGCGGAACGTTGCCCCACTTGTCGACAAAGGCTTCGGCGGCCTTGTAATCGCCCTTCGCCTCCAGCAGGCACAGTTCGCGTGTGAGCGACTTCGCCGCCTCGCCCATCTTGTCGTTGTCGAGCGTGTAGCGGTCCGTCGCGGGATCCAGAATGATGGCGCCCTGATCCTTGAACCAGTTGTACTGGATCATGTTGCCCTTGCCGTGGGCCTCATGCAGGCCGAACCGGACCGATCGGAACAGACCGGGCAGAAACACCGCGTACTGGCGGTGCAGCTGTTCCTGTGTGATGACGCCCTGCTTGAGCAGGTACTGGTTGTTGAACAACCCCATCACGTCCGCCTTGCACTCCTCGATGGGGGAGTACAGCGTCTGCAGCGCCAGATTGACGGTGGTCTCGGTCCCGTCGGCCAGCTTGATGCGGCCCGGGCCGAGGCCGTGCGCCAGCTCGTGCATCAGCGACTGGTTGAAGAAGCTCTCGAAGTCGATGTGATCCATCAGATTCGGATCCAGCACGATGTTCGCGATGGGGACGAGAATCTTCTCGTACTTGGCGCGCGAAATATTCTTGAGCATCACTTTCTTCGAACCCTTGGCCTCACGCACCTTCTCGTCGTTGGGCAGGTTGTAGGCCACGGCATGCACGCCCGCCTTGATGTCGCCGCCGGCGTGCACCACGTCGATAACCGCCACCGGCGAATCGGTGCCCCGGTGCGGGTTCTTGTACTCGTTCGGAATGGGCAGGTTGCGCTCCATGGCGGGCAGGAAGCTTTTGAGCTGCTCGAGCTTCTGGCTGTCGCCCGGGTTGCGGATGGCAATCACGGCCTCGAACGCCGCCTTATAATTGAAGAGGTTGTCCTCGTAGACCTCGTAGGGACCGATGGTCACGTCGATGATGTTGTCGCGGATGTCCATCCAGTCCATGTCGCTCTGGAAGTAGTCGTTGGACTCGAACGCCGCGGCGCGGCTGCGCAGAAACGCGGCCAGCGTGGTGTAATCGACACCCTTGCCCAGTTCGGATTTGGCGGTGTCTGACGTGAGCGCGTCCGCCGCTTCATTCATCAGGCGCGACGCGTCGCGCAGCAAATCAGCGTACTCTACACTGTAGGGAACCGCTTTCAGGTCACCGCCGGGTGCGCGCTCGATGACGGTGAAGTATCCCGTCAGAGCATCCTGCTGATCGGGATGCGCCGCCACGAACTTCTCGAACTCCTCCTTGGACATATCCGTGGGATAGAAGCCCGCGCCATCCGGCTTGGCCAGCGTGCCGATGAACGGCTGGTTGTTTTCGAGGCGCAGCCAGGGACCCGCGTTCAACTTGAAGAACCGGTAGAGATCCGTGGCAAGTTGCTGATTGGGGCCCGGAGTCTCCGAGGCTTTCATCAGCTCATTGCGCATCGGGATGTTTCCCTGCCATACCTGGCGCAGGTAGATCTCATCGATGATGCGGGATACCTGGACGAGTTTTGCGAGCGCTTCTTTCTCGGGGGCGGAGAGGATGGTTTCGTCGTACGAGATTTCAACCGGCGCAAAGCGCGCCATCTGGGCGTGCAGGCTGTCCGCGGACATATGTGTGAAGGGCAATTCCGTGCTCGCCTCCTCGTGAGTTGTCTTCTTCGCACAGCCTGCAGCGAGGACTACAAGGGCCACGCCGGCGGCGGTGATTGCTCGGATGCAATGATGTCTCATGATTTCCTTCTCCGGCCGCTCACGGGCGGCTTTGAAAGTCAGGGTCAGTTCAACCCCCGAACCAAGGGGTTTCGGGCATTATCGCCGACCGGGCATCTGGTGTAAAGATTTGGAGTTAGCGTTTTTTTTCCGAAACCTGAAAATAATTAGAGACAAACGACTCTGAAGTCGATATATTACCTCCGTAAGTCGGCTCCAATGGCTGGAGCCGTAAGTTGCAGTCGGTGGGCGTAATTGCGGCCACGCTCGCTGACGCTCGGAGCGGGCCAGCCCCAATCGGTGGTTGGCCCGCTCCATCTTTTTTCCCCCTGTGTCGCTAGAAGTGAGGGCGTTCCATGCCGGCCCCGCAATTCCGGCAGACAGCGATTGCTCTCGTGTCTCTTCTGATATTTGCGGTCGTCGCAAATGCCCGTCCACCAATCCGGAAAGCTTTTTTCGACACATATCCTTCCGCCGTTGGCTCGAAACTCGACGATCTTCCGAGCAACAGCGGACATTGCGGTGTGTGTCATTTTGATTTCAATGGTGGCGGACCCCGTAACCCCTACGGAGCGTCGATCGAAGTCAGAATCAACCAGGGCATGACTGCTGCTGAGGCTATCCAGGCAGTTGCAGACCTCGATGCCGATAACGACGGCTACATCAATCTCACGGAAATCACTTCCACGTTGTTCCTGAACACGCCCACGTTTCCCGGCCTGAAAGAAGGTGACGAATCCCTTACTCAAAACGTTGATCCTGCGGATCTGACCGGCAATCTGACGCCGGCCGGATCCAACGATACCACTCCGCCCACGGTCACCGTCATCTCACCCAACGGCGGCGAGTCGTTCGCGGTGCATTCGACGCAGACCATTATGTGGTCGGCGACGGACGCGAGCGGTATCGCCAACGTGAAGATCGAAGTCTCGTTCGACGGGGGCGCCACCTTCACGCCCATGTCGTTCCAGGAAGCCAACGATGGATCCTACGACTGGTTTGTTCCCAATCTGCCCGGAATGATGAACAAGGTCAGAGTGGTTGCGACCGACGGGGCAGGCAATATTGGGACGGGTCGCAGCAGCACCTTCTTCACCATCACGCCGCTGGCAGGCGGTACCGTTCCGACAACGTTGCGTGACATGGAGATGCCGGGGACTCAGCCCTTCCATGTGGTGGTGGAGGATCCCTCCCAGAACTGTGTGACGTGTCATGGCAACTACAACGCGTCGGTGGAGCCGTGGGCGAACTGGCGCGGAAGCATGATGGCCAACGCGGCGCGTGATCCGCTGTTCTTCGCGTGCCTCGCGGTGGCGGAGCAGGACGCGCCCGCGGTGGGCGATCTGTGCCTGCGCTGCCACACGCCCGGCGGCTGGTCCGAGGGGCACTCCTTCGATACCAGCGGCGGCCAGCTGAACGCCAAGGACCGCCAGGGCGTGCAGTGCGATTTCTGCCACCGTCTGGCGGATCTCAACTATCAGGCGGGCGTGAGTCCGGTGAATGACGTTGCCGTGCTGGACTCGCTGACGACGTTGCCATACACGTACGCCAACGGGCAGTTCATCATGGACGCCAACCCTCCGCGCCGCGGTCCTTACAGCGATTCGCAGGCGGCGCACGCGGTCCTGTATTCTCCATTCCATCTCTCCGGCAATCTGTGCGGAACCTGCCACGACGTGAGCAACCCGGTGTTCCAGTATGACGGCGTGCCGGGCAAGTACTCACCGACTGCGTTCAACATGGCTCACCCCGACGGGAATCTGCGCAACATGTTCCCGGTCGAGCGAACCTTCAGCGAATGGACGCAGACGACATACGCCAACGGCGGTGTATATGCGCCGCAGTTCGCGGGCAACAAGGCGGGGGGAATGGTGTCCACCTGCGAGGATTGCCATATGCGGGATGTCAGCGGGAAGGGATGCAACGTGCCGGGCGCACCG
Organism: Candidatus Krumholzibacteriia bacterium; assembly: GCA_035687255.1. GTDB lineage: Bacteria > Krumholzibacteriota > Krumholzibacteriia > WVZY01 > JAKEHA01 > JAKEHA01. The sequence goes on along the minus strand of DASRYI010000246.1, from coordinate 9,308 downwards.
ACCCGGTCCGACCTCGGGTTGCACGACCTGACGGGTGGCAACACCTTCATTCCCGACATCCTGCCCGATTTCTTCCCCTCGGAAGTGGACGTAACGCAGCTCGATGCCGGCAAGCAGCGCGCTCTCGACATGCTGCACCTGGCGGCGTCGATGTCGCTGGCGGCGGGTCAGGCGGGCAATCGCCCCACGGTGACCGTCACCGTGACCAACGAGACCGCACACAAGCTGCCTTCGGGATATCCGGAAGGCCGGCGGGTGTGGATCAATCTCAAGGCGTACGACCAGAGCCATTCCCAGGTGTATGAGTCGGGCGCCTATGACGCCGCCACCGGCGTGCTGACACACGACGAGGATGCGAAGATCTACGAGACCAAGATCGGTTTCTCGACGCGGCTGGCGACATTGCTCAGCCAGACGGCGGGACCGACCTTCCATTTCGTACTCAACGACTCGGTCTACAAGGACAATCGCATTCCGCCGCGGGGCTTCACCAATGCGGGCTTCGAGTCCGTGCAGGCGCAGCCGGTGGACGCGACCTATCCCGACGGGCAGTACTGGGACGACACCACGTACCTGCTGCCCACCAATGCGCGTTTCGTCGAGGCGACGTTGTACTACCAGAGCACGTCGAAGGAGTACATCGAGTTTCTGCGTGACGCGAACACCACCAACAGCGCGGGAACGGATCTGTACAACGCGTGGGTCAACCAGGGCAAATGCCCGCCGGTTGCCATGGTGACCGACACCCTCAGTGTCAACCTGGATCCCACGCCGGTCACCGATCACCCGCACGTGAAGACCGAGCTCCTGGCCAACGTGCCCAACCCGTTCAATCCGGCGACGGCGATCCGCTTCTCGCTGGCGACGCGCCAGCATGTGCAGATCAACGTCTACGATGTGGCGGGCAAGCGTGTGGTCAATCTGCTGAACGAAGTCCGCCCGGCCGGCGTGCAGCAGATCATGTGGAACGGAGGCGATGCCAGCGACCGCTACGTCGCGTCCGGTATCTACTTTATCCGCATGTCCACGCGCGACGGGGACTTCACCCGCAAGGTGGTTCTCCTGAAGTAGCCGGACAGAAGGGTGGTGGGGGTGCCAACCGGCACCCTCACCCCTCTCTTTACATGATCTTTATGTTCGGTGTAGTCTCCGTGGGCTTCGGCGCCCTCGACCCCGATCATGTTCCAGACCTGAACCCTCAACGGAGGCGGACTCATGCTCTCGCGGCTACTTCCACGCCAGACCAATTTCTTCGATTTTTTCGAGCGACAGGCGGCGATCACGGTCGAGGGCGCACGCGAGCTGAGCAAACTCGCGCGCGACGACGCCGACTTTGATGCGGTTTCGCAGCGTATCAAGCAGCTGGAACACCAGGCCGATGAGGTGACGCACGCGTGCATGGAGACCCTGCACAAGACGTTCATCACGCCCATCGATCGCAACGACATTCACCGTATTGCCTCCAAGCTGGATGACATCATCGACTTCATCGATGGTGCCGCGCGCACCATGAGCCTGTTCGAAATCAGCGAACTGCCCGAGGGAGCCCGGGAGACCGTGATCGTCACGGCGCAGGCCGCCGAGGCGGTCGAAAAAGCGGTGAAGGGCCTGCGCCACATGCGCAACTCGACGGCGGTGCTCATGGAGTGCGTGCGTATCAACGAATTCGAAAATCAGGCTGACCGCATCAAGACCACGTCGGTGGCCCGCCTGTTTCGCGAAGAGAACAATCCCATCGTGGTCCTCAAGTGGCACGAGATCTTCCAGGCGCTCGAGAACATTACTGACGCGTGCGAAGACGTGGCCAACGTGATCGAAGGCGTTGTGCTGGAGCATGCGTAGCCGATGAGCGGCGATCTACTTCTCATCGTGTTCGTGGTGGCGATCGCGCTCGGGTTCGACGTCATCAACGGCTTTCACGATTCGGCCAATTCCATCGCTACCGTGGTATCCACGCGCGTGCTCTCACCGCGCACGGCGGTGCTGTGGGCGGCATTTTTCAACTTTGTGGCCATGTTTGTGTTTGCACCGGCAGTGGCGGACACCGTGTCGAAGATCGTGAAGGTGACGCCGGGGGACCACGCCTACATCTACGTGGTATTGGCCGGACTGCTGGGCGCAATTGTGTGGGATTTGCTCACATGGTGGTGGGGCATTCCAACCAGTTCGTCGCATGCACTGATCGGCGGGTTCGCCGGCGCCGGCGTTGCTCACGCCGGTTGGGAAGTGCTGCAGTGGCACAAGATCATCACGACCATCAAATTCATTCCGCTGGCGCCGCTGATCGGGCTGGGCATTGCGTTCGTGCTGATGGTGGCGGTGTACTGGTTGTTTCGCAAATGGCGCCCGCTGACCGTCGACAAGGTGTTCCGTCGCGGTCAATTGATGTCGGCGGCGTTCTACTCGCTCGGCCACGGCGGCAATGATGCTCAGAAGACTATGGGCATCATTGTGGCGCTGCTGGTGGCTTCAGGACACATGGCACCCGACGTGCAGTTGTCGGTCCTTGATCATCGCACGCTGTGGATCATTTTGAGTTGCCACATCGCCATGGGTGTGGGAACTGCACTGGGCGGATGGCGCATCGTGCGTACCATGGGAATGAAGATCACCAAGCTCAAACCGGTGGGCGGGTTCTGTGCCGAGACGGCGGGTGCAGCCACGCTGTTTCTGGCAACGCATGCCGGTATTCCCGTGTCCACCACGCACACCATCACCGGATCGATCATCGGAGTGGGCGCGACCACCAAGCTGTCGGGGATCAAATGGGGAGTCGCCACGCGCATCGTCTGGGCGTGGCTGCTCACCATTCCTGCCGCGGCCATCCTGTCGTCGCTGATCTTCTATCTTCTGCGCTTTTTCAAGGCCGGGCTGTAGGATCGTTCGCCGCCGGGTCAGCGAACCAGCACCATCTTGCGCGTGACCGTCTGTCCGGCTGCACTCACCTTCGCAAAGTAGATACCGCTGGCGAGCGCGCGCCCGGTGTCGTCGCGGCCGTCGAAGGACACCGTGTGCCAGCCCGCCGGCTGATTGGCCAGACGTGCGATGTGCACCCGCCGGCCCGCCGCATCGAAGATCTGCACGGTGACATCTTCATTCCGCGGGACATTGATGTCGAATGCCGTCGATCCCGTAAACGGATTGGGATAGTTTGCGCGCACCTCGAGTGTGGTCACGCGCGGAATATCTCCCGCTCCCGTGGGAGTGATGAACTGCAGCGTTACCGATCCCCGATTGTCCGTGCACACCTCCGGCGTGTAGCCCGGTTCTTCCAGATAGAAGGACACCACGCCACCGTGTCCCTGGATGGGATAGATTCCGAGCGCGGCGGCTTCCGCATCGACGGCGGTGGCGTAGAACCCCGGGGGAGTGGTCGCGCCGATCACGCCGGTCTGGCCGTTGCCGTAGTCGTAGTAGGTGACTTTCGCTTCCCACGTCAGTCCGCCCTGCTGCGAGTCGTCCGAGAGCGGTGACCACGCTCCCGACACCCACTGGATGTAATAGGTCTGCGAAAGCAGGACGACATCGTGGCCATACCCGAGTCCCGGGCAGTTGGTGACGGCGTCCAGGGTGAAAGTTTGCGCGACGCAGGGAACCGCGGCGCACAGAAGACACGTAATAAGTGCGAAGAGTTTCATGGCTCGCCTCCCAGAGAAACAGCGCCCCGCAAACGGGCGCTATTAGTCTATGCGCCGAACCGGGCCCAAATGGCCAAGAAGACCGTGTTTTGGCGGGTCTGCACAGCCCTCTGAAACCCCGTAAGCCTATTGACAACAAGCGGCTGGACCGTTATTCTGCCGGTCTGGTTCCTCGGTAGCTCAATGGTAGAGCATGCGGCTGTAGCAATGCAGCGCCAGCGGGAAACCGTTGGTGGAAAATCGGGTGAATTCAGGGAAGCCCGCGTGGCAAAACGCCAGCGGGGAATCCTGAGCGAAGCTCGCCGAAGAGACGACGCGTAGGCGAGAACGTGCAGAGACTAGGGGATGAGGATCTCAACCGATAAGCCCCGTAAGCGCCCGACACCCTCCCACTACACAGTGCGGGTGATGAGATAGTCCGAGCCTTCCGGTGACGGAAGGAACCCTCGTAACCGCAGGGTTGTAGGTTCGAGTCCTACCCGGGGAGCCATTTCCAACTTCCTCCTGTTTGGGGTCACACTCCCGCAGTCTGCTATACTCCTCCCATGAGACGTTTAGCGAAACGTCTGCGTGGCTCAACCGTCGCAACAGCCAGACCGGGATTGCGATTGCGTACGCCGGTTGCCACCCGTTGCCGGTGGTGACTCTGACCGTGACATATCAGTTGTTCGGGACTTCGTCTGTGTGCAGCGAGCTGCGGATCGAGCCGGGGGACGCGTTGGCGATCGAGGGTTCTGGCCGCAGCGAAGACTGTGCGGTTGAATCTCCCTTACGTCTTCCTTTGTCACGATGTCTTGTTAAGCCGATATCACTATCAGGGGCGAGGCTGGCATCTCGAGGTTGGAGCTGATGCTGATTCGCAGCAAGCTCGAGCGACCGCCCCTGCCCGGCGGGCTCGTTCCTCGGCCTCGATTGCTCGACCGGTTGCGGGCGGCGCCGGCCGCGCACATGACGTTGATCGTGGCACCGGCGGGCTACGGCAAGACTACGGCGGCGCTGCAGTGGTTGGAAAACGTCGGCGGCGACGCGGCCTGGATTTCTCTCGACCGGGCGGATCGGAATCCGCAGCGATTCGCACGATACCTCGTGGCGGCGCTCGGTGGGGTCTCCGGCGCCGGTTTCGAGGCGTGCCGGGCGCTCCTCGATGCCCGCACGCCTCCGCCGTGGTCGTACGTCTGCGACACCCTCGTGGCCGAGCTGGACAGTCTGAGCGAGCAGACGTTTCTCGCGCTCGAGGACTACCACGAGATCGATTCACCCGATATCCACCACCTCGTCGAGCTGATGGTTGAACGGTCGCCGCAGGCCCTGCACATCGCGGTCATGACCCGCGTCGACCCGCCGTGGCCGCTGACTCGCTGGCGGGCTCAAGGGTGGCTCGCCGAGCTGCGTGCCGGGGATCTCCGGTTTTCGGTCGAGGAGACGGCGCAGTTCTTCGCGAGTGTCGCCGGTCTGACTCTGAGCCCCACCACCGTTGAATCCCTCCAGCGCCGGACGGAAGGGTGGATCGCGGGTCTGCGCCTGGCCCAGCTCTCACTGTCGGAGTCGCCGGACCCGGATCGGGATGGCCGGGAGCTGTCGGGGACCGACCGCCAGATCGCCGACTACCTTATCGACGAGGTGCTCGCGGCGCAGCCGCCCGAGGTTTTCGAGTTCCTCGCCGTGTCCGCCCTGATGGAGCGATTCAGCGCGCCGCTCATGGCCCACCTGTTGGCCGGTCGAGCGGACGCGGCGGAGATGCGGCGGTACCTGTCAGCCCTCGAGACAAACAACCTGTTCCTGGTCGCGCTCGACACCCGTCGCGACTGGTATCGCTGGCACCATCTGTTCCGCGACTTGCTGGTGGATCACCTTGGGCACCTCGTGTCGTCAGACTTTCGAGGTCGCCTGCGTCGTGAGGCGGGCGCCTGGTTCGCCCGGGAGGGCCTCGTCGAGGAGGCGCTACGCCAGTGGATCCCGGCCGGCGAGCTCGACGCCGCTGCGGCGCTGGTCGGCACGCACCTCCACGCGGTCATTTCGGAGGACATGTCTTGCAGGCGCCTGGCCGAGTGGCTGTCGATGTTTCCGCCGGGCGCGATGCACGGCCGGCTGCCACTGTTGGTGGCCGAAGGCCACTGCTGCATGATCCGCTGGAACTTCCCTGGACTCGAAGCTGTGTTGCGCGAGATCGAGGGAATGGGCACGGATGGATCTCGCAAAGGCAGTGGAGGCGGCGCTCCCTTCTTGCAGGCCGACATCGACGCCCTGTGGGCCCAACTCCTCTACTGGAAGGGTGACGTCGGCGGCTCGCTCGAGCGGTCCCAACGCGCCCTCGCCAGCAATCCGGAGGTCGCAAGCAGGCCGTGGTCCCTCGCCTGCGTCTACCGATTGGGAGGGCTCGTGCTCTCCGGCCGGCTTCATGAGGGCGTCCGTAAGAATGAAGAAGCGATCGCAGCCGTCGGCCCCGGGAGCCCCAGCGCCGCGGAGTTGCTCCAGGCACAAGGGTTCGCTCACCTCTATGCCCTGGATCTCGGTTCGTGCCGCGCGCGAGCGCTGCAGATGTTGGATCTGGACGAGCGGGTGTCCGTGGCCAACAGCCGGCTGGGCCACGCGCCCTATCTACTCGGTCTCGTCGCCTACGAACAGAATCTCCTGGACGAGGCCGAGACGTGCTTCCGCCGTGTCGAGGATCTTCGGTACCGGGTGATCAGCGCCATCTCCAGGGATGCGCTCATCGGACGGGCTCTGATCGCGTTGGCGAGGAACAACCAGCAGGCGGTTGATACGTACTGCAGGGACGCCCGCGCCTTCGCGACCGAGATCGGCGATGCAAACTCGCTCGGCGTCCTCCGGTCCTTCGAGGTCCGCGTCGCTCTCCTCCGTGGTCTGCCACCCCCGGAGGGCATTGGCCCTCCTGTCGCCGCCGACCACCAGGCGTTCTGGCTCGAGGTGCCGACGGTGACCTGGGCGATGCACCTGATCAAACACCCCGCAGCGCCCGTCCGTGCCTCGGCGCTGGATTTCGTCGACAACGCGCTCGTCCGCATGGAGCAGCACCACAACCGGCGGGTGGCCGTCCCTCTCTCCATCCTCCGCGCGCTGGCCCTGCACGATCGGGGTGACCGTGAGGCCGCACTCGATGCCCTCGCGGACGTCGTGGCTATGGCGGCGCCGAGAGGTCTCGTGCGGAGCTTCGTCGACTGCGGGCCCCGGGTGAAGGAGCTCCTCGACGAGCTCGCGAGACGGCCGGACCCCGACGCGTACGTCCAGACTCTGCGCGCCGCGTTCGTGAGCGCCCAGCAGAGTTCGACAGCCCTCGGACCGAACGGCGTCCTGACCTTCCGCGAACTCGAGACCCTCGAGCTGCTCGCGTGGCGCATGACGAACAAGGAGATCGCGAGCCGACTGTCGGTGAGCTCCGCCGCCGTCAAGAAGCGCCTGGACAGCATCTACGCAAAGCTCGGTGTCCACGACCGGCGGGCGGCGGTGGCCGAGGCGGTCTCGCGTCGCCTGATCCAGCCGCCCGCACGTTGAGCAATTCCCCATTTTTTCCCCGTTAGGGTCCTTCCCACCGACGATGTTGAGTGGTTAGTATTCCCGCCCATTGTTTCGATCATGAGTCTCATGGGCATCAGACCACCAGAACTTACAGGGAGGCAAAGTAGTGAAAACCAATACCGGAGTTCGTCGTAGCGGCCGGACCGTCCGCGGGATGTGGGCAGGTCTGCTCCTGGTGCTCGCGGCCGCGATACCGACCATGGCACAGGAATCCAAGCCGGTGAGCACGGTGCTGATCACCAACGCGAACGTCTTCGACGGAATGAACGAGCAACTCGCGACCGGGATGAGCGTGCTTGTCGAGGGCAACAAGATCACGAAAATCGCAAAGTCCATCCCGGCGCCCGCCGGCGCCACGGTGATCGATGCCAAGGGGAAAGTGTTGATGCCAGGGCTCATCGATGCCCACTGGCACACCATGTTCAATTTCTCGCCCGTCAGCAATACGCTCGGTTCCAACTTCGGCTACCTGAACATCGCCGCCGCCAAGCATTCCGGGGAAACGCTGATGCGCGGGTTTACGACGGTGCGCGATGTCGGTGGGAACTGCTTCGGTGTGAAACGCGCCATCGAAGAGGGTCTCGTGCATGGTCCGAGGATCTATCCCTCGGGCGCGTACATCAGCCAGACAGCCGGACATGGTGATTTCCGGGGCCCGAATGACGTCCCCGTGAACCCGGGAGACGCCCTGGACTACCAGCAGAGAGTCGGGGAGACGCTGATCGCGAACGGGGTTCCCGAGGTGATCCAGCGCACACGCGAGGTACTGCGCATGGGCGCCACCCAGGTCAAGGCCATGGGTGGCGGTGGCGTGACGTCGCTGTATGACCCGCTGGATGTCACCGAGTACACCTTCGAAGAGGCGAAGGCAATCTGCGACGTCGCCAAGTCATTCAACACCTACGTCGCGGTCCACATCAACACCCCTGAAGCCATCAAGATGTGGGTTGAGGCCGGTGCCATGTCCATGGATCACGGTTTCATGATCGATGAAGAAACGGCCAAGCTCATGGCCAAAAAGGGCGTCTGGTGGAGCATGCAGCCGCTGGTGGCCGAGGGGCCGACGGCACCCAAGTTCGAGAGCCCGATCAGCACGGCCAAGTACGAGGCACTTACGGCACAGCTTGAAAAGGCCATCGCGGCCGCGAAGAAGTACAAGGTGAAGACGGCATTCGGCACGGACATTCTGTTCGACCCCGAACTTGGCAAGAAGCATGGCATGTTCCTCGCCAGCATGCAGAAGTGGTACACGCCGTACGAGGCGCTGAAGATGGCGACCGCGGACAACGCCGAGCTTGTCAAGCTGTGCGGACCCCGCGATCCTTACCCGGGTGAAATTGGCGTGGTCAAGGAAGGCGCGTTGGCCGACCTCATCCTGGTCGACGGCAATCCGCTGGCGAACCTCGATCTTGTCGCCGACCCAGACAAGAACTTCGTCGTCATCATGAAGGACGGCAAGATCTACAAGAACACGGTGAAGTAAGCCCAGGGACGGCCCGGGGGCAGCTTGCTCCCGGGCCGGCGCTCTATTCGGATGGCGAAAGCCGAATGTAACCGGATGCTGCTATGGTGAAGATGAATTCAATTGTCGCCATACTGATCGCTTCCGTCCTGCTGTCGGGATCGACCTGGGCGCAGGAAGCAGATCCGGATGTGACGCTCTTCACCAACGTCAACGTGTTTGACGGTGTCAACGAAGAGCTGATCCGGAATGCGAACGTGGTGGTCACCGGCAACAAGATCACTGCGGTGTCGACCAAGTCCCTGGCGGTCGCAGGCGGGCGGATCATCGACGGCGGTGGGCGCACGCTGATGCCGGGGCTCATCGACGCCCACTGGCACACGATGTTCAACTTCTCGCCGGTCAGCAACACGCTCGGTTCCAACTTCGGCTACCTGAACATCGCCGCCGCCAAGCATTCCGGGGAAACGCTGCTGCGCGGGTTTACGGCGGTGCGCGATGTCGGCGGGAACAGCTTCGGTGTCAAACGCGCAATCGACGAAGGCCTTGTCGAGGGTCCGAGGATCTATCCCTCGGGCGCATACATCAGCCAGACAGCCGGACATGGTGATTTCCGAGGGCCGAATGACGTTCCCGCGAACCCGGGAGACTCGCTCGACTACCCGCAACGG
>DASRYI010000245.1:0-7473 GCA_035687255.1 Candidatus Krumholzibacteriia bacterium | reverse complement strand
CTCTTCGAGTCCGTAGATGGCCGCAATGCCGGGATGATTGAGCGCGGCCAGCAAATGCGCCTCGCGCTCGAAGCGCCCCAATCGTTCGGGATTGCCGGCCACGTCCGCCGGCAATACCTTCACCGCGACGTCACGTTTGAGCCGGGTGTCGCGCGCGCGATACACCTCGCCCATACCGCCCACTCCGAGAGGGGCGATGATTTCGTACGGGCCCAGGCGTGAACCGGGAGACAGCGACAAATCAGGATCCCTTCCGGCAGTAGCAGGAACTCTTGATCACCACGTCGGCACGCTCCCACGCCTTGCGGAACTGCGCGTCCACGATGGATGCATCCTTGTCCTTGCCCTGCTGGCGCAGACTTTCCGCCAGACCGTGCAGCGCCCAGCCGTTCAGCGGATAGCGCTTGAGTTCGTCGCGATAGACCGTCTCCGCTTCGACAGCACGGCCCTGATCGAGCAGCAGCGCACCCAGCGCGTCGCTGGCGGGAAACATCCAGCCCCAGGGCTCGTCGTATTTCAGGCCGACGTCCCGCTTGACCGCTTCGCGCAACAGCTCGAAGGCGTGATCGTAGTTGCCGCGGCGGTACTCGAGTTCGCCTTCCGCCATGGGCATGGCAACTTCCAGCACCGTGCGCCCGGTGTTGTTTCCCAGCAGGCGGGATTCGGGAACCGATTCGTATGTCTTCTTGAGCGCCGCCAGTTCCGCGGTGGCCTGGTCCAGGCTGTCGAGCGCGGCGTACGCCACCGTGCGTCCGTAGTGCCAGAAGCCGGTCCAGGTCTGCATGTCCGCCGGCGGCTGCGGCATGGCGAGAATCTCATTCCACATGCCGAAGCGAATGTACGCTTCCACGGGCGTTCCCATGTACGCCTCGATGAAATCCGGATACGCGCGCACCAGCTCCATGGGGATCTGCTCGCCCAGTTCCTGCATGGCGGCGATGGCGACCTTCTTCTGGCCGTCGAACATCGCGGCCCACGCCAGAAAGTGATAGTTGTGCGCGCGGTAAAGGGTATAGAAACCACCCTGCGCCGCCCACGTCTTGTCGATTTCCACGGCCTTCTGGTTGTCCACGACGGCGTCGTTATAGTGACCGAGGCGAAGGTCGATGTGAGCCGGCATGTGCACGAGATGGCCCGCGCCGGGAACACGCGTGCGCAGCACGTTGGCTGAGGGCAGCGCTTTTTCCGGCGTGGGGGATGCTTCCATGGTGTGGATGTAGAGATGGTTCGCCATGGGATGATCGGGCTGCATCCTGAGGACGGCCTCAATCGTGGACTGGATCTCCGGCTCCCACGGTTGTGCGCCACCACCCGGCACCCACAGATCCCACGGATGCAGATCCATCATCGACTCGGCGAACAGCGCGCCGATATCCGCGTCCTTTGGATACTTCTTCCAGGCGGTGCGCATGCCGTCGCTGTACGCCTGGTCGAGTGAGCTGCGGTCCTCGGGAGCGGGCCATGCGTAACGCGCCACCACCGCATCGATCAGCGCCTGATTCGACGGCGATGCATTCTTGCGCAACTCCTTCGCCTTTTGCGCTGCGGCGTAGGCCGCCTTCGAGGCATCATCTTCCATGTGGGGGTTATTGATGTTTGGCCCCGCGGAGATCGCCTGGCCCCACCACGCCATCGCGCAGGCGGGGTCGAGCTCGGCCACTTTCTGGAAGCACGCGATCGCGGCCTCGTGGTTGAATCCATAATAGAGAATCAACCCCTGGTCGAAGTAGCGCTGCGCCTCTTTCGATTTGGTTTTGATCTCCCGGTGATAGACGGCAAGATCGTCACGTAGCGGCGGCGTGGGGATCGCGTCCTGTCCGTATGCGGCCCCGGCCGACGCCAGCAACGCAAACGTTCCCAACAGCATCGGTCGAATGCGAAACATGGGCGGGCCTCCGTATTTCGAGCGGGTGACGTCAACGAGCATTGAATGGGCAGACTATCACATTTTTGTCCGCCCTCGAACCCCGAGCCCACGCCCCGTGGGGGCTCCGGGATGGGCACATAAGTTGCTGTCCTATATTATGTTGTGCCCATGCCATGTCGGCCTTGCAGTCCCGGGCGGCCAACCGGCATGCTGGGCGCACGGTTGTATTCAATGACGAACACTCCCCTTTCACGTTCTTCATCGCCCGCGGGCGACTCCGGCACGGCCGCTCCCCGTGTGAGCATCGGGCTGCCCGTCTACAACGGCGATGCCTTCCTCGCGGACGCCATCGACACCCTGCTGGCGCAAACCTATCGCGATTTCGAGCTCATCATCTCCGACAATGCATCCACCGATGGCACGGAAGCCATCTGTCGCGAGCGCGCGGCGCGGGACCCACGCATCCGTTACGTGCGCCATGCCACCAACCAGGGTGCCATGCGCAATTTCAACGTCGTGGTGGAGATGGCGCGCGGCGAATATTTCAAATGGGCGGCGCACGACGACATGCACGAGCCCACGCACGTTCAACGTTGCGTCGAAGCGCTCGACCGCCACGCGGACGTCGTCCTCGCCTGCACCAAACTCATCGATATCGACGACGACGGCCGGCGCAAGGACGTGGATGTTCCCCATCTGCGCTGGGACTCGTCGCGGCCCAACGTGCGCTTCCGCGCGCTGGCCAATCCCCACCATCGCTGCGAATCCGTGTTCGGCGTGATGCGCACGCGCATGTTGCGTGCCACGCCGCTGCTCGGCGACTACGCCGGCTGCGATCGCGTGCTGCTGGCGGAGATTTCGCTGGCAGGAAAGTTCTACGAAGTGCCCGAGATTCTCTTTCTGCACCGCGAGCACCAGAAGCGCTCCACCAAAGAGTACAAGAGCGAACAGACGCGCGGTGCATGGTTCAACCCCGCGCTTGCCGGAAGGCCCGACATGCCCCACGTGCGCATGCTGCGCGGCTACCGCGACGCCATCCGCCGCGCGCACGTTCCATGGTGGGACAAGTTCGTGTGCACCTGCATGCTGATTCCCTGGAGCATCCGCAACCGGCCGGGCCTGTGGAAGGATGTCCGCTATTCTCTCGCGTATTTATTGTCGACCCGTCACCGCCCATCCACGTAGCATGACGCTCTGTTCCTGACGTGCCGGCACGCCGTCCGCCGGTCTCACCTTTCACTGGAAAGGATCCGATCATGAAGAAACCCTTCGCGGAATTCGTGGGAACCTTCTGGCTGGTTCTTGGCGGTTGCGGCAGCGCCGTAATCGCGGCACATTTTCCCGACGTCGGAATCGGATTGCTGGGAGTCGCGCTCGCGTTCGGTCTCACCGTATTGACGATGGTATATGCCATCGGTCACATCTCCGGAGGCCACATGAACCCGGCGGTGTCAGTCGGGCTCTGGGCCGGCGGCCGCTTTCCGTCGAAAGAACTCATCCCGTATGTCGTGGCACAGGTTCTGGGCGGTGTCGCGGCCGGCGGAGTCCTCTATCTCATCGCCAGCGGACAGCCCGGTTTTGACGTGCATGCCGGTTTCGCATCCAACGGGTACGGTGAGCATTCTCCGGGCGGATACTCCATGCTCTCCGGGCTGATTACCGAAATTGTGATGACGATGATGTTCCTCGTCATCATCCTGGGAGCGACGGACCACCTCGCCCCGGCCGGCGGCGCCCCCATCGCCATCGGTCTCGGCCTGACACTCATTCACCTGATCAGCATTCCGGTCACCAACACGTCCGTGAATCCGGCCCGCAGTACGGGCGTGGCGCTGTATGCGGGTGGCTGGGCATTGCAGCAACTGTGGCTCTTCTGGGTGGCGCCGATCATCGGCGCCGTGCTGGGCGCCGTCACGTACAGGCTGATGCGGGGTTCGAACACCTAGCGTGGGTTGCGGCCCGGGAGCGGACGCGCGGGCGGGGGCACGTGGGTGCACCCGCCTGCCGCGTGCATGGATGGTGGCCCCGAGACGATTCGAACGTCCGACACGCGGTTTAGGAAACCGCTGCTCTATCCATCTGAGCTACGGGGCCACGAAAGACTGACGAGGGCAGACGGCCGGAGAGAGAAGCCTACTCGAACACCACCATCGAGTACACCGGAATTCCCTTCAGGCGCTCCCGCCCGTGAAGAAACGCCAGTTCCACCACGAACGCCAGTTCGACCACGTCCCCGCCGATGCGCCTCACCAGGCGCGCGGAGGCTTCGGCGGTGCCACCCGTGGCCAGCAGGTCGTCGATGATGAGCACGCGCTCGCCGCGCGCGATGGCGTCGGTGTGGACTTCCAGCGTTTCGCTGCCGTACTCCAGGTTGAAGGTCTCCGCCACCGTGGTATGCGGCAGTTTTCCGAACTTGCGCAACGGTACGAAGCCCGCGCCGATCTTCTCCGCCAGCGGCGCGCCGAAGATGAACCCGCGTGACTCCATGGCCGCCACCTTGTCGATTCCCATGGGGCGGTAACGCAGGGCGAGTCCCGCAATGACTTCGGCGAACAGGCCGGCGTCGTTGAGTATCGGCGTGATGTCCTTGAACAGGATCCCCGGCTTGGGAAAATCAGGAATGTCGCGAATCGCCGCGCGCACGCGTCCAAATGGAACCGTCATATTCCTCCCCCGCGCCGGCGACCGCCGGACAGCACCAGGTTGAGTTTCTGCAGCGCGCGCTTCTCGATCTGGCGCACGCGCTCGCGCGACACGCCCACGATCCGCCCCGCCTCTCCCAGCGTGCGTGGTTCCCCGTCATCGAGGCCGTAGCGCAGCGTAAGAATTTCCTGCTCGCGCGGGCTCAGGCAGCGGTCGAAGAGATCGCTCATCTCCTGGTGCTCGAGCTGCAGCGTCACGAGCGCCTCGGGCGTATGCACGGTGCGCCGCTGCGGATCGGCCGCGAGCGACATCAGCGCGTCGGCGCTTGCACCCGGATCCTCCGCGCGGATACCCGCAATCAGCGTGCGCGTCAGCTTCACGCGCCGCATGCTGATGTCCAGCGCCTCCGCCATCGACTCATCATCGATGCGTTTGCCGGCGGCCTTCAGCTCTTCTTCCTTCTTCAGGTACTTGTTGATGAGGTGGTAGATGTGAACCGGAATGCGGATGGCGCGCGACTGCCCCGCGATCCCGCGCTTGATGGACTGCTTGATCCAGTAGGAGGCGTAGGTGCTGAAGCGGAATCCCCGCGTGTAGTCGAACTTCGACGCCGCGCGAATCAGGCCGAGGTTCCCGTCCTCGATAAGATCGAGGAGGTTCTGCCCCCCGCGCGAATAGCGTTTGGCGATCGTCACCACCAGGCGCAGGTTGGAATTGATCATGCGCCGGCGCGCCTCATCGTCTCCCTCGGCCATGCGGCGGCCCAGTTCGACTTCTTCTTCGGGTGTCAGGAGCTCGTAGCGGCCGATTTCAGCGAGATAGCGGGTCTGAATGTCATACGACGGCTCACGGGGGTCGTCGTCCGGGCGCGGTGGTTTGGCTCGATCATCCGCCATAAGGTGGGTAATGGTCGGGGCGAGAGGATTTGAACCTCCGACCTCCTGCTCCCGAAGCAGGCGCGCTAAACCGGACTGCGCTACGCCCCGATACCGGTAACCGACGGGTGGCGGCGTGCCGCCAGCCCGGCCTAAGTTGCATCATGCTAACACGTTTTCCCGGCGAATCAAGAGGATACTTCAGGCTCCGCCCTGCTCCACGCGGCGCGCCTCCGCCTGCGGCGCGCGCGCATCGCGCACCAGCGGAACGAACGAGCACTCGATCAGGCGCTCCACGTCGAACTTGCTGCCCCGGCGCGTGAGCCGGACGATCTCCTGCTTCTTCTCACTGCGCATGACCGGCCCGATCAGGAAGCCGCCGTCGGCGACCTGCGCCAGCAGGGCGCGCGGAATGTGTCGCGCCGCCGCCGTGAGCAGCACACGGTCGAACATGTCGCCTGTATCCCACCCGCGCGAGCCGTCGCCGTGGCGGATGGTCACGTTGGAAATCAGGAGGTCGCGCAACAAGAGGCGCGCACGGTCCGCCAGTTCGGGAACGCGCTCGATGCTGCATACCTCGTGGCAAATCGACGCCAGCACGGCGGCGTGGTAGCCGGATCCCGTGCCGATTTCCAGCACGCGTTCCTCACCGTTCAGGCGCAGTTGCTCGGTGAGATACGCCACCATATAAGGACGCGACATGGTCTGCCGGAAGCCGATGGGATACGAGTGATCGGCGTAGGCTTCGCTGCCGGCGTCGTGCCCGATGAACAGATGCCGGGGGACGCGCAGCATGGCCTCGATCACACGCGGATCCCGGATCCCCTGCGCGTACACGTGGTCGTGCACCATGCGCTCGCGCGCGATCTTGTACTGCCGCCACCTCACAGCTCAAACCGCCAGCGTTCCATGTCCACGATGGCCCGGTAGTCCGTTACGTCCAGATGCAGCGGTGTCACCGACACGTACCCCCCGCGTACGGCCGAGATGTCGGACCCGTCGTCGTCGCGCCACACCGGCGCCTGGCCGCCGATGGTGTAATGCGACTGCAGAGGTCCCCGTCCCGGCTCGATGAAATTCTCGTAGTGGCGTGATCCCAGTTTGGTGATGCGCAGGCCCTTGAGTGGCGAGACGCGCGGATCGGGAATGTTGACGTTGAGCAGGCAGCCCTCGGGAATCCCTCGCTCCAGCGCCTCCGAGGTCACGCGCCGCGCGATGTCCCCCATCACCTCTTCATCCGCCACATTGCGCTGCAGCGACGAAATAGCGATGGAGGGCACGCCCAGAATGATGCCCTCGAATGCGACCGCCACGGTTCCGCTGTAGCTCACATCTTCCCCCATGTTGGGTCCATGGTTGATGCCACCCACCACCAGATCGGGCGGCTGGTCCATGATCACCTGCAGCGCCAGCACCACACAGTCGGTTGGAGTCCCAACGATGCGGTAGTGCCGGTCATCGACCTTCTTGACTTCGATCGGGCGCCGCACGGTGAGCGAGTGACTGCTGGCACTCTGCTCGCTGTCCGGCGCGACCACGAACAATTCTCCCAATGGGCGCAGGGCGCGTTCCAACACCTGGATGCCCCGCGCGTCAAATCCGTCGTCGTTTGAAATCAGGATGCGTTTGGACATGAAGCCTGCGCGAGTTTTTGCAGTTTACCAGAAGAACGACTTCGCGACCATGCGCAAAAATCGTCCGGTGTCGATAAATGGATTGATGAAGCTGCGCTCGTCGCCGTAGATGGTCTCCACGGCCACGGAGGCGATTTTTCCACCCGCGCGCCCGGCGCGAATGATCATCTCGGACTCGATCTCGTAGCGCGACGTGGTGAGCGGAAACTTGCGGAAGTGGGCCAGACGCACCAGCCGGTAGCCATTCTGCGAATCCGGCACGCGCCGGCCGGCCAGCAGCGACACCACCGCGCTCGTCACGTAATTGGTGGCCTTGCGCAGCCAGGGCATGTTGGCCGCGCGCACCAGCCGGTTGCCCACCACCATATCCGCGTCGGTTTCGCGCTGGCGGGCCACGAATGCCGGAATCTCATCCGGGTTGTGCTGGCCGTCGGCGTCCAGCAGGATCGCGAAA
>DASRYI010000244.1:0-5273 GCA_035687255.1 Candidatus Krumholzibacteriia bacterium | reverse complement strand
CGAGCTTGTCGGTGCGCTCGCACGTGGCCAGACGGCGTCCATCCGGAGAAAGGGCAAACATGGCAACGGGATTTGGGCCACCCAGCTTGCCCAGTTCCCGGCCGTCGAGGCTGTACCACGTGGGCTGAATAGACCGTGACTGCGCGCGCGTGAGCCACGCCAGCGCACCGGACGCCGCGAGATCGAAGCTGCCCGCAAACCGGTACGGGTTCACCTGAATGTCCTGCGCGATGGGAACGGGCCGGTCCACCAGCTTGAGCGATTTCGCGTCAAAATTCTGAACCACCAGGTTGTGATCGACAATGTAGGCCACGTGATTCGCGTCGATAATGCGCACCTGCGACTCGCTTCTGAACACGCGCGTGCGCTTCTTGGTTGCGAGGTCGAGGCACTCGATCCATGCCTGAGGATCCGCCAGGCTCACGCCCGCCGCAAACAGAAGGCGCTTCCCGTCCGGAAAGAACTCCGGCAGGCGGTGCGTCACCCCGACGGAATCCAGCTGGGTGACGGCCACCGGCGCACCGCCCACCGCGGAGACGCGCATCAGCCCGTCCAGGGGCCCGGGTGCAAACACGATGGTGCCGTCGCTGCCCCATGACGCCCCTCGTCCGTCGACCGCGTCGCAGATGGTCTGCACACCGCCGCCGTCGGCGGCGATGCGCTTGAGCTTGTGCTCGGCAAAAAAGCCAAGGGTGCGGCCGTCGGGTGACCAGAACGGGTAGGTGGCTCCATCGGTTCCCTCGAGGCGCACCGGGTCCGGCCGGTCGAGACGGCGCAGCCAGAGACTCAGCGGCTTTCCGGTGGCCGATGCCGCCAGCGCCACGGTGCGTCCATCCGGGGAAAGCGCGATGCTCGTATTGAGGTCGTCAAGCGTCATTCCCTCGGGTAACGCGATGGTGGCCCGGTACATGGTTGCACCCCGGTCCGCGTGCATCCGGTACCCGATGAAGCCCGCGACGGCCGCGGCCACGATCGCAATCAGCACCACCGGCAGCACGGGAACACCGCGTCGCTCCGCGGTCACCGGGGCGGCCGCGGTGGCATCCGTTGCAACCGGCTTGCCCGCGATTTCCTCTTCGATACGGATGCGGGCTTCGCCAATGTCGCGCAGGCGCTGCCTGGGATCCTTGACGAGACAGCGGCGCAGCACATCGCGAACGCGCGCCGGCGCGGCTGCGGGCAACGCACTCCAGTCGGGCTCGTCTTTCATCACCGACGCGAGCGTCTCCGACACGGTCTCGCCCGCGAAGGTCCGCTCGCCCGTGAGCATCTCCAGCAGCACAGCGCCGAACGACCAGATGTCGGCGCGCCGGTCAACGGCCTTTCCTTTGGCCTGTTCCGGCGACATGTACGCCGCCGTGCCGAGAATCACGCCCAGGCGCGTGGAGGCCGCGGTGAGCGTGGGGGACTTGGAGAGATCTGAGCCGCTGCCGCTGGGATCGTCCGAGAGCGCTTTGGCGAGACCGAAGTCGAGCACCTTCACGGTGCCGTCGGGCGTGAGCTTGATGTTGGCGGGCTTCAAGTCGCGGTGGATGATGCTGCGCTCGTGGGCATACTCGAGCGCGTCGGCGATCTGCCTTGCAATCGGCAGCGCTTCTTCCAGCGGCAGCGCTCCCTTGGCAATGCGATCGGCGAGCGTCGGGCCTTCCACCAGTTCCATCACCAGCGCACGCGAGCCCTCGACCTCCTCGATCCCGTAGATCGACGCGATGTTGGCGTGCGAGAGCGAAGCCAGCAGCCTCGCCTCGCGTTCGAAACGCGCCATGCGCTCGGCGTCGAGCGCGAACTCGGCCGGCAACACCTTGATGGCCACGTCGCGCCCCAGGCGCGAGTCGCTGGCGCGATAGACTTCGCCCATGCCGCCCGCGCCGATCTGCGACGTCACGCGGTAGTGTGCAATCGACTTACCGACCCACGATGTCATGGCGCGGCCCCTTTCTGCATCTGTTTCAACTGCCCGGAAAAGTTCAGAATCACGTCAACGCCCCGACGCCGCCGCGCGCCACACCACACCCATGCCGCCCTCGCCGACTTTTGCGACCAGACGATAGTGGAGCAGCAGTGTGCCGGGCTGGAGTTGCAACGGGCGGCGGGCCTACTTCCAGCCCTTGCGCTTGCGCAGCGAGCTGATCTGCGTGGTGTGGTGCCGTCCGTGCCAGGCGTAGAGAAAGACGACGTACGCCAGCGTGATGACGCCGATCTCGGGATGGTCCAGCTTCCGGTCGAAGGCGCTGTCCGGCAACGAACGCAGAAAGCGCACCCAGCGCTCGTGCAGCGCCTCGATGAGATCGAGCGACACGGTGATGGGTGCATGGCTCGCATCGTCGAACTTCGCCCAGTCATCCTGTTCGTAGGTCTTGATGCGCGGCTGGTTCTCCGCCACCGCCAGCTTGCAGCGGATGTACGCGTTCATGTGGCTGTCGGCGATGTGGTGCACCAGCTGGCGGACGGTCCATCCTCCGTCGCGGTACGGGGTCTCGAGCCGGGCGTCGTCCAGACCGGCGACGGCGGCCCTCAGTTCCCGGGGACAGGCGGCGATGGTCTCGATCGCGCCACGAACGTCGGCCGGCGTATGTGACGAGGGCGGACTGAATTCACCGATGGGATAGCGATGATCTTCCATGGCTGCACCATAGCACACGGCCGCCGTGGGCGGAAGAATCGCGTTGGCCGGTCCCGCATGCTATCTTAGACGGCATGGAATCAGCCGGCAGACCGTCCGAACCGGTGCGCATGGTGTACGCGCGCGCCGACGGCAGCATCATCGACCACCACGGGCTGCGCCTCGCGGGGGTGGGCGGCGGAGCGCCGCGCCCCGTGCGTGACGACGAGTTGATTCCGCTTCCCCGCGGCAGCGACCTGTTTCTGCTCCCGGGGCGCCGTCCCATAGGACTCGATGCCGGCGGTGCCGTGGTGGAATGGGATGGGGACGGCGAAGCGGTGTCCGCCGTGGCCGGATTTCTCGCGCCCGCCTGGACAATGTTCCTGCATCCCGCGTACCGCGCGCTTCCCGACGCTCCCATGTTGCCGTTGTTCGCGTATTGCGCGGTGGGATTCGCCGACAATCAGTTCTGGGCAACCGGCGTACGCGTGGACGCCGACGCGCGCCAGGATCCGTGGCGTTTCGACGCCAAGCGGTTGCGCAAGCAGGTGACGCGGCGGGTCGACGAGATGAACGGCAATCTGGTGGTGCAGCAGCTGCAGCATTGCGCGCTCGACTACGGATGCCGCGCGGCGCAGAACTACTTCATCGGCCGTCACGAAGCTCCCATTCCCACCAGCGTGGCGTGCAATTCCAAATGCATCGGCTGCATCTCTCTGCAGCCCGACGGCGAATTTCGCGCCAGCCACGATCGTATCCGCCGTGCGCCCACGCCCGAAGAGATCGCCGACATGGCGGTGGGACACATTGAACGGGTGCCGGATGCCGTGGTGAGTTTCGGCCAGGGATGTGAGGGTGAGCCGCTGCTGGGGCGCGACCTGCTTCCCGCCGCGACGCGCGCCATTCGCGCGCGTACGTCGCACGGCACCATCAACGTGAACACCAACGGCAGCCTCCCCGGCGTGGTGGACGCGATGTGCCGCGAGGGGCTGGATGCCATCCGCGTGTCGATGAACAGCGCGCGACCCGATGTCTACGAGACCTACTATCGCCCGAAGAAATACACCTTCGACGACGTGCGCGAGACGCTGCAGGTGATGAAACGGCACAACCGCTACCGGTCCATCAACTACCTGGTCTATCCGGGACTCACCGATACCGAGGAAGAACTGGAGGCCGTGTCCGCCTTCGTGGAGGAATCGCAGCTGGACCTGATCCAGATGAGAAATCTGAACATCGATCCCGCGTTGTACCGCGAGCGCATGCCCGCCGGCACGGTGCGCGAGGGATTCGGTCTGGGAGAATTCATGCGCCGGCTCAGCGCGCGCTTCCCGCACCTGCACTACGGCTATTTCAATCCCTCGAAGGAAACCTACGCGCGCTGGCGGACCGACGCCGGCCGCTGATCCACCACGCGCTCTCTTACGTGGCCGGTGTACCGCCGTTGCGCACCGACGCAATGACGCGATCGGCAATCCCGTCCACGCCGTTCCAGATGATGTGCCCCCCGGGACGCTGCACGCACGTCGCCAGCCCGTCGGGCAACTCACGGCACAGCGATCCCTTCTCCCGCGAACCGTATACGCACGTGATCTTCATGCCGCTCAATTTCTCGAGTTCCGGAAGTACGTGGAGCGACCCGGGGCGGATGATGTTCACCACAAAATCGGAAACGTGAAACTTGAAATCAATGGTGCCGTCGGGCCCGAGCAGGACCAGTTCGCGCACGCGTGCGCGCAGATCGTCGCGCAGGCGCGTCACCATGAACGGAAGCACACACGCACCGCGCGAATACCCGATCAGGACCACGTGGTTGCAGCCCCACGTGTGCAGGTAGTGGTCGAGTATGCGTTCGAGGTCGCGCGTGGATGATTCGGGCGTGCGGCGGCGCAGAAAATAGCGCAGGCAGTTCATGCCGGCCACCGGAATGCCCGCCGCCGCCAGGCGCCGGCTCAACCCGCGCTCGGTGACATTCCAGCCTCCGTCGCCCGAGAGCAGCACCGCCATGGTGTCACCACCGTCGTTTTCGAACGACGGCGTCTGGACCAAGGGCAGATCACGCAGGTCGGGGTCGGCGGCGGCTTCTTCCGCCACGGGGTCCTCGCGGTCATCGATCTCGGTGACGTTACGAATCGCCAGTGCAATGCGCGGCAGATCGGCCGGATTCTGGTAGATGAGATAACGCGGTTCCCACACCGTGGCGAACTTCGCCTTGTAGCGCTTGAGCCCCTGGTAGTTGAACCAGAAGTTCATCCGTCCGAAGAAATAGTGCACCAGCTTCTCTTCCACACCGGCCACTTCGTCGCGCTGGAATCCCGACATGGGCGTGAGCCCCAGGCTGAAGCGCGTGTCGCCCCGCGCCTGGCTGTCCAGAAACATGCGCGCGAACGTGAAGTCCATGACACCGTTGGGAGCATCCGCGCGCTGGCGCATGAGATCGATGGTCGCTTCCCCCTCGCGAAACGACGGCACGATGTTCACAAAGGCCACGGGGCGGCCGTTGGGATCGAACGTGACCAGCAGCCGCGTGCTCTTGATGTAGCGTTCCTCGAAGCGGCCCAGCGTAAAGCGCCGCTCACGGTGTCCGCGGTTTTCGAGCCAGTCATCGGATATTTCGCGCATCTGCGCCACGATCTCGTCGGGCACCGGCGGATCGATGTATTCGAGCCGG
>DASRYI010000243.1:0-5642 GCA_035687255.1 Candidatus Krumholzibacteriia bacterium | reverse complement strand
ACCGCGTCGGCCAGCGCGTCCCCGGCCTCGGCCTCCGCGCGCCGGGCTTCTTCCTTCTTGCGCTCGCGCTGCAACGCGTCGTTCTCATCCATCAGCGCGCGCACCCGGGCCTCCACTTCTGCGGGCGTCACGCGCAGAAGCAACGCCACCGCCGACCACTCGTCCAGCGAGCGGCGCGCCAGTTCCAGCGCGGCCGCACCCGTGAGCGCTTCGACGCGGCGCACACCCGACGCCACCGCCGTTTCCTGGCGGATGAAGAACGATCCAATTTCGCCCGTGTGCCGGATGTGCGTGCCGCCGCACAGTTCCTTCGACACATTTTCGATGCTCACCACGCGCACCACGTCGCCGTACTTCTCGCCGAACAGCGCCATGGCCCCGGTCTTGATGGCGTCCTTGTACGGCATCTGCCGGTCGGTCACCGCGAGATCCTCCATGACCGCCTCGTTCACCATGCGCTCCACTTCCTGCACTTCCCCGGGTTTCATGGCCTGGAAGTGATGGAAGTCGAAACGCAGGCGGTCGGGTGCGACCAGCGATCCCGCCTGCGCCACGTGATCACCCAGCACGCGCCGCAACGCGGCGTGCAGAAGGTGCGTGGCGGTGTGATTGCGCATGGTGGCGTGGCGGCGTTCGCGGTACACGTGCAGACGCCCTTCCGACTTTTCTTCCAGCGCTGCCATTACCTCGTCGGTTCCGGCATCCGACACGCGCGCCAGGTGCGCAATCTGATCTCCGGCGCGGTACGTGTCGACCACGAACAGATTGAGGTCGCCGAACATCGCGGCCCCCGCGTCGCCCACCTGGCCGCCGCCTTCGGGATAGAACACGGTGCGGTCGGTGGTGAATTCCAGAAACGAGCCGGCTTCGTGCTGGCGCGCCACGCGGTCGGCGCGCGCGTCCCCGAGTGTGGCGATCTTCGCCTCGCACTCCAGCGCCTCGTAGCCCAGAAACTCGGTGCGATTGACGGGACGCACGGTGCGCGTGACCACGCTTTCACCCGGTCCAGCCCGGTGGAAGCTGGCTTTGCGCGCGCGTTCCTTCTGCTCCTTCATGGCGGCTTCGAACGCCGCCATGTCGACGCGCAAGCCACGCTCCTCCGCCATTTCCTGCGTCAGTTCGGGCGGGAATCCGAAGGTGTCGTAGAGCATGAAGGTGTCCGCGCCGGATACGGTCTTCTTCTTGCCGGCCGCGTCGAAGATGGTCTGCAGGCGGTTCATGCCCTGCTCCAGCGTATCCAGGAAGCGCGTCTCTTCGGCGGTGATGACATCCTTGACCAGTGCCGCCCGCGAACGCAGCTCGGGATAGCGCGGCCCCATGGTGTGCACCACGGCTTCCACGCCGCGGGCCAGGAATGGTTCCCGCACGCCGAAGGGATTCATCTTGGTGAGCGCGCGCCGCAGCAGCCGGCGCAGCACGTAGCCCCGGCCCTCATTCGACGGCATGATGCCCTCGGCCAGAGCGAAGGTGAGCGCGCGCACGTGATCCGACGCCGCGTTTACGGCCAGCGCCGCGCGCGGGTCGTTGGCATCCGCGTCCCCGGGAAGCGCCGCGGCAATGGCGCGGCGGATGGGCAGAAACTCATCGGTGTGGAAGTTGTCCTCGGCGCCCTGCAGGATGAACGCCATGCGTTCCAGTCCCATGCCGGTGTCGATGCCGGGGCGCGGCAGCGGATCGTACTTCCCTTCCGCGGTATAGAAGAACTGCGGAAAGACCAGATTCCAGTATTCGATATAGCGGTCGCTGTCGTCCTGGCCGGGACCGCCGTCGGGGCCCTCGCGGCCGGTGTCGTAGTGCATCTCCGACGACGGACCACACACGCCGGTGTCACCCACCGGTCCCCAGAAGTTGTCCTTCCGTCCCAGACGGATGATGCGTTCTTTCGGAAAACCGATGTGTTTCGACCACAGCTCGAAGGCCTCGTCGTCGTTCTCGAAGATGGTCACCCACAGACGCGAGCGATCGAGCCCCCACACGTCGACGGAGAGTTCCCATCCCCACTCGATGGCTTCCTTCTTGAAGTAGTCGCCGAAGGAGAAGTTGCCCAGCATCTCGAAGAAAGTGTGGTGTCGCAGTGTGCGCCCCACGTTCTCGAGGTCGCTCTGCTTGCCGCCCGCGCGCAGACATTTCTGCACGCTGGCCGCGCGCGGATACGGGGCCGATGCGGGATTGGAATAGTAGGCCTTGAACGGCACCATGCCCGCCGCCGTGAACAGCAGCGTGGGATCCTCGGGCAGGAGCGGCGCGCTGGGCACCACGGTGTGCCCGCGGGTCTCGAAGAACGAGAGATAGTCGCGCACCAGATTCGCGACGGTGAAACGTGAATTCATGTTATCTCCGCGGATTCACGGGTCCTGTCACCGGGTACCCCGGAACGACTTCGCTGCGCTCATCGCCGCCCCCGTCCGGTGCCACCCGCTTGTCCGCTCATACTGGCCTACTCACTGTCTTCCGTCGCCATCTCGTCCGCGACGGTGGAGTGCGGGATGCGACGCGCCAGATCGTACGCCACCCTGTTGATGACCGCGTAGTCGTAGCCCTTGCGGCGCAGCATGCCGATGATCCGGCGCACCGTCTTCTCACTCGGGGCGGACAGGCCCAGTTGTTTGTCAGCCAGTGCGCGCGCCATGGTTTCCTGTTCGTCGTCGCCGAACTGTGCCAGCGCGGCGTCCACGGCCGCGCGCGGCAGGCCCAGGCGTCCCATGTCGTGGCGCAGGCGGTGCGGGCCCATGCGCCGCACATCCTTCTTCACAGAGACGTACTCGCGCGCAAAGCGCTCGTCGTTGATGAACCCGTTCTCTTCGAGCTCACGCACGACGCCGGTCCGGATCGGATCGCTCAGTCCGAGGGCGCGCAGCGCGTCGTCGATCTCGCGCTTCGAGCGCCCGCGCATGGAGAGCATGCGCATGGCCTTTTCGCGCCCGCGCGTGTACTGCGCCAGACCGTCCAGGTGCGCAATGTCTTCGTCCGACAGTTCCTGCCCGACCGCGAGCTGTTCGACCGCTGTCTGTGGGACGGCAAAAAACCGCCCCCCGGAGAGCCGGATCACGACTTGATCACGGGGGCGCGGTTTCCGCTCGATGATGGTCTCAGGCATCTACGTCCGGGCCCGCATCGCTCCAGACTTCTTCCGCGGGTTGGCGCCCATGGCATCGGCATCGTCCGGGACGGAGACGGACGTCGCTTCGGCAGCTGCTGCCACGCTCGCTGCGCCCGCCTCACTCGTCGCCGCCTCCGGCGCCCCAGGCTTGTCGGTGACGCCGTAGTGCGCGAGCACCTTGCCGGCGATCTCCGAGGTCATCTCCGGATGCTCCTTGAGGAACCGGCGCGCCGCTTCCTTGCCCTGGCCGAGGCGTTCGTCCCCGTATCCGAACCACGTGCCGCTCTTCTTGATGATGTCGGCCGCGGCCGCGATGTCGATGACGTCGCCTTCGTAGCTGATGCCCTCGCCGTAGATGATGTCGAACTCGCACACCTTGAAGGGCGCGGCCACCTTGTTCTTGACCACTTTCACCTTGGTGCGGCTGCCCGTCACCACATCGCCCTCCTTGATGGCGGCGATGCGGCGGATGTCCATGCGCACCGACGAGTAGAACTTCAGCGCGTTGCCGCCCGAGGTGGTCTCGGGGCTGCCGAACATCACACCGATCTTCATGCGGATCTGGTTGGTGAAAATGAGGCACGTCTTGGTCTTGCTCACCGTGCCCGTGAGTTTGCGCAGCGCCTGCGACATGAGCCGCGCCTGCAGTCCCACGTGCTGGTCGCCCATCTCACCGTTGATCTCGGCCTGCGGCACCAGCGCCGCCACCGAGTCCACCACGATGACATCGAGCGCGCCGCTGCGGATGAGCACTTCGGTGATCTCCAGCGCCTGCTCGCCGGTGTCCGGCTGCGAGATGAGCAGGTTGTCGACGTCCACGCCCAGTTTCTTGGCGTACCCGATGTCGAAGGCGTGTTCCGCGTCGACGAACGCCGCCATGCCGCCGCGCCGCTGCGCGTTGGCAATGATCTGTGAGGTGAGCGTGGTCTTTCCGGAACCCTCGGGTCCGAAGACTTCCACGATGCGCCCGCGCGGCACGCCGCCCACTCCCAGCGCCAGATCCAGCGCCAGACTGCCGGTGGGAATGATTTCCACGGGCACGATGGCGTGATTCACGCCCAGGCGCATGATCGACCCCTGGCCGAACTGCTTTTCAATCTGCTGAACCGCGAGGTCGATGGCTTTGGCTTTTTCGTCCGACTTCACGGGCGTATTCGATTTGGTTGACATGAATGTCCCCCTTCAAACAACAACTGGCTGGCCCCACTTCTTCCGCACCTTGTGACGCCCCCGCGTCCAGCCGTGCGCGGGGTGTATAACGAAGGTCTGACCGAACGTGCGGGGCGATACTAGCACCCGCTCCTACGGCAACGCAAACTCTTTGACCGTCGAATAAACCGCGCCGGTACGCTGCAAACGGCTTTCCACGAGCTCGAATCCGGCAACGCGGGTGACAGGCGCTGTCAACGCCGGAACCCGGGCGAGGCGCGCGCTCACATCGGGAGCCAGGCGGTCCTTGACGCGCGCCACGGTGGCGTGCGCGTGAAAGCGGCGCGATTCCAGGGCGAGCCCGGTGGCGCTGCGCACGGCGTGGTCGACGCCGGTGGCCAGCCGCTCCAGTTCGGCGGCGCCCTGTTCCACATTGTAGAAGAGCACGCGCGGCGCGCGCAGATTGGGGAACGCGCCGAATGCACCGAGCTCCATGTCGAAGGAATGATGGCGCAGCCGCTCGTCGTCCAGCGCGGCGATCAACGGTTGCAGCCGGTCGGAGGAGGTTTCACCCAGAAACTTGAGCGTGAGGTGCCAGTTTTCAGGCGCCGCCCAGCGCCAGGGCGGATCGGAGACGGGAAAGTGATCGATCGCGGATTGAATCGCCGCGCGGATGGAATCCGGAAACGTGACCGCGACGAAAAGACGCATGGGAAATCAGGAGAGCCGGCACAGCCGGTCGTGCAGGAGCCACAGCACACCGTGGGCGGCGCGTTCGCGCACCCGCGTGCGGTCGCCGGGATAGATGACGCGTTTCACCTGCACGCCACCTTCCCACGCCACCGCAATGAACGTCAGTCCCACCGGCTTGTGCGGCGTGGCGCCCGTCGGCCCCGCAATGCCGGTGGTGGCCAGGCCGTAGGTTGCCCGGGCACGGCGGCGGATGCCGTGCGCCATTTCGGTGCAGGTTTCTTCGCTCACGGCGCCGAACTGTTCGAGCGTGGCGTCGCTGACCCCGACCAGATCCACCTTCGCGGCGTTGGCATACGCCACCGTTGCAGCCAGAAACCACGCGCTGCTTCCCGAATGATCGGTGAGCATGCGCGCCACACTTCCCCCCGTCAACGACTCGGCCGCGGCCACAGTCTCGCCGCGCGCGAGCAGCGCATCGCCCACCACTTTTTCCAGGGGGCGTTCGCCACGTTCGAAGTAGCGCGTTCCCACCGATTCCATCAGGCGCGTATGGAGCGCGTCCGATTCCATGTTCATGCGCGACGCTTCCGCGTCGCGTTTCTGTGTCAGCACGATGTCGACGCCGGCCATGGTGCGCGAGCGGATCGAGCAGGCGCGCGTGCTGATTGTCACCGGCGGCCTCGGACCCACGGAAGACGAC
>DASRYI010000242.1:0-7501 GCA_035687255.1 Candidatus Krumholzibacteriia bacterium | reverse complement strand
CATGCGCGTCAACACGTCCGAGAGCGGCATTTCGACATCGTGGAAGAGCCCGCGCACCTCGGACGCCTCGATGAGCGGCGCGAACGCCTCTTTCACGCGCAATGTGAAGTCGGCGTCCTCGCACGCATACTCCACCACACGCGGCAGCGGCACTCGCCGGATGTCGCGCACGCGCGCACGCGTGTCGAACAACGACTCGAACGGAATCATGGTGTGCCCGCACACGTCCTGCGCGAGCGCGTCCAGCCCGTGGCTGCGCCGGGCCGGATCGAGACAGTACGACGCAATCATGGTGTCAAAACTGATTCCGCCCAGCGGCATTCCCGCCCGCTCCAGCACGATCGCGTCATACTTGATGTGCTGGCCCGTCTTGCGCGGCGTGGCTGCGGCCAGCACCGGCGCCAGGATCTCCCGCACGCACTCGGGCTCGAGACCGGGCGCCCCCGCCAGCGGCAGGAGCCCGGGCGTCTCTTCGTCGATCCGGCTGGTGACCGCGATGTAGTACGCCTCACCGGGACGCATGGCCACCGCCACACCGGCCAGCACCGCGCGCATGGGATCCAGCCCGGAGGTTTCCGTGTCGACCGCGATTTCGTCGCACGCGGCAAGTTCGCGCGCAAGCGTGCGCAACGTCGCTTCGTCGCTCACCGCGGTATAGCGCACCGCTTCCACCACCGGCGCCACCGCCGCCGTGGCCGCGGGACGTGGGGTCGCGGCGGCATCCGGACGTGACGCGCCGCGGAATAACTGGTCGCGCAGCCGCCGGAACTCGAGATCACCGAGCAGGCGCTCGAACTCCGGCGTGCGGTAGTCGGGCAACGCCACCTCCGGCAGCGTCACCGCCAGCGGAACATCGTCACGCAGCCGCACCAGATCACGCGACTCCATGGCGGCAGCGCGCCCCTCGCTCAGGCGTTTTCTGACTCCCGCCTTCTCCACCTCGTCGAGGTGCGCGTAGATTCCATCGAGCGTATCGAAAGCCGCCAGCAGCTCGAGCGCCGTCTTCTCGCCGATACCGCGCACACCCGGCACGTTGTCGCTGGTGTCTCCCACCAGCGCGAGATAGTCGATGACCTGATCGGGCCGAATCCCCAGCTGGGCGTGGAGAGAGTCCGGATCCAGCTCGTTCTCCACGACGCTTCCCTTTCCGGGCCGGATCACATGAATGCGGTCGTCGACGAGCTGAAGGAGATCCTTGTCGCCGGAAACGATGCGCACCGGCATCTCGGAACTCCAGCGCCGCGCCAGCGTGGCGATGATGTCGTCGGCTTCGTAGCCCGGAGTCTGCAGGCGCGTCACCCCCATGGCATCCAGCGCCTGCATGATCACCGGCAACTGGCGGCTCAGCCCTTCGGGCATTTCGGGCCGGTGCGCCTTGTAGGCCTCGAACCGTTCGTGGCGGAAAGTCTTTCCCGCGCTGTCAAACGCCACCGCCAGGTGTTCGGGGTGGTATTTCT
The DNA here is from genome assembly GCA_035687255.1 of Candidatus Krumholzibacteriia bacterium. GTDB lineage: Bacteria > Krumholzibacteriota > Krumholzibacteriia > WVZY01 > JAKEHA01 > JAKEHA01. Next base: position 6,044 of record DASRYI010000242.1, on the reverse strand, counting down.
GTTCGATGGAAAGCAGCGTATTGAGAAACCCGTACACGGCGCCGGTTTCTTCGCCGCGCGAGTTGCGCAGCGCCGCGCCGCCGAGCGCAAAGAACGAACGGTAGGCCAGCGCGTGCCCGTCGATCAGCACCAGCGTCACCGTGCACCCCGGTCCCGCGCGTACAGGTTGTTCTCGCGGGCGTACGCGGCCACGGCCGGCGCCACGGCGCCGTCGGGATCCCGTCCCGCCGCCAGCAGCTCACGCACCTGCGTGGATGAAACGTCGATGCGCGGCGAATCGAAGATCACGACCGCGGCCGGCCCCGGCACCTCGAGATGCACCGGGACGTCGTCGCGCGCATACACCGCCAGGGTGGCGAGCTCGAGAATTCCGGCGGGGTCCTTCCAGTGTGGCAGGTCGTGCAGGCTGTCCGCGCCCAGGATGAAGTACAGGTCGGCGCGCGTACGCGCCCGGCAGGCGCGCAACAGATCCACCGTGAACGACGGGTCGTGCGAGGTTTCGATGTGAGTGAGAGCCTGTCCTTGGGAATCGCCCAGAGCGAGTTCCACCATGCGGATGCGGTGCGGGAGCGCGCTGGTCGCGGCGGCGTCCTTGTGCGGCGGGTGCGGCGCCACGGACCACAGCACCCGGTCGAGACCCAGCGCATCACGCGCGTGTTGCGCCATGCGCACGTGTCCCGCGTGTGGCGGATCGAACGTACCACCCAGCACTCCGATGCGGGCTCCGCGCCAGAGAGCGGTCTCGTCGCCGTTCATTGCCGGGCCCGCTTGATCTGCTCCTGGGCGTCGCGCTTGAGGGCGTCGTTGTGCGTCGCTTCGATCAGCCGCGTGAACTGCGCAATCCCATCCTCGTTCTGCCCGCGATCCACGAGGATGACGCCCTTGAGGTAGAGCGCCTGCTCCCAGAACTTGTTATCGGGGTAGTTGTTGATCACTTTGTCGCAGTAGATCATCGACGCCTTCGGCTCCTTGCGCCGGTAGTACCAGCGCGCCGAGATGAGCGCCTTCTCCGCCAGCCGGGCGTTGATCTGTCTCACATACGTGCGCGCTTCCGGAGCGCGCGAGCTGTCGGGGTACGTGGTCAGGTACTGGTTGAACCGGCCCAGCGCATCGACCGCCTTCTGCTGGTCGCGCTCCACACGCGGCGCCTGACGCCACAGACACACGCCGGTCTGGAAGAGCGCGTCGTCCACCCACTCGCTGTAGCCGTAGTTGGTGATGAGCACCTGGTATTCCACCGCCGCCAGCTCGTACTCGTGGCCGGCCAGATAGCTTTCGGCCAGTTTGTACTGCGCGTAATCGGCGCGCTCGTTGCCCACGTACTTCTCCAGAAACTTCTGGTACATGGTCACGGCCTGCAGGTCCTTGCCGCGGCGGAGATAATCGTCGCCCTTCGCAAGCACGGCACCGGGTGTCGCGGGAATCTTGGACACGCCGCCGGCGCACGACGCCGAGAGCGCGGCCAGCGCCAGCACCGCACAAATCCGCCACCCTCTCACTGCAGTCCCGCCTCCTGCAAGGCCACCATGCGCGCGCGCGCGCGTTCCACAATCTGCCCCGAGTCGCCGCGGTCGCTGCGGATCAGTTCGCGATAGGCGTTGTAGGCGGCGGTCCGGTCACCCTTGGCCTCGTACGCCTGCCCCAGAAGAAAGCGTCCCTTCTGCTGCAGCGAACGATTGTTCGCCTGATCCACCAGCTCGGTAGCACTCGCAATCGCGTCGTCGTACTCACCGGCATCGAAGTGGCGTTGCGCGTCCTGGTACAGGATGTCGTTGAGGCTGGCGGCGGCGCCCATGGCTTCGCGGCTCTGCGGAAACCGCTTCACCAGCGTCTCCATGGCCTCGCGCGCCTTGTCGTCCTGTCCCAACGCCCGCCAGCAGTCCGCAAGTCGCGCGTACGCGCGTTCGCACTCGGGCACGTCGGGAAACTTCTGGATGACATCCGTATACGTCGCGGCGGCGTGTTCGTAGTCGCGATCCTGGTAGTAGGTCGCCGCCACCGCAAAACCGTCGCGTCCCAGATCGCGCGAGGGATCCAGCTCGTGCGCCTTGCGCAGCCGCCGGGCCCGGTCCGACGAGGAGATGCGATCGCGCTCCGCCAGCTCTCCCAGCTTCTGCGCAGCCTTCGGCTTGAGCTTCGCGTCGGCGCGGACCGCGGCGTCGAGTTCGTTGAATCCCTCGCCGTCGCGCCCCTCCGCCACCAGCGCCAGTCCATAATAGTAATGAACATTGGCGTTGGCCTTGCCACGGTGGACCGCATGACGCCCGAGCATTACGACTTCCGAGTAGTCGCCCTTCTCGAAAGCCGAGCGCATGTCGCGGACCGTCCCGCCCCCACAGCCCAGGACCAGCAACACCACAATCGCCAGGTAACGCCGTTTCACGGTCGCACTCCGGGCGCGCTCAGTTGTTACTCTGGTTGGAGAAGAACAGATAGATGAGGCCGACGATGATCCCGGTCACGAACACGGGTTCCGCGTACTTGCCCCATCCCGCCGAAGGCACCACCGGCTGGTTGAACTTGTAGGCCCCCTGCTCGATGCGGGCCGCGTCGGAGTAATCGATATCGTCGCTCTGACTGCGTTCCGCTTCACCCACCCACACCACACGGCCGTTCGACGGATCGGTGAGCGTCGTCACCATGCGCACCGCGGCGCGCCGGTCGACGCGCTTGCCCCCGATCACATGCGACTTGTGGGCATCGACGTATTTCAGGTCGAAGACCACGTTCTGGAATTGCAGCACCAGAGCCTGTGCCGAATCCGCACGCGCTGAGGTGTCCACCATGGTGACGCCGGCGCGCGCCAGTTCCTCGCGGAACACGTTGGTCACGAAGGCGTAGTCCTCCGTCGAACCGCCGGGGCGCAACTGCACCGGACGGCCCGCCAGCGTGGGCGAGAACTTTCCGTACAGCTCGCCGATCACCTGCGCGGTCAAATGCTGCATGACGTCGATGTTGGTCGCCGCTTGCTCCGCCGCCCGCACTCCCCCGACAACGATCAACGCCGACAACGCGGCCGACATGACCGCCGCTTTACCCAGATCACTCCAAAATGCCTGTAAGCCGGAACGACGCACGGTTGCTACTCCTTCGTGCCGAGGACAGGGACCACCTCGCCGCACAGATCGAACACATCGGTCTCGGTGACGCACACGTCGACAAATTCGCCCACGCGCGCGTCCCCGCTCACAAATACTTCACCGTCGATTTCAGGGGCCTGTCCATAGAAACGTCCCGCAAACTGCGGGCGCGCAGAAGCCGCCGCCGCATTCGCGGCGTCGGCTGAAACTGCAGACACATCTTCGCCGTCGCCGGTCTCGCGATCGACGAGCACACGCAACGTCCGGTCCGCAAACCGGGCGCGCGCCGCGAACGACATCGCCTCCTGCACTTCCATCACGTCCGAAACGCGGTCGCGAATCAGTCCGGCAGGCAGTGCACCATCCAGCGCGGGCGCCTTCGTTCCCGGCTCCGGAGAATACGGAAACACCCCCAAAGAATCAAACGCGAATTCCTCCAGAAAGCGCTTCAGATCCTCGAATTCCGCGTCGCTTTCACCGGGAAAACCGACGATCACCTCCGACCGGATCACCACGTCCGGAAACGCAGCACGGATGCCGTGCAGCAACGATTCCACGTGTGCCCGGTCATAGGAACGCTGCATGCGCTCGAGCACACGCGACGAAGAATGCTGCACGGGCATTTCCAGGTAGCGGCACACGGCGGGGTGAGCAAAGAGCGCCTCGACGTGCCGGAGTTCCAGCCCCGCCGGATGGACATAGAAGATGCGAATCCATTCTACACCGGTGCGCGCGATGCGATCCACCAGGTCGGGAAACCGCGTGGCGCCGTCGCGATAGGAGACGATGTCCTGCGCCAGCAACGTCACCTCTTTGACGCCGCGCGCAACCAGGTGATCCACTTCACGCACGATGGAGTCCGCGCCGCGCGATACCTGCCGTCCGCGAATCAGGGGGATCGCGCAGAAGGTGCACTTGCGGTTGCATCCCTCCGCAACCTTCACGTAGGCGGTGTGCGAAGCGGTGAGCAACTCGCGCGTTTCGAATTCGGCGAATCGGTCGGCGTCACCGCGCGCGAGCATGCGCGTCACCGGGGAACCCTGCTCCCACGACGACATCATCTCGGCAAGCCGCGCATGAGCCCCGGTGGGCAGAAAATGATCGACCCAGGGAAGCTCGCCTTCCAGATCTTCGGAACGATGATTGGGCAGACATCCCATGAGTACGAGGCGCTTCTTCTTCGCGCCGCGCTTGTACCGGGCGAGTTTCTTAGTTTCTTCCACCGTTTCACGCCACGATGAGTCGAGAAACGAACACGCGCCGACCAGCAATACATCCGCCGCCGACGGATCGCCGGTGACGTCGCAACCGGCGCGGCGCAGCACCGAAACCGTGGCTTCGCTGTCGACCAGGTTCTTGGGACACCCGAGCGTGACGATGTAGGCTTTCATACGAAACGACGAGCGGTCACTCGGACGCCTGACTGTGGTACACCTCGCGCGGTTTGGAGCCGTCGGGAGGACCCACGATGCCCTGCTGCTCGAGCTGGTCGAGCAGACGCGCCGCGCGGGAGTAACCGATATGGAGCTTGCGCTGCAGCAGTGACGTTGACCCCTGTTTGAACTGTACCACCACGCCGCGTGCGTCCTCGAAGAGCGGATCCAGATCGGTGGCGACGTCGCCCGATCCCGCGCGCCCATCGGAAAGATCGAGCGACGCTTCCTCGTACCGGTATGATTTCCAGTGCTGGATCAACTGCTCGGTTTCCGCTTCCGAAACCCACGCACCGTGCAGGCGGAGGGGGTGGGGATGTTGCGCATCCAGATAAAGCATATCACCTTTGCCGAGCAATTTGTCGGCGCCGATGGTGTCGAGAATGGTGCGTGAATCCACCTTGGTGGCCACACGGAAGGCGATGCGCGTCGGGAAATTGGCCTTGGTCCTCCCCACGATCACGTCCACGGAGGGACGCTGCGTCGCCAGCACCATGTGAATCCCGGCCGCGCGCGCCATCTGCGCCAGCCGCGTGAGCAGGGTTTCGATGTCGACGCCCTTGGCCAGCGAGAGATCGCCCAGCTCGTCGACCACCACCACAATGTAGGAAAGCCGCTCCGCGGTGGTCTCGTCGGACTTCAACATCGCGATCTTGGCGTTGTAGCTGTCGATGTTGCGCACACCGTGGCGCCGGAACAGATCGTTGCGGCGGCCCATTTCGCCGACGAGGTACTCCAGCACCCGCGCCGCCTCCTTGGGATCCGTGATCACGGGATGCAGCAGGTGCGGAATACCGTTGTATTGCGACATCTCCACCATCTTGGGATCCACCAGCAGCAACTGGACGTCCGACGGACGGTAGTGCAGCAGGATGCTGGCCAGAATGGTGTTCAGGCACACACTCTTGCCCGACCCGGTGGTTCCCGCGATCAACAGGTGCGGCGCATCGCACAGGTTCATCAGGAAGGGCTTCCCCACCACATCCACACCCAGGCCGAGCATCACACCCTTCAGGCGCTGCTGTTCGTTCATCTCATTGAGTACTTCGGCGAGGTACACCGTGCGCCCCGATGGATTGGGAATTTCGATGCCCACCGCCGCCCGCCCGGGAATGGGCGCGATCATGCGCAGGCTGCGCGCGCGCATGGCGAGCGACAGGTCGTCGGCGCGGTTCACAATGTCCTTGATGCGCACGCCCGGCGCCGGTTCGAACTCAAATGTAGTCACCACCGGTCCGTGATGAACCGCCGTCACCTTCCCCTGCACGCCGAACTGCGTGAGCTTCTCCTCGAGCACCGCCGTCCAGTTCTTCAGATCATCGCGCGAGAAGGTCGGTCCGGCGTCCGCCGGTGTTTCCAGAATGGAGAGCGGCGGCAGCGACGCGTCCACGATGGGCTTGCTGCGGTCGCGGTCCGCCACCGTGACGGGTTTGCGAATTCGCGCCCTGGGACGCGCCTCGGGCATGGCGATCTCCGGGTCGCGGCGCTTGCGCGCCGCCGGTTCTGCGGGTGGTTCCCAGGCCTCGGCCGT
>DASRYI010000241.1:0-17612 GCA_035687255.1 Candidatus Krumholzibacteriia bacterium | reverse complement strand
GTGGCCGGGATGAAGATGATGCCCCGGCGCCGGCACTCGTTGGCGATCGTTGCCACGTTGGCGACAAAGTTCTCGCGCTTACCCACCATGTGCCGGATGAGATCATCCTTCGTATAGCGCACGTCGCGCACCCGCTTCATGTAGGCATCGGCCACGCCCACCACCATCACGTGATCTCGGACCCACTGAAACCCGCGGTGCAGAAACGGGTTCTTCCGGAGTTGTTGCCGTACGGCCGTGGGTTCCCCGTACTGTTTGGAAAAGATGACTGTGCTGCCCCAGCTGTCGTTGATTCCTTCGTAGAAGGTGACGATGTCCGGTCGCAGGGGAAGCACCTCCTGCTCGAACAGCGCGACGATCTGATTCGACTTGAGGTGGGGAATCCCCATATTGATGACCTCGAAGCGTTTTCCGTGCGCGTCGCGATTGAGAAATTGCTCGAGGTAGTATGGATAAGTTTCATCGTCGCGATCCGAGAAACCGAACGTCGAAGAGGCGCCGAGCGTGACGATACGCGTGACGCCGGGTGCCTTGGCCGTGCTGAACTCGCGTCCGCGAAATCCCCGGCTGTTGATCCCCACCGGAATCAGCCGTCCGGTTTCCTTGTCGCGGGTGAAGCGTTTCTCGTGCGGATGGTACTTGAAGTACCCGTCCAGCAGGTTCATGTACCCGCTGTGGGAGTCGTCACCCCGCTCACGATTGAGATCGGTTCCGTAGAACAGAAGGCTCGAGCCCAGCTGGTGCGCGAAGTAGAGGCGCGTGCTCAGTTCCAGCGCGAACAGAGGAAGCACCAGCAGCACGCACCAGAAGAGAACCTTCTTTAAGAGAGAGGGCGAGGAAGACGGCGCGTCGTGACTCATGGTCACGCCTCCGGGGCGGGCGCCCCATTTCGATCACTGGCCGCGGCGACGGCTGGCGGCTGAACGCGGAAGGAAACACGGGATCAGGCGGGAGAAGCATAGCACCGGGCGCGGATGGTGTCAAAACGGGGGGGCGTCGCATTGCGGGCACGGCGCCGTTCTTGCTATATTTGATCCCGCTTGCGACATCCCGACCCGAATGGGGGCGAACTGGTCTCGACGGGGAAGATGGATGCGCCGGTTGCGTGTCGAGCGACGTCACAAGAGCTCGTTAATCTTCAGTGGCAACAATGTAAGTGTCGACAACAACGTCGCACTGGCTGCCTAACTAGCATAAGCTAGGATAGGTTCCCGTCCCCTCCGGTTGGGTCTCCAGGGCCGGAGTGTGGGCGTCATATTCTGGGGGCTGGTGTTGCCGTCCCGCCCGGGGCGGTGACGCGAGAAAACACCGGGCTGGTCTCCGATGCATTTGGTCCGCAGTGGGCACGGGGACGAGATTTCACCGCGGACTACACACGTAGTGACCGTCGTGGCTGCTTCTTCGGACGCGGGTTCGATTCCCGCCGCCTCCACCAACCCGTGTCTTCGTAGGACGAAGACCATGCGTCGGCTTTGAGCAGCGCGTTCCGCGCTAGCCGCCGCCTCCACCAACCCGTGTCTTCGTAGGACGAGAACCATGAGTCGGGTCTGGTCACCGCTTCGCGACGGTCGCCGCCCGAGGGACCAGCCTGCCTGATACAAGACCTGCCCTCGGCTTGTCGAGCAACGGTCTTCTCATTTAAACTCTTTGGTGCCGACGGAGAATAATCGCAACATCGTTGTCGTCTCGGGTGATGACATCGAGCGCTAAGACTGCCCGTCAACGAAACTAAATTCGGCAGCTTCAATGGTCGAATTGAGGGAGGTAACCGTGAACACACGAGCAACAAGAGTCCTTGCGCTCGTCGCGCTGGGGACACTGCTGACACTCAGCCTGCCGGCGTTGACACAGGAGAATGCCGGGGACAATGCTCAGCCTGCATGCTCGGAAGAATCTTTGCCTCAGCTACCTGATGTCACGATCAACTCGGTGACATATGAAGCTCAACCCGTAGCGCATTGCAAAGTAGCCGGTGTGATCGGCAAGGAAATCAACTTTGAATTGCTGTTACCGGAAAACTGGAATGGCAAGTTCGTAATGGGTGGTGGCGGAGGTTTTGTGGGGTCGGTGATGAACACTTCTCTCATGTTCGGTTCTCTGCAAGCCGGCTATGCCACAGTGGGCACCGACACCGGTCATAAAGGTCATCCGCTGGATGCCAGCTGGGCATACAACAACCTTGAGCGCCTTGTTAACTTTGGCCACCTGGCGGTGCATCGCACGGCTGTTACGGCAAAAGCGTTGATCAAAGCGCACTATAAGAAAGACATCACCAATAGCTATTTCGTAGGGTGTTCGACCGGGGGCAGACAGGCCCTGGTCGAAGCACAGCGCTATCCCGAAGATTTTGACGGTATTGTCGCCGGTGCACCCTCCCTTGACTACACGGGAATCAGCGCACTCGCAACGCAGATTACCCGGGCCATGTACCCGGATCCAAACAATCTTGAAAAGGCTCTCATAGGACCCAAAGAACAGAAGCTGATCGAGTCGTACTATCTTGAACAATGCGATGGACTCGACGGCATAAAAGACGGAATTCTCAACGATCCCAGGAAATGCAAAGTTGATTTGGAAAAGCTGCTATGCAAAGGCGGCAATACCACCAATTGCCTTACCAGGGAGCAACTGGCGGCGGTAAAGGTTATCTATGAAGGGGCCAAGGATTCTAAAGGGCATTCATTGTTTCCCGGCTATCCATTTGGCAGTGAGAATTCGTTGGGAGGATGGTCACGATGGCTGACCGGAGGACTGAAATACCATGAGGATTTGGGGGAGTTTCAGGGAGGGATCGAAGCTGGAGGTTTTGAGGCACCTGTGTCTCCCAGCGCATTTTATGGTTTTGGCAACGGCATCATGCGTTACTTCATATATAACGACCCTGAATGGAGTTATGTCAATTACAAGTACGATAGGTTCAGAAAGGATGCCGAGCGGGCAGCGGAGACATTGAATGCTACCAATCCTGACCTGTCTGCGTTTCGAAAGCATGGTGGTAAATTGCTGATGTACACCGGGTGGTCGGATGCAGCAATTCCGCCAGGATCTGTTATCAACTACTACGAAGACGTCCTTGCGAATGACAGGACAGCAGCCGATGACGTCCGCCTGTACATGATGCCGGGTGTTGAGCATTGCTTTGGTGGCCCGGGGCCATCTTTTGTGAATTTCTTGACGGAAATTGATAAGTGGGTTCAATCCGGAACAGCGCCAGAACAAATCACTGTCTATTGGCTCGATGAGAAGATGCAACCAACTGGCTCAAGAATACTTTGCCCATATCCGCAAGTTTCCAAATATGACGGCAAGGGTGATACTCGAGACGCATCAAGCTTTGGTTGTGTTGATGGGGATTAGGGATCATCCGTGCAAGCGATCTCAAGGATCGATTTCGGGGGAGAGTCGATCCTGAAGGGCGCGCTCGCGTGCGTGGGCGTCGTGGTGGGCCTGATCAAATGTGCCGTCGAGCGCACGTCGAATCGCGCGTGACAGCATGTTCAAGGGCTTGGGAATTGTGGTTTGTCTGTACGCGCTGTACTCCGCCTACAGCGGCAAGGTCTACGCAAAGGCCGGCATACGTGCACGAATGGTCTCGCGCAAGGACTCACCCCAGTACTTCTGTGTCGTGACGGTCATCTACGTTGCACTCGGGATCACCCTGCTGACGATCTTCTAAACCCGCCTTCGCGGAGTTCTTCACCACGGACCGCTTCTCCCGCCCGCCTGCACAGCCCCTACACTAATGATTTGTTGATCGTGTCAGTGGTCTCCTCTATACTCCGCATTGTGGCATGAGCCGAGTTGAATGACCCGCCGACCTTTGTGATTTCCTACGAGCTGCTTCGCGGTCGAGATTCGCGTACCGATGGTGCCCGGATTTTTCTTGTCTGTTTGTGTGCGTGAACTTGGGGTAGAATTCCGCTGGCCGTTCAGGTCGAGGTGATCGCCGATGAAGACATATGTCGTCGCCATCAGTTTTCTGTTTCTGGGTGTCATGCTTTCGAGCGGATGCTCGAGTTTCAAGAGCTCGACGCGCATGGACATGGGGCCGTTCGCGGAGAACACCACGGCGATGCTGGCGGAGGCGCAGGAGGTGCTGCAACCCCTGCCGTGGAAGCACCTGCGCCGGTATCAGATCCAGGCTCGTAACGACAAGGAACTGCAAGGGGAGATCGACGCGGTCCGCGGCATCTTTCGTGGCATTGGCATCTACTCGATCCAGGTCGTGTCGCTCAACGCATCCCGCATGTCCGACCCGGAACGTGCCCATCTCCTGGCTGACTACTTCGACGATGTGCTCCAGCCCATCCTGGACGCCGGCATGGAGGGTGAAATCGGGCTCACGCGGGGCATGGTGGATACGACGCTGGCGAACATCCGCAAAGCTCCGACATACATGGAGGCGATCCGCGCGGCCGATCCCATGGTGTACACGATCGTCCAGTTCACGATCCAGCGTATCGACCGCGTCGAGGCGAAGACGACGCCCGGCTTTGACCGCGTCACCTCGCTGGTAGAGGCCGGTTTTGAACCCACGCGCGCGGAAATCGCGCGGCTCGATTCGACCGAAGCCGCTGATGTGCGGACCTACCTCGCGCTCCAGGACTACCGGGTCGGCAAGGGCACGCGCGAAGCGGTGATCGCGGCGGACCCGTTGCTGGCTCATGTGCTCGCCGGCAAGAACGAAGTGACCGAATACGAGGAGGCGCAACGCATCCTGCGCGAACGCCTCGCGGCCACGGACGCCACACGCGCACAGCTGCTTCCCAGGCAGGCGCAGTATCGTGACGAAATCGGGGAGGTCGTGGACCTGGGGATCGAACTCCAACGACGGACCCGCGCCGCCCGTATGATGCTGGTGTACTGGCTGCGTGCCCATCGCAATCTCTCGCAGGGCGTTCAGGTACCTCCCGCCATCAATGTCGGCGGCATGCTGGGCTCTTCGGCCAAGAAGGCGATCGGCGCGGTTACCCCGTAACGCCGACTGGATATCTGGACATCGTCTTGTTTGCGTGGGACGGATCGCCTGAGCTCATGGTGCTGGAAGCATGTGCACGACGCACGGTCGAGTTTCGCGCGGAACCAGAAAGGCGGGATCATGCGAGCGAAACAGCTACTCCTGACGTTTACCCTCGTCCTGACGTTCGCCATCCCGGTTTCCAGCGCACCGCCTGATCCCTCCGACAACGCAGGTTCGGTTCTCCTCGTCCCCGAAGCCGTCTGGGACGGTACCGCCGATGCGCCGCAGAAAGGTGTTGTGGTTCTCCTGCGGGGCGATCGCATCGAGGCGGTGGGTCTCGCCAAAGATGTAAATGTACCGTCCGACGCGAAGCGCGTCGACCTGCCCGGCGCAATGCTTATCCCCGGGCTCATTGAAGGCCATTCACATCTCTTCCTGCATCCGTACAGCGAGACACTCTGGGATGACCAGGTGTTGAAGGAACCGGTGGGCTATCGCATGGCGGAGGCAGTCGCGCACGCGCGCGCGACGCTCGAGGCCGGCATCACGACCACGCGTGACCTGGGCACCGAAGGCGCGGGAAACTTTGATGTGCAGCTGCGCCGGGCGGTTGATGCCGGCGTGGTGCCGGGTCCGCGAATCATCGCGGTGACGCGTGCGATTGTCGCGATGGGAGCCTACGGACCCCGCCGCTCGACTTACGCATTTGATCCGCCCGAGGGCGCCGAAGAAGCAGCGGGCGTCGAAGACATCATCCGCGTCACCCGCAGCCAGATCGGTTACGGGGCCGACTGGATCAAGGTGTACGCCGACTATTACTGGGGCCCCAACGGTGCGCTTCGGCCGACGTTTTCGGAGGAGGAACTCAAGGCGCTGGTCGCCACCGCGACGGACTCCGGGCGATACGTCTCGGCACATGCCATGACACCCGAAGGGATGCGCCGGGCGGTGGAAGCGGGCGTGACCACCATCGAACACGGTGACCAGGGTACGGCCAAGGTGTTCCGGCTCATGCATGACCGTGGCGTGGCACTGTGCCCGACGCTGGCGGCATCCGAGGCCTACGCGGAGTATTTCGACGGCTACGTGCCGGGGAAAACACCCCTGCCGGAGCGGCTCAAAATCAAATGGGCCTCGTTCGGTGCCGCGCTCGATGCAAAGGTGCGCATCTGCTTCGGCGGCGACGTCGGCGTTTTTTCGCACGGAAAGAACGTGCGTGAGCTGGAGCTGATGGTGGAACACGGGATGACGCCGCTGGCTGCCATCAAATGCGCCACCAGCGGCAACGCTGAAATTCTGCATCTTCCCGATCGCGGCCGCATCGCGCCGGGCCTGCTGGCGGACCTGGTGGCGGTGGACGGTGACCCGACGCGAGATATCGGAGCACTGTGGAAAGTGACGGCGGTCTGGAAGGGGGGAGAGCGCGCCAGGTAATCGGCGGCACAAACCCCCTTGCCAGATCGCGATCGCTATTTACTCACTGTACTTGACGTGCACTTGATCGATCGTGCCATTCAACGTGAACGGCGCCCGGTCGTAGTAATCAACTGAAACCGGCGAACCGAGATCCGTGCCGATGTCCAGGCAGTCGTTGACCGTGAAGCCCAGCGGCGCACTGACCGGCACGCGTCCTTTGGCCACTTCTTTGCCATCCACTTTCAGGACGATATCGAGCGGACCAGCCGCCCTCTTTTCTGCGTATCGCGTTACTACCTGAATCGTGTGCTTGCCCTGTGAAAGCGCGCTCGTTGCCTTGATGTGCGTGCGATTGATCTCGAACAGGTTGTATTCGTACGAGAGAACGCCGTCCTGGATGTAGAGACTGAGCCCACCGGAGAACCCACCCAGTGCGTAAATCACGCCGTTGGCGTTTGCCGGCAACTGCGCATCGACGGTAACAATGTTCTCTTTGTTACCCAGGGCAGGTGCGGAAAACTCCGGCGTGCGCGTAAGGGCGCCCGTGAACGTCCATTCTTTGTACGGCGGTGCAATCCGCAGATCGGGTCTCACGACGGGTACGAACAATCCACCACCCACGGGAAAACCATGGTTCCTGGCGAACTCTATCGTGAACAGCTCTTTCATCTGTGCCAGTTTCTCCGGCATCTTGTCCGCCAGATCGTTGGCCTCCGACCAGTCTTCATCGAGGTTGTAGAGTTCCCACCTGTCGTTGTCGGGGCTCCACGCGAGCTTGCCCTTCTCATCAAAGAACCCCTTGGGCAAGCCGGGTAGCCACGGTGTGCGTGGCCCGAACGCGCCCGCGAACCAGCCGTCGTGATAGACGCCGCGACTGCCCATGATCTCGAAGTACTGCGTGTGCAGCCGACCCTCTGCTTTCGCGTTGTTGAAGGTGTAGGCCATGCTCACGCCCTCGATCGGGTCCTGCGGGTAGCCGTTGACCACCTTCGGCGGCGTGATGCCGACAACTTCATAGATCGTCGGTACAATATCGTTCACGTGATGGAATTGCGCGCGCGGTCTGGCGTCGGGCTTGATCTTCTTTGGCCAGCGCACCGCCATCGGGTTGCGCGTGCCGCCAAAGTGCGCGGCGATGAGTTTGGTCGACCGGTACGGCGTGCTGCCTGCCCAGGCCCAGCCCGCGTGATACATGTTGTCCGTCTTGGGAGAGCCGAGCACATCGAGGCCGCCGAGATCATTCAGTGCCTGAATGTGTTGACCAACAGTCGTGGGAATTCCGTTCTGTGCCAGCAGTTCACTGATCGTACCCGCCTGGCCCTCGGCCGAGGCGCCATTGTCGCCCCAGATGTAGAAGATCAGCGTGTTGTCACGGTAGCCCAGTCGATCGACCTCATCGACAATCCGGCCCACCTGGGCGTCCACATGCTCGGTGAATCCGGCGTAGACTTCCATCAGGCGCTCCTGGAACGCCCGCTCGCTCTCCGGGATGTCGCTCCACGCGGGCAGGGTTGCGGGCCTCGGTGTAAGCTGCGCGTTCTGCGGGATCCACCCCTTTGCTTTCGCGTTCTTGAATACTCGTTCTCGATACGTGTCCCAGCCGTCATCGAACTTGTGTTTGTACTTGTCCGCCCACTCGATTGGCACCTGATGCGGCCCATGGGAAGCGCCGCTGGCCCAGTACATGAAGAAAGGCCGGTCGGGCGCGCAGGCTTTGTGTTGCCGCAGCCACTTGATCGCGTCGTCGGCCAGGTCTTCGCTCAGGTGGTAGTAGTTATGACCGCCGGAGGTCCTTGGGTGTTCAACATAGGCGGTGTTTCGAACCAGGTTCGGCTCGTACTGCGACGCCTCGCCGGCAAGAAAACCGTAGAAGTATTCGAAGCCGTAGCCGGTGGGCCAGTTGTCAAAAGGACCTGCAGCCGTTGTCTCACTGGCCGGCGTGTTGTGCCACTTGCCCCACGCACCGGTCTGGTAGCCATAGTCTTTCAATACTTCGGCGACCATGGCACAGGTCTTCGGCTGAACACCGGAGTATCCGTCCCAGTCGTTGGCCAGTTCGGCAATCTGACCGGCGCCGACGAAGTGATGATTCCGGCCCGTGAGCAGTGACGCCCGCGTCGGCGAGCACATGGCGGTGGTATGAAACCGGTTGTAGGTAATGCCTTCACGGGCGATCCGATCCATCGTCGGTGTCGCGATCTCGCCGCCGAAGGTGCTGGACTGTCCCGGCCCAACGTCGTCGATCAGCACGATGATGATGTTGGGCGCGTCCTTGGGAAGGTGACTCGTCGCCGGGAGCGGACTGTAGACCGACTCCTGAATCGTGCGGCCCGCAATGCTGCCTGAAGGCTTGGGTGGAAATGGCAGAATCTCCTGCGCCCATGCCTTCGTCGAAGGTGCTGCAGTCAGAGCCAACAACAGCTGTGCGCTGAACACCTGCCACAAGAATCGTCGGGGAGTGTAACCGGCGCCGAGGTTGCCGGTGGCCGTAGTCTTCATGATCCAACCTTCCTCAGGTTATCACGTGGACGATTGCGGCCAACGCACGAAGCCAACCTACCACGTACTGGCGACCGGCTTCCTCGGGATTGTACTAGCCTACGGCAACGGTCTTCAAGAGGAAGCTCCACCGCCTCTATTCCGACGGCGGGCCGGTCTTGTCGATCAGCTTCTTGAGCGCAACCTGATCGGGGTCGAGGAGCTGCGCAATGCGTTCGGCGTTGACCGATGCCACGATCATCTGTCCGATCTCGCTGTGAACTTCCGAAAATATTCCGTGGTGCTTCATGCGCGCAGTCTGGTAGAGGACGTCGTCAGTCGGGCTTACATAGTGGACCGACGAGGCTTTGTAACGGTGGATGAGGAAGAGATGGATCAACGTGAACAGCCGCTTCTTGCGCAGAGACTCGTCGAAGGTGTTCTGGTTGCGCACGGAGAGGAAACTCATCCCGCGGTGATCATGGATGTTGGCAAACACGATGTTGGCCGTCGTCTTGCCGGCGTTGTTGACCACCTTGAGCTCCAGCAGGTCCGATCCGGCCGTGTGCGGCTTCAACTCGACCTTCAGCGGGCTCTTCAGCTTGTAGTGCGCCCGCCATATCTCGAGCCAGTCGGCGAGGAGCTTGCGCGGCACCTCGGTCTGAACCAGGTGCTGGAACTGCGTGGATCCGTGGCCCATGGCCTTGGTGGTCGCGGTGCGGCCCGATGATGCCATGAGCGCCCCGTCGAGACGGGGTCCGCCCACCAGCGTCTGGGGCGTGCGGTACGGGGATTCGAGCAGGCGAAACCGCCTCTGCAACCGCGCCAGCGCCAGCATGCCATCCTGTTTGAGGGCCGTGGCAAAGTCTTCGGCAGCCAGCCCGTCGATCTGGTGACCACCGTACGTGATGAAATTGAAGACGTACCCCAGCTTGCCGATTTCCTCGGGGAAGCGTTTCATCTCGTCGTCGGTCATCCCGGTTGTATCCCAGTTGAAAGACGGCGAAAGGTTGTAGGCGAGCATCTTGTCGGGGAACTGCGCGTGAATGGCATCGGCAAACTTGCGCGCATCGTTCAGATTGGCGGTCTTTGTCTCCATCCACAGAATGTCCGCAAACGGGGCGGCGGCCAGCGACTTGGAAATCGCGTAGTCGATGCCGCGCTCGAGCTGATAGTAGCCGTCCGGCGTCCGGGGGTGTTCGCAGTCCCAGATCAGGCGAATGCCCATCGCCTGGGCCTTCTCCTCGGCAGCGTAGAACGACGCGTGGTCAGAGAACGCCAGCCACTCGTCCACGGTCATATCGAATGTGTCTCCCTCGCCGAGACGGAATTCCATGATGTCAGCCACCGCACGCCCGTACGTCTTGAGACCGGCCTCGGTCTGCCACAGGTCGAGATAGCGGTTGACGATCGGGTCGAGCAGGGCATCGACGTTGGACGCGTCTTTGTAGACGGACGCGCTCTGCTTGACCATCTCCATGACACCGTTGCGATCGAGCCACGCAAATGCCTGCTCGTACTCTCCGTCGGACACTGCAAAGAGCAAATGCCCGCGGATTGCCTCGACGCCGAGATTGTGGAGAGAGCGCAGAATTGCCAGATATCCGACCTTGTAGCGGGGCAGGTTGATGTTGGTGGCGCCCAGAAGGAACGGGTGATCGCGCTCATCCGCACGGCTCTCGATGAACGTCGCCGATTCAGCGTCCGTACGAGCGACGATGATCCCTGGAACACGCATGATGTCGAGCTGGAAGCGCGCTGCGTTGAGGCGTTTGTTCTGTTCGTCCTGCGACACCAGCACCTTGCCGCCCTGATGTCCGCACTTCTTTGCACCCGCCTTCTGATCTTCGATGTGAAATCCGGGCACGCCCACTTCGACGAAACGCCGGATGAGATTGCGGACGTGGGCGTCTCCACCGTGACCGGTGTCGGCGTCGGCAATGATGAAGGGACGGTAGTCGACCTCCGGCGTCGCTTTGCGTTGCGCCTCCGTCATACGCGAGCGCGTGAAATACTGGTTCTTGTCCGCCGTGAGCAGGGCGCGGACGATGGGGGCGGCTTCGTCGGGCACCTGGCTCAGCGGATAACTGGCCAGATCAGCGCCGGGATCTTCGCTGAGCGATCCCCGGGCGGACGTCGCCCATCCGCCGAGATAGATGCCTTCGATGCCGAGCCGCTTCATCGCCACCGCCTGGCCGGGTGAGTAGGGACCGAAAGTGGTGATGGACCTCTGCTGCGCAAAGAGCTCCCGCAGCCGCGCGTAGAAACGTTCCGCGGCCTCGCGTGCCACCGTGTAGTCGTGATGGATGGCGCCCTGTTGCTCTGCCACCTGGCGTGGCGAGTACAGGCGCACGATACCGTTGAAACGAGCGTTGTCAAACCAGTCGCGGGCGGCAGACACCCGTTTCTCAAAAGACGTCATGCTTGTGTCCTTTGGCATGGAGTGGTCAGGCGAAGTCGATGTTTTGCGTGATGCGCGTGCCCTGAGTGCGGAACGCGTCCAGATAGGCGCGGATACGCTGCTTCGCGATGTCCGCATTGTGGTTGTTCAGGTTTATGTTCAACAGGTCGATGTACCAGGGGGCTTTCACATCCTCGGTGACGTACGCCGCGACGATCTCGCCGGCAATGGGCAGGGTCGTGTCCTTGGAATTATCGTGAACGTCGCGATTGCCCGCGCGGCGAAGCTTTTCGTATTCCTCGCGGAGGAGGCGTTGGAAAAGCGCGGGTGTGAGCGTGTCCCCGGCCTTTGTGCCCGTCTCCGCGTCGTCCTCGGTGAGGGGAGCGTGCTTGTGGAGCCACTCCCACAGGATGCTCAACCGAATCTCGCCCGTGGCCATGTCCTCCATCAGATAGAGGATGTCGTCGTTGCCGAAGAAGTCGGCGGGTTTGAGCGCCGCGGCCTGGAACCCCTGTCCGAACGCATTGCCGTACTGGAGCGCAACGCTCAGGAGGTTGCGCGCGCCGCGGATGGTTCGGGGCGCGGGTTCGAGGAGGGTCAGGTTGTCGGCGTCTTCGCGCGTGTACGTCAGGGGAGGGAACCTGCGTCCGAGTTGATTGGTTTCGCCCGCGCTTTCCCACACCGGGCGCACGATGTGCACCATCTTCCAGTGGGCCACCCATTTGCCGCTGGCACCTTCGCGCTGCTCGCGTTCACCGCCCGCGACCGCCTTCTTCATCGCGTTTTCGACGCCGCGGGGAGATCCGACGGGGATGTTCGGCTCCATACCACCCTGCCATAGCGCGTAGCGGCCCCTGGCGTCGGGCGTGTTGACCGCACGTCGCACGCGGTCTTCGTACACGCGCATGTAGCCGTACGTCATCGTGATGTCCTCGATGTTCGGGTTGTGGAACGTCGCATCCCACGCCATCGCATCCGACACGCTGTTGATGTAATCCCAGCGTCCGGTGTTGTATCCGACGAAATGCACCCCGAGTGCGGCCCGTATCTCCATCAATTGAAAGCTCGCCTCCAGCTGTTCCACGAGCACGTACGCCTTGATCGCACCCTCGGGAAGGCCCACATGATTCTCCAGAGCCGTCAGGATGGCGTTCCACACGGCGGCCTCTTCGGCGGTCTGGATCTTGGGCAGGTAGAGCACGATGGAAGCGCCGGCGTTGCGGAGTTCGCGGTGGTTGTTGACCACGTAGAGCACCGTGTCGACGATGGACGCGGAGAAGCCGGAGCCGTCCGCGCAGCGGACGTGCCGATCGTCGAGGTGAAGGCCGCGCGGGCGGAACATTTTGGTGGTGAAGCGGAGCTGCTGCTTCCAGTCGTCGATGATGTCGTGCCCGAAAAACTGCCGGGCCCACGTGTTCATCTCACCGGCGACGCCATCGGCCACCTTTAGAAAGAGAGGGTCATGCGCGATGGCGAGCTTGAGGTTGCGCTGATTGTCCAGCGACATGGTGGAGATCTGTCCCATCGCGTCTTCGCCGTCGAACATCCACCCGTCCGCACCCGAGAGGAGCGCGTAGGCCACGTTGCGAATACTCTTCTCCGCCGGCTCATGCGGCCGGGCGCCAGGCCCGGTGCCCTGAATCCACTGGCGCTGAAGATCCGGCGGAATTTCTCCTCCCACGAATTTTCCCGCGCGCGCATCGGCCACGATGATGCGGGTCCGGGGGATCAGGCCGTCGGCGGGAAGGAAGTCGATCCGTGTTCGGTTGCGCGCACGCTCGGCCCGGCGTTCGAGCCGACTCTTCATCACGTCGCGACGATCGGCGTCGAAATGAGCGAGCGCCGCCAGGGTGGCCTCCACCTCCGGCGTCAGCACGTCGGGGTATGCGGCCTCCACACCGAGGCGAAATTGCAGGCGTAGATCGGACATGATTGCGGCGCGCCCTTGACGAGGGCACGTGCGGATAGTAACCGCTCGACACAAAAGGTCAAGACTTTGGAGAAGAACGTCACGGGTATCACGGCTGCAGCTCGAGTTTGAACGTCAGGTCCGATGTGGTGCTTACCTGCGGCCCATTCCGCAGGAGATACCCTCACAAGAAATGGGGCGTACGGCGTCCCCGGCAACGACTTGAGTTCTTGTGTGATTGCGGCCGGGCCAGGGCTCATGGACCAGCGCGTGCACGCGCCATGTGCCCTCAGCCGGCTGACAGCCCGAAGACGTGTGTTGCCGTGAGATAGATTCCGGCAATGATGAAGACCGCGCCCGTCACCGGCCGTGCCGCACGCTCGATTCTCGTGAGCACTCCGAAAGCGCGGCCTATCCAGCGGAAACCCAGCGCCAGAACCAGCGCGAAGGCGACGACGGGCAAGCCCGTGCCCACACCGTAGACGGCGGGTAGCAGCACACGCGACTGGGAACTGACGGCGAGGGGAATGAGCGCGCCGAAGAAGAGGCCGGCCGATACCGGACAGAAAGAAAGCGCGAACGCGATGCCGAGCAGCGCCGCGCCGGCCATGCCGCCGCCGCGCGCCGCCCGTTGCTGCATGGCCTGTGTCCAGCTCCACGTCGGGGCCGGCAGGCGATGCCATCCCAGAATTCCGATGCCGACCACGATCAACAGCGGCCCGAGCACCTGGTTCATCCTCTGTTGCAGAAAGAACGAAACACTCGGCAGCGAGAGCACGCTGGTCACGACCAGCACCCCGACCAGGACATACGTCAGGGCGCGGCCGAGCGAATACAGCATCCCGGCGATGAACACCCGTCCGGGCCGTACCACGTTCCGTCCCACGAACGAGATGGCGGCCACGTTCGAGGCCAGGGGACACGGGCTGATCGAGGTGAGAATGCCCAGCCACAGCGCCGTAACCACGGCCGCCACAAGTTCGGTCACGACTGGTGCCCCTTGATGAAGTCCTGGGTCTCGTTCTGTATGTAGCGGATGAATTTGTTCGGGTCACCGAGGAGCTCCCACACTTTCGGAAGATTCTTCCATTCTCCCGTTCGTTCGTCGACCAGCACCACGGATTTCGTAAACAGCTTGTAGTCCTTTACGAAATGCTCATTGCCTTTCTCCTCGACGTTGACCACCCGCCATACCAGATGGCCGTCTTCGAGATCGGCAGGAAACCCGGACTCGATCGCCTCGTGCGTGTATTGCTCGATGTTGCGGCAGGAAACACAGCGATAGTTGGTGTGGAAGTAGTATGCAATGACTCGCGCGGGCACGGCGGGCGATTCCTTTGTCATGGTGACGGAATCCTCCGGCGCTGGCTGCGAATGTGAGTTGGTCGTCATGCTCCCGATCAACGTTCCACCGGCGACGAGGACGACCACGGCGGCGAACGTGGATGATGTCATGAGAGCATCGCCTTGATGTTCGCAACGCTGGGAACATGACCGAATACCTTGACGGTGCCGTCGACCACGAGCGCCGGCGTCGACATGATGCCGAAGCTCAGCATCTGATCGATGTCGGTGACCTTTTCGATCTCGCAGTCGATGCCCATTTCACGCGCCGCCTGCCGGGTTCTCTCATAGAGCGCCTGGCACTTCTGACAACCGGGGCCGAGTATCTGAATTCTGGACATGAGTTCCTCCTGAATCAGTGAATCGATCCGTAGAACAGACCCGCCGCCGTCGAAAGCACGACGACGAGAGCCACATAGGTGATGGTCTGGCGCGTTCCGAGAACGCTGCGGATAACGAGCATGTTGGGGAGTGACAACGCCGGTCCGGCCAGCAGCAGGGCGAGGGCGGGCCCTTTGCCCATGCCCGCGCCCATCAGACCCTGCAGGATCGGCACCTCGGTGAGGGTGGCGAAGTACATCAACGCACCGGACACCGACGCGAAGAGATTGGCGAAGAGGCTGTTGCCACCGACGAGCTGTTCGACCCAGCGCGAGGGAATGACGGCCTCGTGCCCGGGGCGTCCGAGCAGGAAGCCGGCGACCAGCACACCGGCCAGGAGCAGGGGGAGAATCTGTTTCGCAAATCCCCACGTGGAATCGAGCCATTCGCCCAGTTCGTCGCGCCGAAACCAACGAGCGACGGCGAGAACGACGACGGAGAGAAAAACCGCCGAGATCACCCACTTGCCCTGAAACACCGCCGCCCACATCACACCGTCGCCATCCACCGGTTTTCCCCAGTTCGCAAAGATGAGCACGCCGAGCATGCCCGCGAAGTACACGCCCTCCTGCCACAATCGCCGGCCGGGCGCCGCCGGATCCGGGACGACTGCGACCGCCGCGGCGCGCTCGCGCTCCTCGCGCCCGAAGATCAAATGCATGAGCAGACCTATAATGACGGCGAATGACACCGCCCCCACCGCGCGCGCGATGCCAAGTTCGAGTCCGAGCACGCGCGCGGTGAGAATGATGGCGAGCACGTTGATGGCGGGTCCCGAGTAGAGGAATGCGGTCGCCGGACCGAGTCCCGCGCCGCGTTTGTGGATGCCGGCGAAGAGCGGAAGCACCGTGCACGAGCACACGGCGAGGATCGTTCCCGAGACGGCGGCCACGGGGTAGGCCACCCACTTCGATGCCCGCGCACCGAGGTACTTCATCACCGACGCCTGACTGACGAACACGCTGATGGCCCCGGCGATGAAGAAGGCCGGCACCAGGCAGAGGAGCACGTGATCGCGCGCGTACTCGTGAAGCATGGCGAACGCCTCGAAGAGCCCGCCACGGACGCGCGCATGATCGAGAGGAAGAAAGCGGGCGGCCAGGAAAACGGCCGCGATCAGTGAGAATTTCGTTCGCTCCTTCATCGCACCGCGCCTCTCCGCGTTTGGTGACTTGGCCAAATCGGCAATATGAACCTAAATAAAAAGGGCACGTGTCACCGCGTCTCCTTCAACACCTGCGTCACGCACGAGAAGAAGTTGGTGACGCAGGGAGTCACGAGACGGTAGTACACAACGCTGCCCTCGCGGCGGTCGTCGACAATTCCGTGCGAGCGCAACACTGCCAGGTGCTTGGATACGGTCGTCTGGTCGAGACCCACCAGCCGGGTCAGCTCTCCCGAACTGCATTCACCCCGGCTCAGGCGATCAACGATCATCAACCGCGCCGGATTGGCGAGCGCTTTCAGCACGCGTGCCTGCGACTTGAAGAGAGCCATGGACGTTCCCTCGGCGACTTTCATGCTCAGTATAATATGGCCAAATCGCCAAGCCGTCAAGCGGGCAATTTTTTTCGTGGATGGTTGTCATTGCGCCACCCAGTCGGCCATCAGCTCCACGGCGCGCATGGTGTGATCGCAGTGGGTGCGCAGAAACTCCTCGGTGACGGGTGCATCGCGCGCCATGGTCTCCAGTCCGGCCATGGCGCGGGCGCCGTCAAAATCGACCAGCGAGATGCGAACCGTCATTTCGAAGGTTGATCGCCCGAATTCGCTCCCCGGCAGCGTGGCCACTCCCGTTTCCTCGAGCAGACTCTCGCAGAGAACGCGACTGGTGACGATGCCGCGGCGGTGGAGCTTGTCTTCCAGCGGGGAAAAATCGGGAAACAGATAGAAGGCCCCGGATGGGTGCAGGACGCGCGCGCCGCACGCCTCGAGCCGCGTCGCGCACCAGGATCCGAGTGCTCCCAGAATTCGGCGCGCGAGCCACAGGTATCGTTCCAGACTGCCACTGCCGCGAAACGCCCGCACCGCCGCGTACTGGATGGGCGTGGATGTCGAGGTGTAGGTCTCGCTGGCCACCGTCGCCATCGCGTCCAGCAGCCAGTCCATGGTGGCGGGAAACGAGAACGTGCCGAGCCGCCATCCTCCGGCGCCGCACCACTTGGAGAGGCCGCTCGAAATGATCGTGCCTTCAGGGTAGAAGCGCGCGATGGAGACGTGCTGGCCGGCGAAGTGAAGCTCGCCGTAGATCTCATCCGACAGAACCACCACGCGGTAGTTGTGCGCCACCTCGGCGAGCGCCTGCAGTTCCTCCATCGAGTAAGTTCCGCCGGTGGGATTGCCGGGGTAGTTGAGGATGAGGATGCGCGGCTTGTCGGGGTCCTCCCGGCACACCGCCTCGAGCTCGTCCGGCGTCACACGCCACCCGTTCTCGTAGCGTGTATGGATCCAGAGAATTTGCCGGCCGGCAATGCGCGCCTGTGGTGCGTATGAAACCCACGCCGGACTCGGGATGATGATCTCTCCATAGTAGACCATCTGGAGGATGAACATCATTTCCTTGGAACCCGGGCCGATCAGAATGTCGTCCGCAGTGCGCGGCACTCCCTGCGTGCGGATGTTGTATTCCGCGACCGCTTCGCGCAGCGCCGGCAGGCCGCGCACGGGGAGGTAGTCCTTCTGGTGGGCGTTGACGCGCAGCTCGTCGATTACCTGCCGTGGCA
>DASRYI010000240.1:0-2027 GCA_035687255.1 Candidatus Krumholzibacteriia bacterium | reverse complement strand
ACTCAACATGACCACCAATACGGTGGATGTGGCCGCGTACGCGACACCCGCGGTGCGCGCGCGCGCCGCCCTGCCCCCGCGCGAAAAACCCTACCGGTTTCTCCCCGCGGGCGATGTGCCGCCGCTGGCGCAGTTCGGCGGTGAGGCGGCGGTGCGCTTCACCGGTTCCACCCACGACGAACGCGCCATCATCACCAAGGCGCCGGCCAAGGTTGCGCAGTTGAACGAACACCTGCGCGCCAAGATCGAGGACCACCTCGACGAAATCGAAATGGTGACGTACGACGCCCAGGCGGAGGCGACCACGCTGTTCGTGAGTTACGGCATCACCGCCGGCGCAATGCGTGAAGCGGTGGCGCAGCTGCGTTCGGACGGGCGGAAGGTGTCCGCGCTCACCGTGCACAGTCTGTGGCCGGTGCCGGAGCGGGCGATCCGGGATGCCGTTTGCGCGCCCGGGATCACGCGTGTGGTGGTCGCGGAGCTCAACCACGGGCAGTATCGCCGCGAGATCGAACGGCTGGCCGGGAATATCGAGGTGCGTGGTCTGCACCGTGTGGACGGCGAGTTGATTGCGCCCGCGCAGTTCATTGACAGCGTGCGTACGTCGGAGGTGGCAAAATGACCGATCCCACCACCATCGCCACGCTGGCCGACTACCGCAACGACACGCCCTATCCCTTCTGTCCGGGGTGCGGTCACCATTCCATTCTCGACCAGCTGGCGCACGCGCTCGCGTCCCTGCAACTCGATCCGAAAAAGGTCGTGCTGGTGAGTGACATCGGGTGTTCGGGCCTCTCGGACCAGTACTTCTCCACCAGTGCGTTTCACGGCCTGCACGGTCGCAGTCTCACCTATGCCACCGGTGTCAAGCTGGCGCGGCCCGATCTGACCGTGATCGTCATCATGGGCGACGGAGGTACCGGTATCGGGGGAGCGCATCTGCTGAACGCCGCGCGCCGCAACATCGGACTCACGGTGCTGGTGTTCAACAATTTCAATTTCGGGATGACGGGCGGGCAGCATTCCACCACCACGCCGCCCGGCGCCATCACCAGCACCACACCGGACGGAAACCTCGAACGCCCGCTGGACGTCTGTGCCACGGTGGCGGCCAACGGCGCCGGCTACGTGTGGCGCGGCACCAGCTTCGATCACGATCTCTCGGAGCGCATCGCGGAGGCAATCCGGTCCGAGTGCTTTGCACTGCTGGATATCTGGGAACTGTGCACCGCCTATTACGTGCCGAAGAACAAGGCATCGAAGAAGACGCTCACGCAGTTGCTCGATCAGCTGCAGTTGAAAGCGGGGCTCCTGCAGCGTGCGGAGCATCCGGAGTACGCCGCCGCGTATCACAACGCCGCCGGCGCGTTGCGCGGGAAGCCGCTGCTGGCGCCGCAGCCGCTGGAGTCGCGTTTCGAGTCGGTGCTGCAGAATCCGTTTCATCTGGTGATTGCGGGTTCGGCGGGCGCAAAGGTGCGTTCCGCCGCGCGTCTGGTCGGCGAGGCGGCGGTGCTCTCGGGACTGTGGGCGGCGCAGCGCGACGACTATCCCATCACCGTGAAGACGGGACACAGCGTCGCGGAACTCGTGCTGAGTCCGCGTGAGATTCACTATTCCGGCATTTCGCGTCCGGACGCCCTCATTGTGCTCAGCCGGGAAGGGTTGGCCAAGGTGGGTGCCCGGCTCGCGGCCATGGAAGCCGGCGACCGCGTCTTCACCACGCCCGGTCTCGTCGACGCGGTCATGACGCGCGCCACTATCACGGTGGTCGATCCCAGAGCGGCCCCGGCGAAACTGGCGCCCGGACAGGTGTCGCTCTACTGCGTGGCGCGCGCTTTGCATGAGCTGGGCATCTTCCCGGCCGACGCGCTGGAAGCCGCCGCGGTGCGCGGGGGAACGCAGCGCGCGCAGGAGAACACGGCCACCATCCGGATGGCCTGCGCATGACGCCGTTTCCGTTGTCCGAACTGCAGACGCTGGCCGTGGGCCTCGTGGCGGTGGTCGTGGGCAACTCGCTCACACGGCGC
>DASRYI010000239.1:0-16111 GCA_035687255.1 Candidatus Krumholzibacteriia bacterium | reverse complement strand
CGGCGGTGGCGAGCTATCGCCTGGCCCTGACGTCCCCGGGGTCCGGACGGCAGGTTATCCTGAGTGCCCTGTTGGGATACACCCGATGCCTCGTGGCGCTGGGACGGGTGGACCAGGCGCAGGCGGATCTTCACCGCATGCAGGAGGCAACACGGGATCCGCAACTGGCCGCCACCATCGCGCGACTCCTCGAGCTCATCAGCCGGCAGCGTTAGGGAACGTGGTGGAAATGTATGGCGCTATGCGATGGGCTACGCCGCGGCGTGGGCGCGCGCGTGTTCCTTGGCCAGGTGGCTGGTGGGGATCTTGAGACCGATCATGTCCCAGGGGAGAATCTCGTCGGTGGAACGGGCGCGCAGGGCGTACCAGTCGGCGTCCACCTTCGCGTCGCGGAAGACTTCCTCCCAGCGACGGATATCGAACGTCTCCGACCATGCGTCCATGCGCAGCCCTGCCTCGCGCGCGCGCAGCAGCGCATCCGCAAGGCGGCGGTCGCCGCGCGAGAACACCGCCTCCAGGTAGCTGGTGTTCACGTCGTGGAACTTGAGCTGGATGTGGGACGAGCGGTTGTAGTTCTTGATGGTGCGCTGCTTCGCAATCAGTTCCTCGCGCGTGTGCATGGCTTCCCACTGGAACGGCGTGTGCGGCTTCGGGATGTGCGATGACACCGAGCAGTTCACCTGGGCGCGCTTGCCGTGCGAACGCACGCGCAGCACGCTGGCGGCGTCGGCAAGGTCGACGATGCCGCGCAGGTCCTCGTCGGTTTCGGTGGGCGCGCCGATCAGGAAGTAGAACTTCACCAGCCGATAACCGGCTTCGTACGCGGCCTGGCACCCGGCCATGAGATCGGCGTTCTTGATCGGCTTGCGAATCACCTCGCGCAGGCGGTCGGTGGCCACTTCGGGCGCCATGGTGAGGCCGGACTTGCGCACGGTGCTGGTGAGTCCCGGGAGCCGTTTGAGCTCGGGGCCCACGCGCAACGACGGCAGCGACACATTCACGCGTCGCGACGCAAACCGCTCCTGCACCGCCTGCAGCAGTTCGATGATGCCGGGATAGTCGGCGGTGGAAAGGCTGGTGAGGCTGATTTCGTCGTACCCGGTCTGGGCGAAGGAGGCTTCCGCCAGTTCCAGCACCTTGCCGATGGAACGCATCTTCAGCGGCCGGTAGTGCTGCACCGCCTGGCAGAAACGGCACTGGTTGGGACAGCCGCGCATGATCTCAATGTTGATGCGGTCGTGCACCACTTCCACGTTCGGAATCACCGGCGCAATCGGGAAGGGCGCATTCTCCAGATCCCACACCGTCGTTTTGGGAATGTTCAGCGGCGCGGGCAGCTGCGCATCGATGCCCGCAATGGTGCCGTCGGCGTGATAGTCGATGTGGTAGAGCGACGGCACGTACATTCCGGGAATCGCCGCCAGCGCCGTGTGCAACTCGGCGCGCGGGCGGCCGCTGCGCTTCCAGTCGCGGATGGCGTCCAGGGTGCGGTGCATCACGTCCTCGACGTCACCCACCAGGATGGCGTCGAAGAAGGGGGCGACCGGCTCCATGGCCAGCGTGATAGAACCGCCGCCGAGAATCACGGGATCGTTGATGCTCCGGTCGGCGGTGAGACGCGGAATGCGCGCCAGCTCCAGCATGTTGAGCAGGTTGGTGAACCCCAGCTCGTACTGCATCGAGAAGCCGATCACGTCGAAGCGATCCAGCGGTGTGAAACTTTCCAGCGTCACCAGCGGCAGTTCGCGGCGGCGCAGTTCGTCTTCCATGTCGATCCACGGCGCAAACACGCGCTCGGCGCACGCGTCGGGACGGCGATTGATGATGTCGTAGAGAATGCGCAGCCCCAGGTGGGACATCCCGATGGCGTAGGTGTCGGGAAACGCGAGCGCCACCCTGATATCCACGGAGGCGTGGTCCTTGACGACGCTGTTGCGCTCGCCGCCGGCATACTGACCGGGACGCGCGACGCGCGGCAGGACCTCGTCGTAAAAGATATCGCGAAGATGGGCGGCCATGGGCAAGTGCGCATTCTACCGCGAATTGGCGGGTGTGTCACGGCCCGTGTATACTGCGTCGGTCATGCCCGAACTCCCCGAAGTCGAAACCGTGGTCCGCGAGCTGCGCGTCCCGTTGCCGGGACGGACGGTGGCACGCGCCATCCTCACGGCTCCCGACCTGTACCGTCGCGGCAGTGCCGATATCTCCTTGCTGGCCGGCGCCCGCATCGACGCGGTGGACCGCCGCGGAAAGGCGATTGTGGTCTCGCTGCATCCGCACCGTGGCAGACCGAATCGCCTCGTCGTGCATCTCGGCATGACCGGGCGGCTGGAATGGAATGACACGCGCGCGAAGCGTGCGAAACCCAGACATCTCCATGCTCGAATCCTGTTCACGGATGGGTCGGAGCTGCGCTATGTCGATCCCCGTCGCTTCGGCTACATCTTTGTGGGTACGCCGGCGTCCGTCGAAGAGTCGCTGCGCATGGGCCCCGACCCATTCGAGATCGACAGCAAAATGCTGGCCGCACAGCTTTCGAAACGAAGCGCCTCCATCAAGTCACTGCTTCTCAATCAGCACATCGTCTCAGGTCTCGGGAATATCTATGTGGATGAGGCATTGTACCGCGTGCGGATACACCCGCTGACACCCGGCATGCGCGTCTCCGTGCGTGCGGCGGAAATCCTGGAGGCAGCGCGTGCGGTTCTCAGGCGGGCCATCGATGCGCGCGGCACCACGCTGCGCGATTATCGGCGCACCGACGGCACCACCGGCGAATTTCAGGTGAAGTTGCTGGTCTACGGACGCGATGGCGGCCGGTGCGGGCGGTGTGGAGCGGAGATTCGCAAGATGGTGGTGGCGCAGCGCGGAACTCACTACTGTCCGCGCTGCCAGAAGCGGCCGCGGATCAGCGCGTCGGTCTCCCGAAAGTGACGCGCGGGTCGCTTGCGTCACGCAATCCTTCTCCCAGCAGATTGTACGCCGTGACCGTGATGAAGATCGCGAACCCGGGGAACGTGGTCAGCCACCACGCAAAGTCCTGCTCGCGCGCGCTCGCCAGAATGATGCCCCAGCTGGGAGTGGGTGGCTGCACGCCCAGTCCCAGGAAGGTGAGCGAATTTTCGATCAGCACCGCGCTGGCAATGCCGAAGGTGGCGGTGACCAGCACCGGGGCCAGCGAATTGGGCAGAATGTGGCGGAAGATGATGGTTCCATCGCGCACACCCAGCGCGCGCGCCGCCTCGGTGAACTCGTGCCCCTTCAGGCGCACGAATTCCGCGCGCGTGTAGCGCGCGATGTCCGTCCAGCGCGTGATGCCGATGACGATCATGATGTTGTAGATGCTGGGCGGCAGGAACGCGATCACCGCCAGAATCAGAAACAGAAACGGAAAACAGATCACGATCTCGATCAGCCGTGACAGCAGAATGTCGGCCACGCCGCCGTAGTATCCCGCCAGCGCCCCCACGAACATGCCGATCACCAGCGAGATTCCCGTGGCCACCAGACCCACCTTCAGCGAAATACCGGTGCCGTAGATGATGCGCGCCAGCACGTCGCGTCCCAGTTCATCGGTTCCCATCCAGTGGCGGTATCCGGGCTGTTCCAGCCGGCTGTCGAGCGCGGTGGCGATGGGTGAGTAGGGAATGGGCGGCATCACCAGGGCCACGGACTCGTCATGCTTGAGGTCTTCGAAGTTGAGGGACGACAGCTCCGGGTATTTCATGAAGAAACGGAACGGCACCATCTCGGCCACGGCGGGAAACAGCATGCGATCCTGCCAGTGCATCACGATGGGGCGGTTGTTGGCGAGCACGGGCGCGAGCCACGCCACCATGAACAGCGTGGAGATGACCAGCAGCCCGCCCATGGCGTAGCGATCGTCGCGCAGGCGCTTCCATACCACGCGCGCGAAGCCGCGGCCGCCCGCCGAATCCGACGACGAGCCGGGCTGCGTGCCGGTGGGAATCGACGATGCCACTGGCGTCATCGGTACGTCACCCGCGGGTCCGCCCAGGCGTACAGCAGGTCGGCGAGCAGCGTGCTGAGCAGGACCAGAACGGCGGTAATGGTGCTGAGTCCCATCACCACGGGATAGTCGCGGGCCAGCACCGCGTTGAAGAAGAGATTCCCCACTCCCGGCCACGAGAAGATCGATTCCAGGATGATGCTGCCGCTGATCAACGTCGGAAGCAGCAGGCCGAGCAGCGTCAACACCGGAATCATGGTGTTGCGGAACACGTGCGTGTAGACGATGCGGGCTTCGTCGAGGCCCTTGGCGCGCGCCGTGCGAATGTAGTCCTGGCGGATGATTTCCAGTGATGAGCCGCGAACGAACCGGGACATGAAGGCCAGAGACCCGTACGTCAGGCAGAACGTGGGCAGGATCATGTGCACGATCCGGTCCCAGGTGAAGCCCAGGAAGCCCATCTGGCGGGCGTCGATGGACTGCATTCCGCTGATGGGCAGAAGCTTCAGTTTCACCCCGAGGAACATGATCAAGAGCAGCGCGACCCAGAACTCCGGCAGCGAATACAACAGGTACAACGCCGTGCCCCCGAGCTTGTCGAAGCGCGAATGTTGCCGGATCGCGGCATACAGCCCCAGCGGAATGGCGAGCAGCATGGCGATGAACAGCGAGGTGATGTTGAGCAGCAGCGTGGCGGGAAGCCGCTCGAAGATCTTCTCGGTCACGGGGCGATGATCGAGAAACGAGTCTCCGAAGTCGAGCGAGCATACGCGCTTGAGCCACGTGAAGTAACGCACCTGGATGGGTTCATCGAGCCCGTACAGATGCAGCATCTGGTGGTAGGCCGCGGGCGAAATGCGCACATCCATCTCGCCGTTGTGAAGCAGCTCGACGGGATCGCCGGGAGCGAGGTTCACGACCACGAAGGTGACGATCGTAATGCCGAACAGCGTGGGGAACAGCAGCAGGATCCGTCGGATCGCGTAGCTGAGCATGGAACCCTACTGCTTCGCCGCTACGCTCGCGTTACTGTCGTCGATCCACCAGTAGTCAGCGCCGGGCCAGAAGTCGTAGGGGCCCATGGGCGATATCTTTACGCCCTGGATCTTGCGCGCGATGGGTCGCTTGTCGGGCACGGCGTTGATGAAGGTGTAGGGTTGGTCCTCTGCAATCAGGCGGTGAACTTCGTGATAGATGGCGGCGCGTTTATTCTGGTCGAACTCGGCGCGCCCCGCCACCAGCAGGCTGTCCACGCGCGGATTGCTGTAGAAGCCATGGTTGAGGCCGTTGGGCGGCGTCATCGACGAATGGAAGGTGTCGTAGACATCGGGGTCGAGATCGAGGCGCCAGCCGAACATCGAGGCGTCGAAGTCTCCCTTGTTGATACGGTCAAAGAAGGTGGCGCCCTCCAGCTGGCGGATATCCACTTTCACGCCCGCCTTGGCGCATTCCTCCTGCAGGAGCTGGGCAAACTGGGCGGCGATGTTGCTGCCGCTGATGATGTTCATTTCGAACTCGAACTTCGTCCCGTTCTTGTCGCGGATGCCGTCGTTGTCGGTGTCCTTCCAGCCGGCCTCGTCCAGCAACTTGCGCGCGGCGGGCGGATCGAAGGGCAGCGGCTTCACGGTCTTGTCGTAGGCCCACGAGTTGATGTAGAAGGGGCCGCTCACCAGGCGCGCAAAGCCGGAGTACATCTTGGTGTTGATGCTCTCGCGATCGAACAGCAGCGTCATGGCCTTGCGCACACGCCGGTCCGAGAACCACGGGCTGCGGCAGTTCCACGCGATGAAGTTGTATCCCGGATAATAGTAGTCGACCTTGCGGAAGCGCGCCGTAAAGTCGGGATCGTTCATCTGCTTTTCCCACTGCACCTGGGTGGCGCGCATTTCATCCAGTTCGCCGGCTTTCAGCATGTTGAGCGCCACCGCGTCGTCCTGCACCACCTTGAAAATGATGCGGTCGAGGTATGCTTTCTTGCCGTAGTAGTCGTCGTAGCGCACCAGCGAGATGTACTGTGACGACACCCACTCATCCAGTTTGAAGGGACCACTGCCCACCGGCTTGCGATTGGCGGGATTGGTGAGGAAGTCGCCCTTTCCGTAGATGTGTTCGGGGATCGGCCACAGCTGCGTGATGGCATACAGCGAGGGCGCGAACGGCTCCTTCCACACGAACACGACGGTGTGGTCGTCGACCACATCGAGATGGTCGAGCTTTTCGAAATACGCCGCCTTGTTGATGGCGGGAATCTTGGGGTCACGCACCTTGTCGAGCGTGAATTTCACGTCCTCGGCGGTGATGGGGACGCCATCCTGCCAGTGCGCGTCGGTGCGCAGCCGGACCGTGATGCGAAGGTGATCGGGGCTGACTTCGGGCAGCGCCGCGGCCAGCACGGGCACCATGTTGCCGTGCTCGTCGTATTCCAGCATCGGATCGTAGATGTAGCGGAGAACGAAATCTTCGTACGCGGTGGTGTACAGAACCCAGTTGAGGGTATTGCACTCGGAGTCCAGGCGCCGGATCACCGTGCCGCCGCTGCGGGGCGCGCGGTTGGCCATGGCCACGGAATCGGCGGGCGCCTGCTGCGAAGCCTGGTCCTGCTTCTTCCCGCATCCCGCGAGAATCTGCATCAACGTCAGTGCGAACACGATCATGCCGGCACGGCGCATGATCGAACCTCCTCGTCTATCTCCCTCTGGTTTCAACATCTCGCGGCACGTGGGGCCGGTGGAGTGTAGCACCGGTCGTGCCGGACGACGAACAACAAACCGGCAATCACGGCCGTTCCACAATACGCTTGTAACTGGCTGTTAGTTAACGAATAAGCACCGGCCGGCCGGAGCGGGCGAGGGGGCGGACAAGGTGGCTACTTTACGGCCACCCCCGCCGTATGCTATACTCACTACGCGAGTTAGGTCCGTGAGAAGGACAGGCACGGCCCGGGGTGGGCTGTGCGACTTCCGCGTCATACCGCATCGCCGGTTGCAATCGCAGCGGACTCGGAGACGACCAACGTTGAGTACCGCGCGGAGGTATCCCATATGTTGAGCACGAAGAAGGGCATCGTGCTCGCCCTGTTCCTGGGCCTTGCCTGGGTAGGCTCTGCGTTCGCGGAGCAGTCATATCTTCTGTATCCCACTGTTCCCACTGTGTTCCGTTACGACGTGAACCGGTACGAGCTCGTGTCCGCGGGGGAGTCGAAGTTCAATTCCTCATATGCGGTCGGGAATCTCATGCTGTGGGATCGTATCGAGCAACGCATTCCGTACGAGATCTACGAAACGCCGCAGTTGATTGGATTCGAGCCGACGACGGGGACCAGCGAATTCATCGTCTACACCGAAGAGTTCGACGTCGTGATCGACGGCTTCGGAGACGCGCAGCGAACCCTGGGTAATCTGTGTCTGCGTTTCTATCCCTACTCGGCCGTGACCAACCCCTCACTCACGGTGGACGGCGTGGCCAGCGACCGCCTGCTGGTTCATCTGGACCCGCTCGATGTGGTGACGCCGCTGGGCAACGGCTTCTATTCCGATACCAGCCTGCACCACATCGTCTGGAGCGGCGCGACCGCCATGGAGATCGTTGCCTTCTCCGACAAGGACGGTGACGGCATGTTTGAGGGGACGCCGGCGTACCGGATAGTGACGCACTATGCGCCCGTTGCCACGCAGGCGACGACGTGGGGCAGCGTGAAGGCGCTGTACCGGAAATAGACCCCGGTAGGGGGTTTCGGGAAGGCGCGCGTGCCGGGTGCATGCGCGCTTTTTTTTACGCCGGGTCAGGACGCGGAACGCACGATTTCGTTCATCTCATCGTCGGTCAGAATGTGGTCCGACTGCTTCGCGCGTTCGAAGATACGGTCCACCAGCTGGTCGGTCACCGGAATGGAGCGGTGTTCCAGCCAGAAGCGGACGTTCGACTTGCCGCTCATCGGCCCCACCTCGATGATCTGGCTCAATCCAAAATCATCGGCGGGCACGCCGCTGTAAATGCGGTTGGCCAGCCAGGCGTCGCCCTTGCGGTAGGCCTTGGCGATGGCGTCGGCGTGCACCCCCGTCTGCGTGCGGAAGGCGTCGCGCCCCAGCACCGGATAATTGTCGGGCAGCGGGACCCGGCACGCGGACGCCACGCGCTGCGCGTACGCGGGGAGTTTCGTCAGGTCGCGGTCGAACAGGCCCATCAGCTTGAAGTTCACCATCAGCATGTCGATGGGAGTGTTTCCCACGCGCTCGCCGATGCCCAGCATCGAGCCGTGCACGCGGTCGGCGCCGGCCAGATGGGCCGCCACGGTGTTGGCCACGCCCAGGTCGCGGTCGCGATGGCCGTGCCAGTCGACACCGATGTTCTTTCCGGATTTCTCCACCAGAGCGCGCACGAAACGCGTCACGGCCGCCGCCCCGTCGGGCGTGGCATGTCCCACCGTGTCGGAAATGCACACCCGTTCGACGTCATGATCGATGGCCATGCCGTACAGCCGCTCCAGCGTTTCCGGACGGGAACGCGTGGTGTCTTCGGTGACGTACATCACGGGGACATCGTGCTTGTGGGCGAACTCGATGGCTTCTTCGCTCACCTTGAGCATACGGTCCACCGTCCAGTCTTCGGCGAACTGACGGATCGGGCTCGAGAAGATGAACAGCGCCGCCTGCACCTTGATGCCGGAGCGTTGCTGAATCTCGACGATGGGTTTGATGTCGTTGGGGTGGGTGCGCGCGGCGCAGTACGGGTAGAGCTTCATCCTGCCACGCGCGAGTTCCTGGCAGATGGCGAGGACGTCTTCGAACGCGTGCGGCCCCGCGGCGGGCAGCCCGACGGCCGCCGAGTACAATCCCAGGTCTTCCATGAAGTGCAGCAGCTCCAGCTTCTCGGGGATGCTGGGGTTGAAGACCGACGGGGACTGCAGGCCGTCGCGCAGGGTTTCGTCGTTGAGTTTGAGCGGATAGCGGGGCGTCGCCGGCGCCGGATTCCAGTCGTAGATGAGCGGGTCGCTTGCGGGAGACGTCATGTGCACCACCGGGTCCGACGCTACCAGATGACCCGGTGGGCATCAACAGGTTTGCGCGCGCGGGGACTTGCGTCCCGCCGATGTCCCGGCTAGTGTTCCCGCATGTCATCTTCCGCCTCGCATGCGCGCCGTGTTCAGGCTGAGATCGACGACGCCGTGGCGCATCTGCGCCGCCGCGACGCCGTGCTGGGCGCCGTGATCGAGCGCGTCGGTCCATGCCGGATGCGCACCGGGCGCGACCTCTTCGAAGTCATGCTGGAGACGATCGTGTCGCAGCAACTCTCCTCGCGCGCGGCCGATACCATCTATTCCCGGCTCGACGCCGCCATGGGAACCGCGCGCCCGCAATCGCTTCTGGCTCTGTCCGACGCGGAGCTGCGCGCGTGCGGCCTGTCGCGCGCCAAGACGGCCTATGTGCGCAACGTGGCGCGTGAATTCGACGCGCAGCGCTACACCCGCCGCTCTTTCGCGAACCGTGACGACCAGTCCGTGATGGACATGCTGACGTCCATCAAGGGTGTGGGGCAGTGGTCGGCGCACATCTTTCTCATCTTCGGCCTGCATCGCATGGATGTGTTTCCCATCGGCGACCTCGGATTGCGCAAGGGGATGTTGCAGACGTACGGGTTGCGGTCCAATACCAGGCCCGCGCGTCTGGAACGTATCGCCGAGGCGTGGCGGCCCTACCGCTCGGTGGGATCGCTGTACATGTGGCGCGGCTACGACGGCGGATAGCGCCGCGGGAAAGCAAAACGCCGCCCGCCAGAGCGGACGGCGTCTTGAAAAAAAACACGCAGCGGCGCTGACTACTGCAACAGCGGCAACTGCGACGCCACCTGAAGGTCGATGGCCGAATTGAGCGCCTGCTCGACCTGGGCCCAACGCGCCGCCGTCTTCATGTCGATGCTTTTCCCCATCTTCGAGACATACTTCTTGAGCGTCTTGCTGCGTGCTTCCTGCAGCTTGAACGCGCGGTCGATGAGCGACTTGGCGGTTTCATTGGTCATGGTGTCGTACTGGGAGGCGTATTCCTTGATCAGCTCGACGCGCTGGTCGTTCAGCTTGACCATCTGCGATTCGTATTCCTTGTATACGGGCCAGAACTTGTCCGCCTGTTCGTCGGACAGATGCATGGCCTGGGTCACGATGCCCATCTTCTCGGTGCGCAGGTCCGAGCGCATGAGCTCGATGAGGTCGCGCGACGCAAACGCGGGCGCGGCCACCGACACAACGAGGAGGGAAACCAACATCACTTTCTTGAGATTCACCACGACTGGCTCCTTTGTGTTTTGAGACAGAAAAGACGGTTACTTCTTGGGCGGATAGTTCTGGAAGATCCGTCCCACCACATCGTTGATGCGCGCTTCAATCTGCTCGGGTTTGCGGTTCTGCTCGACCACGCCGGTGGCGCTGCCGCGCCACGCAAGCTTCTTGGTCTCGGAGTCCACGAGGTCGATGATGAGCGTGCCTTCCGTATACTGATACACATCGACGTTGCGGCCCAGGCCGCCACCCCAGTAGCTGCCGGCGTAGGTATAGCCCCAGTCGGTGACGTCGATCTTGTTGGCGAGACCGGTGTAATACACCACCAGCACATCAGGACTGTCCTGCGAGAGTGTGAATCCCTTGGCCGCCATCTGCGTGTCGACAGCGCTGCGAATGCGACTGTCGAGCAGGGTGTTGTTCTGGAGGGCGGCGGTTGCGCTTCCCGACGCATTGGAAATGGTGCGTTCAATCCAGGCGTATGTCTTGAATCTGGAAAAATCGTCCTGCAGGTCGTAGTCGTACTTGATGTCGTACGACGAACAACCGGCAAGCAGAGCGATGCCCACCAGGGCGAGCGCCAGCGAGTATCTCATGTTTCCTCCCGTGGGAAGCGTTTTGGACAATAGCGTCTGCGGGTGAACGAGAGGCTAAGGCCATCAGCGGGTTGTGTCAAGACGGTGGCTCACAGGCGATTACCGCACGCAAGTTTGCATCCGCTATTGCTTTCGCACCTGTGTGCCGGCATCGCCCGCGACGATGCGTTCGATTTCCTCCAGGGATCCAATGGCGGCGGCTTTGCCGGTTTCCTCCACGAACGCGATGGCGGCTTCCACCTTGGGTCCCATGGACCCGCTCGCGAAGCGCAGCGCGCGCAGTTCGTCGGGGTTCGTGTGCTGCAGCAGGCGGTGCTGCGACGTGCCCCAGTCCGCATACACGCCGGGGACGTCGGTGGCCATCACGAACAGATCCGCACCCACCTCGCGCGCCAGCACGGCGCTGGCGCGGTCCTTGTCGATCACCACGTCCGCACCCGACAGGGTGCGGTCGGGAAGATACATGGTGGGGACACCACCGCCGCCGGCACAGATGACGATCGTGTTTCGTTCGAGCAACCAGCGAATGGGTCGAATCTCGAAGATGCGCTTCGGAAGCGGTGAGGGAACCACCCGTCGCCAGCCGTTGCCGTCGGGGGCAACCGACCACCCGCGTTCTCTCGCGACGGCCTCCGCTTCCTCGCGCGTGTACATGGGACCGATGGGTTTGCTGGGATTCTGGAATGCGGGATCGTCGGGACTCACTTCCACCATGGTCAGCATGGTGGCGAAGGGGCGTTCGAATGGAACCAGGTTGCCCAGCTCCTGTTCGATCATGTAGCCGATCATGCCCTCGGTCTCAGCACCGAGCACGTCCAGCGTCACGTTATCGCCGCTGGCCGCCGATTGCAGCGCCAGCAGTCCCACCTGCGGGCCGTTGCCGTGCGAGATCACGAGGTCATTGTGTTCCGCCAGCGGAGCGATGGACCGCACCGCGGCGCGAACGTTGCGGCGCTGGTTCTCGACGGTGAGGGCTTCGCCGCGGCGCAGGATGGCGTTGCCGCCCAGCGCAATTACAATACGACGCCGGGCCATGGAGTTACTCGCCGAGCGTGGCCACGAGAATCGCCTTGATGGTATGCAGACGGTTCTCGGCCTGGTCAAATACGATCGACCGCGGAGACTCGAATACGTCCTCGGTGACTTCGATCCCGTCGAGTCCGTATTTCGCAAAGATCTCCGCGCCCACTTTGGTGTCGCGGTTGTGGAATGCGGGCAGGCAATGCAAAAACTTGACGTCGGGATTGCCCGTCATGGCCATCACGCGGCCGTTTACCTGATACGGCTTCATCACGCGAATGCGCTCTTCCCATTTGGATTCCGGTTCGCCCATGGAAACCCACACGTCGGTGTAGAGGAAGTCGGCATTCTTCACGCCTGCGGCGACGTCTTCGGTAATAGTGATGCGCGCACCGCTCTTCTTTGCAATCGCGCGGCACTGTTCCACCAGAGCCGCCTCGGGCCAGCACGACTTCGGCGCCGCCAGACGCACATCCATGCCCAGGATGGCGCCGCCCGCCAGCAGGGAATTGCCCATGTTGTTGCGCGCATCGCCCAGGTAACAGAAGGCGATCTTCTCCAGCGGTTTGGTGCTGTGCTCGATCATGGTGAGCACGTCGGCCAGGATCTGCGTGGGGTGAAAATCGTCGGTCAGTCCATTATAGACGGGAACGCCCGCATGCGCCGCCAGCTCGTCCACAATCGCCTGCGCATAGCCGCGGTACTCGATGGCGTCGTACATGCGCCCGAGTACGCGCGCCGTGTCCTTCATGGTTTCCTTGTGGCCGATCTGCGACCCGCTCGGTCCCAGATAGGTGACGCTGGCGCCCTGGTCGTAGGCCGCCACTTCAAAGGCGCAGCGTGTGCGCGTCGAGGTCTTTTCGAAGATGAGCGCAATATTGCGCCCGCGCAGCCGTTGCAGTTCGCGGCGCGACTTCTTTTCGGCCTTGAGCTTCTTCGACAGGTCGAGCAGGAACACCAGCTCCTCCTTCGAAAAGTCCAGGTCCTTCAGAAAATGCTTTCCACGCAGGTCAACCATGTTACGTCCTCGATCAAATGGGATCGCGCAGCAACGGACACGTCATGCAATGGCCGCCGCCACGGCCGCGACCGAGCTCGGAGCCGTCCAGCGTCAGCACCTTGATGCCCGCTTTGCGCAGTTTCTTGTTGGTGTATTCGTTCTTGGCGTAGGCTATAACGACGCCGGGTTCGATGGCGACCAGGTTGTTGCCATCGTCCCATTGTTCGCGCTCGGCCGCGTATTCGTCGCCGCCGGTGCCGATGACGCGCAGCTTGCCGACACCGAGTGCATCGGCCACCGCGTCCAGAAAGGATTTTTCTTCGGTGAGGTCCATCTGCCCCGTCTTGTCGGAGGGACGCAGGCTGTAGGCGCGGATGCGCGTCGCCACCTTGGGATAGATCGTAACGGCGTCACGGTCCACCATGGTGAAGATGGTGTCGAGATGCATGTGGGCGCGGTCCTTGGACATCACGCACGCGATCACCCGGTCCACCGCCTCATAGCGGAACAGCGACTGCGCAAGACGCTCCACCATCTGCGCGGTGGTGCGTTCGCCGATACCCACGAGCAGCGTGCGGTTGCCGATGGGCATCACGTCGCCGCCTTCCAGCGACGCGCGGCCCCAGTCCTCCTGCACGAAACGGCCCTGTTCGTCCTGGTCGGGGTACCAGAACTCGAAGTCGGCCTCGGCGAACATCGGATGCCAGTTGTAGATGGCCGCGGCATGCACGACTTCCAGCTCGCGCGCCTCGAAGAACATGGGGTTCAGCGACACCCCGTTGTAGATCCATGACGACGAATCCCGCGTGAAGATGGAGTTGGGCAGCGGCGGCAGCAGGAAATCGGCCGACTCCATGGTCACCAGTGTGAGGGAATGGCGGCGCATCAGCGCGTCGTCGATTTCCTGGCGTCCCAGGCCGCCGATCAGAATGGTGGCCAGACGGCGCGGATCCATCTCCAGCAGGTAGGCGCGAAAATCCGCCACCAGCGCCGCGCCCACCGTGAGACGCGTGACCGTCTTGTCGATGATGAAGCCGCGGGCCTCCGGAACCTGCAGCACCTCGGCCAGCAGGTCGTCGAGGTAGTACACCTCGACGCCGTACTTTTCCAGATAGCGCGTGAACTTGTCGTGCTCGCCGCGCGCCTTGCGCACCCACAGCACGTCGTCGAAGAGCAGCTCTTCGCGATTGGACGGGGTGAGCCGGCGCAGACTGAGGTCCGGCCGGTGCACGAGTACCTTGCGAAGCTTGCCGACTTCGGAATCCACGCGGAACTGTGTCACAGATGTCACTCCCGACGTTCGCGTCCGGTAAGGTGGATGGTGGCCGGCTTTTCCGCGCCGCCGGGTCCGGGCAATCCGTCGATATCGCCCGGCTGAACGTCAAAAGACAGGCCGCGAACCGACTCGACTCTTGCGCAGGATCTGCTAAAATTGGTAACTTCTATCATGACTTTGATTTGGCCACGAAAAGGCCGTCCGGAAGTATAGGCGAGCGCGCAGGGCCGGTCAAGCAATGGCGGGAAACCCGACCGGGAAGGAAGCATCGTTGGCTCGAGGTCGCAAGGGCTGGTTGGCCATAGCCATGGCGGTCGTTACCGTCGCCGCCATGCTGGTACTGGGGGAGCTTCTGATCAACATTGCCAGCCCCACCGAGTATCTGTATCCGCGCTATCAGTTTTCATCGAAGTATGGATTCATCCCGTTTGCCAACACCGTCATGGTGCACGGCATTCCGCACAAATACCAGTTCCACTATACCGTGAACTCGCAGCACTCACGCGGAGAGGTGGTCACGCCGGGCGCGTCCGGTCTTCCCGCGGTGGTGGTCCTGGGTGATTCCTACACCTTCGGAATGGGTGTGAACGACGGCCAGGAGTATCCCGCAGTGATGCGTCATCAGCTCGCGGGCCGCGCCGACGTTGTCAATCTGGGTTCGCCGGGATGGGGTCTGACGCAGGAAATCCGCCGCTACGAAGAGCTGGGCGCGCAATACCATCCGTCCATCGTCATTCTGCAGTTTTGTTCCAACGACCCCGATGACAACCTGGCCAACCGTGTGACGCGCGTGGAAGACGGCGAGTTCAAGTTCGCCGACAGCGCCAATTCACTGAACTTCATCAAGAAGTACCTGTCGCGCTCGTTCGTGCAGCGCACGCAGCTGTACAACTTCTTTCGCACGCGCGCGTCGCAGCTGGTGCTGGACAGCATGGCGCGGCGCGCGGCTTCCCGGGTGAACAAGGGGCAGAACGCCGGCGCGGAAGCGGGTGGCGTCACCGGCGTGGAACAGGTGTACATCAACCTGCTGGATCGGTTTGCGGAGCAACTGCACGCCGGGGGCACCTCACTGTGGGTGATCTCCGTCGACAATCAGCTGGACAAGTACCCGCACATTGAGGCCGAGGTGCACGACCTGGATGCGCGGGGCGAGCTGCGATACCTTGAGGTCATGGACTGGTTGAAGGACGTCCTCAACCACCATTCCCCGGAGGGACACGTCTGGGGTGTCCCCGCGCACGCCGTCATTGGCAAGCACCTGGCGGACGCCGTGGCGGCGGCGCTGACCGACTCCACAACCGCACCCCGCTCATGAGCGGCGATCTGCAGATCCTCTACGAAGACAATCACGTACTGGGAGTGCTCAAGCCGGCCGGAATGCTCTCGCAGGGCGACCGTACCGGCGATGTCTCGGCGCTGGAACTGGCGCGGCGCTACATCAAACACGCGCATGCGAAGCCGGGCAATGTGTTCCTGGGACTCGTGCACCGCCTCGACCGGCCGGTCTCGGGCGTGATGGTGTTTGCGCGCACGTCGAAGGCCGCGTCGCGTCTCGCACAGTCGTTTCACGACCGGAACGCGGAGAAGCACTACCTGTGCGTGGTATCCGGCGTAGTGCACGCCGACGACGGCGAACTGACGGCCATGATCGAGCGGACCCACACGCGCTCACGCATCGCCCCGGCGGCCACCGACCGTTCCCGGGCGGCGGCGCTGGAGTTCCGCACTCTGGCGCGCCTGGAGCGCAAGGAGACGCCGCGTGTTTCCGGGGGACGTCCGCGCCGGCGCGAAGACAGCGCGTCGATGTCGTTGCTGGCGGTGTTTCCGCGGACCGGCCGTCACCACCAGATTCGATTGCAGCTCGCGGCCGCCGGCCATCCCATTCGCGGCGATCTGAAATACGGCGCCGTCG
The DNA here is from genome assembly GCA_035687255.1 of Candidatus Krumholzibacteriia bacterium. GTDB lineage: Bacteria > Krumholzibacteriota > Krumholzibacteriia > WVZY01 > JAKEHA01 > JAKEHA01. Next base: position 66 of record DASRYI010000239.1, on the reverse strand, counting down.
CGCCGCTTCCGGACAAATCAATTGCACTGCACGCCGCGCGCCTGCGCGTGCCGCATCCCGTGCGCG
>DASRYI010000238.1:0-7286 GCA_035687255.1 Candidatus Krumholzibacteriia bacterium | reverse complement strand
TGTGGGAACCATGCCCGCAAACAACCGCGACGCCGTGGAACCCGCCGGGGCGGTTGCGCCCGCCGGCGCTCCCGCGTGCGGCGCCACGGCGACCGCAATGGCGACCACCAGCAGCAGCGCTCCCACCTTCGCCATCACCGTGATGTTCTGAATGGCCGCGCCCCAGCGCACGCCGATTGCATTGGCACCCGCCACCGCCAGCAACAACACCGCCGGCAACCACACCGCCACCAGCGCAGGGGCGGTGCCACCCGTGACCGCCGCCCACAGATTCTCCGCACACACAATCGAGATGATGGCCGTGCCGCCGGCGATGATGGCGCACGCGTTGCACAGCGAAAAACAGAACGCCACCAGCGGACCGTACGCGTCGCGCAGGATCTCGTACTGGCCGGCGGTGCGCCCGTACATGCCGCCCAGTTCGGCAAAGGTGAGCGCACCCAGCAGCGCCACAAATCCGCCCGCGGCCCACGTCCACATGGCGAGATGAGTGCTGCCGGCAATGCGCGCCACGTTGGTGGGTGTGAAGAAGATTCCGACGCCGATGATGGCACCGATCACAATGCTGGTGGCGCTGACAGGTCCCATCACGCGACGCAGTCCGTCGCCCGATGCGTTCTCGGCGGAAATACGAGTGCTCACCGGCCGCGTCTCCATTGATAGCGTTTCATGTCCACGCGTCCCTTCGCGTCGAAAACCACCTTCTCCAACTCGAGAAGTGCGCGCTGCAGATTACCGCCGCCGATTCCGGATTCCAGACTGATCATTCCGCGCGCGTTGATGATGCGATGCCACGGTACATTGTGTTTTTCGGGAAGGGCGTGCAGTGCATAGCCCACCTGCCTGGGTCCCGACGCCTTTGCCAGTTCGGCAATCTGACCATACGTGGCCACACGTCCCCGCGGCACACGGCGAATGATCCGGTAAATGCGCTGATAGACGGTCATTGCGGGCATTAACGTTATCTTAGTCGTCTATTCCACAAAAATCCATGCGTGGATGCAGGCGGAAGCATGCGGGTTGATGCGGTGGCGCAGAGTGGCTTGCGGACGCGGCGAACCATAGGTTACACTTGTTCACCGCCTCATTCATACGCCGCAGCGATTGCTTGATTTCAAGGAGGCCATCGATGAAGTGTCTTACCTTCATCGCCGTTCTGGCTACGCTCGTCATCCCGGCCGCCGTGTGCCGGGCCGACGTCCCCGCCCTGGACCACGTCATGGTGGTCATCATGGAGAACCACAGCTACGACCAGGTCCGGGTCAAGACGTACACCGCCAGCCTGATTGCAGACTACAGCGCGTGCACCCAGTCCTATGCCGTTACGCACCCCTCCCTGCCCAACTATCTGGCGCTGTGGGCGGGCTCGACGTTCGGCGTCAATAACGACAACTGTCCGTCGCCCGGTTCACCGTATTACACGGAGAATCTCGGCCATGCCTGCGAAGCCGCGGGCAAGACCTGGCGCTCATACTGCGAAGATCTCCCGTCCGCGGGAAGCGCGGTATGTTCGTACAGCGGGTATGAACGCAAGCATGCGCCCTGGACGGACTTCGGAAATCTCAATCATTCCAATGAACGTCCGCTATCCGACCTGGCCACGGATATCTCCGCGGGGCATCTGCCCACGCTGTCGTTCGTGGTTCCCAACCAGTGCAACAGCACGCACGATTGCTCGCTGTCCACGGGTGACGCATGGCTGGCCGCGCGCGTTCCCGGATGGCTGGATGCACTGGGACCGAAGGGCGTTCTGATTCTGACGTGGGATGAAGACGACGACGTGTCCGGCAATCACATTCTCACGGTGTTCGCGGGTGCGACGGTCAAGAACGGCTTCTCACATACCGGGACGATGAATCACTACAACGTCGTGCGCACCATCTGCGATGCGCTCGGTCTGGCGTATGCGGGTGCGGCCGCCTCCGCAACTCCCGTCGATGACGTGTGGGCGCCGCTCATTCCGGTCAAGAAGAAGACCCTGGGCAGCGTCAAGGCCATATACCGCTAGCCGCTCACTCGAGGAGCACCAGGCGCGCGGTGCGCACGCCCAGCGATGTGCGCAGCCGGAACAGATACACCCCCGACGCCACGCGCTGCCCGTCATCGTTGCGTCCCGTCCAGCGCACCTCATTGTCCCCGCCTGGGAGGACATTTCCCCGCAATAAAGTGGCCACACGGCTTCCATCCACGGCCCACACCTCCGCCGATACCGCCAGCTCACGCGGCAGCGTGAAATGAATCGAGGTTTCGGGGTTGAATGGATTCGGTACCACGCCGGCGATGTCGTAAGCGCCCGGCGCGGGAGACCCCACGGCGGTGGCACTGCTCAGGCTCACATCGATGAGCGTGGGGCTGTTCGACGCATTGCTGGCCACCGTCACGGTGCAGTTCGCGGGACCGTTGCTCGTCGGCGTCACGCACACGTCCAGCGGCGTGCTCCCGCCCGGCGGCACCACGTGCGCCGTCATGGTGGTGTCGACGCTGAAGGGAGAATTGTCGCATCCGGTGATGCTGCTGATGCGCAGCGTGTCGCAACCGGTGTTGGTGATGTCCACCGTGGTGCAGGTCGTCTGATATCCGGGGACATTGGTGAACGTCACCGGCGCGGGACTGGCGGACGCCGTCACGGCCAGCGACCGGTACTTCACGTAGATCACCCAGTCGCCGGTGACGCCGAGCGAGCACGCGTTGGTCCACCCACCGGGAATGGCATAGACGAGGTTCTTTCCGTTCGTGCAACCGTTGGCATCGTGCACCACGCTGGGCGCAAAGATGTCCCCGGCGTTGTCCTGGGCAAACTCGAGCGACACCGTGAACGCGCCGGATGGAATCACGATCTGTCCCGGAATCGGATCCAGATTGAATTCGTTGATGACCCCGTCGGTGAGCACCGGGCCGTCGAGCGAGAAGATGGGCGTTCCCGGGTCGGGCAGGCCGTGGTCATAGATGTGAATGGACTGTTCCAGCGTCTGCCCGGTTCCTCCGTACTGCGAGCCCCACGCAATGCCCACCCTCGTGATTTCGATGGGATAGACGTTGGCCGGGAGCGTGAACACGGCGGCGGCCTGTTCGCCGGCGACAAAGCAGGGACACACCGCCTGCGATGATCCGGTGTAGTTCTGGGCCATGGTTTCTGCACACTGCGCATGCGCGCGTGAGACTCCCAGAACGATCACGACGACAGATACCAGCAGGCAGAGTGGCGGGGGGCACGGACGTGAACGAAAGCAATGCATGATGACGCTCCTCGTTTCACCCGGGCGGAAAACTCGGGGATTGTGAGCCCTGAGACGAAAGCACGCGGTACCGGCCGGGTGGGACACGTGGGCAGGGCAAACTCCGTGCCCCCGGCCGGAGGAACTAACGCACGACCACGAACTTCTTGAACGCGTTACCGGCCTTCGTGGACATTCGCAGGAAATACACACCCGATGCCATGTGCGACGTGTCCAGCTGATAGAACTGAACACCGGCGGGCGCGTTGGGAACAATGATGCTCATCACGCGGCGCCCCGCCACATCGAACACCTGGAAGTCAACCCGGCTGTTCTGGTCGAGCAGGTACTGAATCTGCACATTGCCCCGTGTGGGATTGGGCCCGAGGGCCGCGATGGCGGGATACGGCGGCAGGGTTTGCGACATGACGGTGATCTTCTCGTTGCGCAGGATGTGCCGGTCGGGATCGATCACAACCTGCGCGGGCTTGGACGCCACATGGAACTCGAACACCTGCGATCGCTGGTTGTTGTGCACGGTCTCGCGGTGCATCTCCGCCAGGGTGTCGGCGGGTGTATTGGCGTAGAGCACGATATCCACCGGCATGTCGAACGCGTTGACGTTGGAAAGCGGTTCGGTCTGGGCCTGCGCCAACGTGACCCACACGTGATACGAGCCACCCTCTTTCTTCCACGTGCTGGTGGCGCCGTAGATGGGATAACCGGTTCCCTGGGTCACCCACTGCTTGAAGAACGTGCTCAGATTCATGCCCGACACGGTTTCCGCCACGCGCTTGAAATCATCCGTCACCGCATTTCCATACTTCACGGCGGGATCGGCCGCGTACGCCTTGAGAATATTGCGGAAGGTGTCGTCGCCCACCATGTAGCGCAGCATATGCAGCACCATGGCACCCTTGTCGTACACCCGGTAGCCGTCGAACATGTTGTTGACCGACGTCGTGTCCTGCAGCACCAGCGTTCCCTCTGCCTTGCGTGCCCCGGCCATGCGTGAGTCGAGCACGGCATCGGCCGCGCCGGGAACCAGGGTGTCATTGGTGGCTTCCCACCACAGCGACTCGGTGTAAGTGGCGAAGCCTTCGCTCAGCCACAGATGCTTCCAGCGTTTGGGTGAGATGCAGTCGCCGTACCACTGGTGCGCCATCTCGTGCACGACCACCGACGGCGCCCCGCCGCCGATGGAGGTCATGGTCTGGTGTTCCATGCCGCCGCCGAATGTGAATTCGGAGTGACCGTACTTCTCGGTGGCAAACGGATACGGGCCGAACCACGATTCCTCCAGCCCCAGCGCATTCGCACTCTCCGCCCATCCACTGGGCAGAGCGGACGACCCGTCGTCGTACACCAGGTGGACGAGCGGAAGCGACAGCGGCTGCCCGAATTCGGCGACCAGCGCGGGCGGACGCACATACGTGTCGTCATAGCGCACGTACTTTCCGATCGCCACCGAGATCAGATAGTTGGAGATGGGATAGTGTGACAGCCAGTCGTAGGTGGTGTTGGCGCCGTTGACGGTCTCGCCCACCAGCAGTCCCTGCGATCCCACCTTGTATTCGGAGGGCACCGTCACCGTGACGCGCACCGAATCCACCTTGTCGGAGGGGTGGTCCTTGCACGGCCACCACTCGCGCGCCCCGTATGGTTCGGAAAGACTCCACGCCACGCGGCTGCCGACGTGGGTGCCGAAGAAAAAATTGCCGAAGTTGCTGTACAGGGGAATGCCGCGGTAGGTCACGTCGACGGCCAGCAGCGTTCCCACCGCCTGCGGGCCGGGGAAGGTGATGTTGAGCGCAGCGCCGGGGTGCGTGAACGGCAGCGCGCTTCCACCGGGAAGCTTCACGGAGTCGACCACCATCGTCGACGCGAGATCCAGGGTCAGCTGCGAGAGCGCGGCATTGGTGACGCGGCCCTCGATGCGCACCGTGCCCACGATGGAATCGTCATCCATGCCGATGGTGAGATTGAGATGGTAGTAGGTGGCGTCGAAGTTGGTAGTCGCCACCGACACGGCGCTGCGGTGCATACTCAGCGCGGACGCGGTCTTGGCCGCCGCACAGGCTTCGGCGCCATCGCCGGTCTGCTCGAGAATGCGGGCCCGCGCAGCATCGCTGAGATGGCGGCGCGCGCCCGATGTCTGCGCCCTGGGCGCGGATTCCACCATCACCAGCGCGGCCAGCAACATCACACCTGCGGCGATCGAGCGTCCCGACATGAGCACCTCTATTTGAGCAGAACCACCTTGCGGCTGGCACGCGTCCCGCCGCTTTCCAGTGAGATAAGGTATACCCCCGATGCCAGCGTTGCGCCATGCTCATCCACGGCGTTCCACGATATCGAATGATGGCCCGGCGCTTCCTGCGCATCAACCAGCGTCGCCACGCGCCGGCCCGCGACATCGTACGCCGTGAGCGTCACCCGGCCGCGCGCGACCACCACGTAGTCGATGGTGGTTCGAGGATTGAACGGATTGGGATACGCCACCAGCGAGGTCACCGCGACCGGCGTCTCGCGTACTCCGGTGGCAATGGCGTTGCGCGCCGCCAGGGCGTCGATCACACCCCAGCCGTGCAGGCGATCGGGGGTGTTGTGATACGACGCCGTGGAGCGCAGCGCGTTCATCAGCATGTTGTTGCTCGCCAGAGGACGCGCCTGCAACACCAGCGCGGCGGCACCCGCGGCCAGCGGACACGAGAGCGACGTGCCGCTGGTCGTCGTATAGGTTGAGTCCAGCGGGTTCACGGTGTACACGCTCTGCCCCATGGCCATGATGTCCGGCTTGATGCGGCCGTCGGCCGTGTACCCCACCGAACTGAAGGACGACCGCGTACCACCCGCATCGGTGGCACCTACTGCGAACACCCAGTCGCCGTCGGCCGGCGCGCCCAGCGTATTCGCAGGCTCGGACACATACCCGCCGTTGCCGGCCGCGTTGCAAACCAGGATGCCGCGGCTTGCGGCAATATCCGCCCCGATGGTGGAAATCGCGGTGACGCCGTCCATGTCCTGCCACGTGTAGCTGGTTTCGCCATTGGTGAACCCGTTCAGATACGACAGCGAGCTGGAAATGATGTCCACGCCGATACTGTCGGCCCATTCCGCCGCCGCCACCCACGCGTCTTCTTCGATATGGCGCTCCCAGTTCGTGTTCTCGGTCTTGGCGAGAATGTAGGTGGCCGCAAACGCGGGGCCGATCAATTCGCCCGGCGCATACCCCGCAATCGCACCCAGCGTCAGCGTCCCGTGGAACCCGCTTCCCATCTGCCCCGCCTGATCCGCCACGATGCTGTCGCCGTTGACGAAGTCATGCGTGATGAGCACATCCAGATTCGAGAACGCGGTGTGCCAGATGTTGAATCCGGTGTCGAACATGGCGATCCACACACCCTCGCCGTGGTAGCCAAGGTCGTGCATGGCGGGCACATCGATGAGCACGTCCTGCCAGTACGAGCTGCCGTAGTCCAGCGAGAGCCGCGCCGTCGCTGACGACTGCGGCGCGCGCGCGGGCGGTGTGGTTTCCGGTTCGGGATCCGTGGTCCGGCTGGAATGCACCACGTCGAGGCGCGCGACACCCGGCAGGGACGCGATGCGCATGACGTTGCCCGGCGTCGCATCGACGGAGGCGGCGTTGAGCCAGCGCGAGACGTGGCGAACATGCACCCCGGTCGACCGCAGCGACTGCAGCGCGGCGGCGTCCACGGGAACGTCGTAGGCGTCCACCAGCGAACCGGCGTCGCGGTTGCGCTCGCGCCGCGCCCGCGCGTGAGGTGTGAGCTGTGCTTCGGCGCGGGTGAGCGCTGCCGGCGAAACATCGGACTTTTCGGTAAAGAACACCCACACGGGAAGCGTGCCGCCGGCTTCGGTCGCGCTCAGTGCACGTTGCAGCGACGACGACAGTGGGGCGGCGGCATGGGCGGGACGGCCCCACGTCCCCATGCACAGGGTGAGGACAAGCGCGGCGGCAATGCAGCCTGTGCGGGGTGCTCCGGACGTGGAATGAATGATGTGTTTCAAGGTGGCGGTTCTCCAGATCCGGGGACGGCGCGGGGGGGG
>DASRYI010000237.1:0-32370 GCA_035687255.1 Candidatus Krumholzibacteriia bacterium | reverse complement strand
CACACTGGTCGAAGCGGCACGAGCGCGAGCCCGCCTATGTCGGTCGCGCGGATGTGAAAAAGGAGACGACGGTCAGTCTCTGGGAAGGTCTTCAGCCGTGGACGATTTCGGCGAGATGACCACTTTGCGCAGCAGTCCATCGCCGATCGTGTACGTCGTCACGTCGTCGAAGTCCGCCACCGCGAGGTGGATGATGCGTCTCTCCGAGGCCTTCAGCGGCTCGAAGTCGTATTCGCGCTGCGTCTCGCGCACGCGGTCGGCAAGCCGCCGCGCTTTCTCCACCAGCAGGCGGTGCTTGCGGCGGACGTAACCACCCACATCGACCGTGATCTTGCTGTGGCGCCCCGTGCGGCTGGTGAAGATCCGGTTGACCACATGTTGGATCGACGCCAGTGTCTCGCCGCGCCGGCCGATGAGAAGCCCGTCCAGCCCGCTCGAGGTGATATTCACGAAGGTCGTGTCGCTGGAGACTTCGACGGAGATGGTGTGCTCCACGCCCATGAAGCCGAGGACTTCGGCAATGATCTGGCGAATGACCTCGGAGGCGCCGTCGTCACCCGTGGCACCGGCGCCGTGGCGCGACACACGAATGCGCACCACCTTGCCCCCGAAGATTCCGCGCAGGCCGGAATGGGTTTCCTCGAGGACTTCGATGTCGACCTCGTCCTTGCGGGCACCCAGCTCCTTGAGCGCTTTTTCGAGCGCCTGGTCGATGGTCTTCCCGCTGGTTTCAATCGATTGCATGATCCCGCGCCGGCGCTAGTTCCGGCGTCCTCCCCGGCCCGATTTCTTCGGCGCCACCGGCGCCACGGCGACCGCCGCGCTTTCTTCGTTGTGACTCTTGTGGATGTAGTACTGCTGCGCGACCGACATCACCGTATTGATGATCCAGTAGATCACCAGTCCGGACGGCATCTTGTAGAACAGGAACGTAAAGACGATGGGCAGCATGGTGTTGAAGCCCGGCGGCACCGCCGTGGATGTCTGCCCCGTCGGCGACTGGCCCAGCTTCGACTGCGCGAACATCGCCACACCCATCAACAGCGGCAGCAGACTGAAGTTGTTCCCGATCAGCGGCAGCGTCACGGGCAGATGGAAGAGCACGTCCTGCTGCGACAGGTCGTTGATCCAGCCCACGAAGGGCGCGCCGCGCAGCTCGATGGTGTAACGAAATACGTTGAACAACGCCACGAACACCGGCATCTGCAGCACCATGGGCAGACACCCGCCCAGCGGATTCACGCCCATTTCCTTGTAGAGACGCATGGTCTCTTCGCTCACCCTGCGCTTGTCGTCGCCGTACTTTTCCTTGATGGCCTGCAGCCGCGGTTGCAGCTCCTGCATCTGCTTCATCGACTTGAAGCTCTTGTGCGTCAACCGGTAGAACAGCACCTTGGTCAGCACCGAGATGATGATCACCACGATCCCGTAGTTGGGAATGACGTGGTAGAGCTTCTGCATCGACCACAGCACCGCGCTGCTCACCGGCCGGATGACACGCCACCCCATCTCGACGTCACGCTCCAGGCCGATTCCGATGGACGCCAGCAGTTTGTAGTCCATCGGTCCCATGAAGACATGCATGGTCTCCTTCAGCTCGCTGGCGGCGGTCTTCATGGGTACCGTCACCGTCTGCGTAATCTGGTGCGCCTGCTTGTTGCCGGTCATGTCGATCTCGGCACGCGTCGGCTCCTCCGGATAGAAGGCCGCGAGGAAGTATTTGGTCTGGAGACTGGCCCAGTTGAGCGTCCCCTTGTAGTGCTCAACCTTGTCGCGTCCGAACGCTGTGGGGCGTTTGCGATGGAACTCCTCGCCCAGCATGACGGAGCCCTTGAAGGCCATCTGGTCGTCGGCGATGCTGCGCTCGGTGGGACCGATTCCGGGACCGAACGTCAACGACACGTTCTCCGCGCCGGGCAGCACGGCGTCGGCCACCCGGATGCTGGTGTCGAAATCGTAATGGTCACCGCGGAAACGATAGGTGCGCTCGATGACGCCCGTCGGCGTCTGCGCACGAAACACAATGTCGACCGGCTTGTCCCCGGTCAGCATGACGCGTGCGCTGTCGGTGAGCTGGGCATTTCCGCTGCTCACGTCGAAGCTGATGCCGTCCAGCGGCATCGTGCCGGTCTCACTCACCAGCGACGCGGCCAGCATGCGCCGTCCCGACCAGCTCTTGCCGCCGGCAATCAACTCCACCGGTGCTCCGTTGGTTTCGTAGCGAAGCAGGCGCGCGGACACGATTTCGGCGCCGCGCGAGCTCAGTGTGTACTCGTAGAGCGGCGACGCCACGATGATGAGCTTTTCCGGTTGTTCCTGCAGCGAATCGGCGGCGGCCAGGGCCGGCGGCGGCGCTGTGGTGGCGTTCCCCCCCGACGGCGTGGTCGCGCTCGAATCGGTGTGGGGGGCGGTGTTCTCCGGTTGCGCCTGCACCAGGGCAGCGGCCTCGCGGCGCTCCTTCTCTTTCTTCATGTGCGGGCCGAGATAGAGAACGTCGTACGCGACGAACAGGATCATGGACAGCGCGAATGCGAGCAACGCGCGGCGTTCGTTGGAAAGACTCATGCGCGTCCCTTCATGGCGATGTCCGTGTTGTGGTCTGTCATGCGGTGATGGTCGTGGCCGCAGGGCGGCACGGGATCGACCCCGCCTTCGCACCACGGATGGCATCGGGCCAGGCGTGCGCCGGCGAGCATCATGCCGCGAACTACCCCGTGGACTTCAATTGCTTCAGCGGCGTACGAAGAGCACGACGGATAGAACCGGCACGCGCTCGGCAGAAGCGGCGAGATCCAACGCCGATACGCGGCCAGCAGCGAGAGCAGTGTCCGCTGCGCCGGTGTTCGCGTCGTTGTTCTGGGCTGAGGCATGGTTACTTCCTCGTACTTTCATCGGGCGCGGCAAATGCGCCGTTTTCGGTCAGGGCGCGTTCGATGTCCTCTCGAACGTCATGCGCGTTGCGCTGGTTGATCGACTCGCGAGCGACGAATACGACCCAGATCGAGCGATTGTGCCAACGGGGAACGAGGGAGCGTGCGGTTTCGCGAAGAAGTCGGCGTGCGCGATTACGTTTCACGGCACCGCCGACTTTCCGGCTGGCCACGACGCCGATTCGCAGGCCGTCTGTGTCGGTCGCGGCGCGCATGAACACCACGGCGTAGCGCGTCACGATCCGTCGCCCGCCGTCGTAGCAGTAGCGAAACTGCCACGGCAAAGGAAGCGGGCGCAGACGGCGTCCCGGTGGTCGCGTTGACTCGCTGGAGTCCATCGCGGCGCTACCGTCGACGTCGTGACTACACCGTGAGTCGCTTCCGGCCTTTCGCACGACGCCGCTTGAGGACAAGACGCCCCCCACGAGTCGCCATTCGGGCGCGAAAGCCGTGTTCTCTTTTACGCTTGATGTTGCGAGGCTGGAATGTACGTTTCATGGCAATCCCTGTGAGTATAATGAATCGAGAAAAGAGTCACTGCCGCCGGGTGACGTGGCGGCGGGAGCACCTGCGTATTTGCCAAAACGGTGACTCTACTTTACTTGCCCCTCCTCGTCAAGGAGATCCCGGGTGGAAAACACGGGGCCGGGGCGGGCACAGCCAACCGGCTTCTGCGTACTGCGTTAACGCCTGCGCGCGAATCTATCCACATAACCACCGGGTTATCCACAGGTTTTCCAGATTCAAGTTGTTATCGATGTGCGACTTGATCCGTTTCTGTTAAGAACTCGAAAACGGGGTTGCTGGCGATTTCGCTGCTCTGATACCTTCAGCGCGTTCAGTCTTTGTGGGTCTGCAGCTCTCCTGATTTTCGCATGGGTGCTCACTTGTGGACAACTCTGCTGCATCGGCCCGCTTACGTCTCCTAACTTGCTTTTTTTCAATTAAGTCGTCGCTTTTCCACATTTGTGGATAAGTCGGGTTTTCACCGGCTTCTCAATCAGGTTTGGGCCGATAAGAACCAGCTTGTGCGGCATTAGAGGCAGAATACGCCCAATGATTACGCTGTTGACGAAGGGTTTGGGACGGCGGCCACACTGTGGCCGGCTCGCATCGGATTTCATCCGAGGGAGAAAGGGTACATTCCATGTCGGTTTCCTCCCGCCACGAAAACGACCAGATCTGGTCGGGTTTTCTCGCATCGGTGGCAACGCTTGTAAACAAGCAGACATTCGAAACGTGGTTCAAGCCCATGCGGCTTGGATCGGTCGACGGTTCCCGGGCGGTGATCGACTGCCCGAGTAAGTTTTTCGTCGACTGGGTGAGCGAGCACCACACGGACAAGATCACATTCGCGCTGCGCCAGGTGCTCGGCAGCGAAGCGCAGTTCATGCTGCAGAACGCGAACGACGCCCCGCCTGAATTCAGCGCGCGTCGCCTCGAAAGCGTTCCTCCGCCCGTGGCTCCCCAGCGCGCGCGCCGCGCTGTCAGCGAGAGCGAACGGCTCAATCCCAAGTATGTGTTCGATGAGTTCGTCGTCGGCAACAACAGCCGCATGACGTACGCCGCATGTCTTGCGGTTTCCGAACGACCCGCGCAGGTGTACAACCCGTTGTTCATCTACGGTGGTGTGGGTCTCGGAAAGACGCATCTCATGCAGGCCATCGGACACGGTCTTCTCAAGAATCATCCCAACGCGCGCATGCACTACTGCTCCGCAGAATCGTTCATGAACGAGATGATCATGGCGATCCGCCAGGGGACGAGCCACGAGTTTCGCGCCAAGTATCGAAACGTCGATCTGTTGTTGATCGACGACATTCAGTTTCTCGCCGGCAAGGAGAGCACGCAGGAAGAATTCTTCCACACGTTCAACGCCCTGCACGGCGCCAGCCGCCAGATCGTGGTTACCAGCGATCGTCCGCCCAAGGAGATTCCCGGCCTGGAAGACCGCCTGGTGTCGCGGTTCGAATGGGGCCTGATCACCGATATTCAACCGCCCGACTACGAGACACGCCTTGCAATTCTGCGCAAGAAGGTGGAGCGAGAGAATATCCAGATTCCTGATGAAGTTCTGGGCATCATTGCCGACAGCGTGAAGAGCAATATCCGGGAGCTCGAGGGAAGCATGGTGAAGTTGTTGGTCCACGCCAGCGTCTACAAGAAAGATGTGACGATTGAAATGGCGCACGACGTGCTCAAAGACTTCGTCAAGTCCCCAACGCGCAAGACGAGCATTTCGCTGATTCAGAAGGTTGTTTCCCAGCATTACCGCGTGCCGGTCGAATCCATGCGATCCAAGGTGCGTACTGCACGCCTGGCTTTTCCCAGGCAGATCGCAATTTACCTCGCGCGCGATCTGACATCAGCGTCGCTTGCACAGATCGGACAGCGTTTTGGTGGCCGCGATCACACAACGGTGATTCACGCCTGTCAGAAGATTACCGATCTGCTCGAACGCGATGTTTCGTTGCGCTCAACCATCAGTCAGCTGCGCAAGGAGCTCTCCTCCTAGACGCACTGGCAGACCGATTGGCTCCTGGAAAACAGGCCGTGGCACGGTGCCACGGCCTGTTTCTCTTGTATGTCGTCCTGTGAACCAGGTTGTCCACGAAGTGTGTACAACCGGTGTGGACAAGGTGTGAGGACTTATCCTCGGTGGATTCACATGCCGGTTTTCAACGCGCTTTCCCGCGCCCATCCCCATTCGCCAATCCGGTGGAAGTTCCATCACCCCAAACACTAGCCCCCACTTATTCCACTTTCCAACACCCCTACTGCTGCTACGATTTATTAAGTAATGAAGAGTAGTAAAGAAGAACGGAGGGCCGGCATATGAATGGGGATGGAGAAAAACCTGTGGAGGTTCTCGATCCCTTTCTTGCGGGCCGGTGGCGGCTGCGCTATAGTCTGGCTTCCGCGTATTTGAACAAAGGCCAGTGAGCAATTGCGTTGGTTCCGGTTGGGGTTGAAGGAGGACCGGGCGTGAAGATTACCGTCGATCAGAAAGATCTACTCAGAAGTCTTCAGGGTATTTCGGCTGTTGTGCCGACCAAGACGTCGCTTCCCATTCTTTCCACGTTTCTCCTGGAGACACGCGGTGATGGGAAAGTAACGTTGACCGCGAATGACCTTGATGTATCACTTACCAACACGCTTGCGTGTGAGACGACCGGCACTGGCAGTGTGGCCGTTCCCGGGAAGAAGTTTTTTGAAATTACCCGCTCACTTCCTGATGACAAGGTGGTCATCGAGATTGACGGCGATCGCATCGGTATCAAGTGCCGGCGCAGCCGGTTCAAGATGATGGGCAAGAGCGCGGATGAATTTCCCAAACTTCCCGCGCAGAAACCGGTGGTTTCGTTCTCGATCGCGGCGACCACGCTCGACATGATGGTGAACAAGACAAGTTACGCGGTGTCGACGGATCTCACGCGTCCGTCGATGTGTGGTGTGATGTGGGAGATGAAGAAGGGCACACTGGGAATGGTGGCCACGGATGGGCACCGTCTGGCCAAGGTCGAACTGGCCAAGGTGGCCGACAGTTCCGCCGAACAGGATGTCATTGTTTCGCCGAAAGCACTCAGCATTTTTCGCTCGCTGGTGGGTGGGTTGGATACCGTGAATGTATCGCTGGCGGAAAATCACATCACCTTCGACCTGGGGGATAGTGTGATCTATTCACGGCTGCTCGAAGGACCGTTTCCGGACTACAACCAGGTGATGCCGAAGAAGAACACCAAGAAGCTCACCGTGAGTCGCGAAGAGTTGACCGATGCGTGCCGGCGCGTGGCCATTCTTTCGAGCGCGATTACCCATCAGGTGAAACTGGTGGTTGAAGACGATCGTCTGACGCTTTCCGTGAAAACACCCGACGTTGGTGAAGCAAGCGAAGAGGTGACCTGTTCGTACGGCGGTGCCAAGATGGAGATCGGTTACAACGCGCGCTATCTCCTCGACATCCTGCGCACCGTCGAGAGCGGTGATGTCACGTTCATGCTCGATCGCAATGACAATGCCGGTGTGGTGATTCCGGAGGCAACTGACTCCGACCTGGCGCACCAGTGCCTGCTGATGCCACTGCGCCTGAGCGACTGAGCCCGGACTTCCGGCGTCGCTCCCGGTAATCGTGCGTGTCGACCGGATCCAGACCACGAATCTTCGCAACCTGGCGAGTGCCGCGGTCGAGTTTGGACCCGCGCTCAACGTTCTCGTGGGTGAGAACGGCCAGGGGAAGACCAACCTTCTCGAAGCCATTCACTACTTCCGGTTCGGGCGTTCGTTTCGTGCCCAGAGTGACGCCGAACTGATTCAATTCGATCAACCCTTCTGCCGGTTTGAAGCCGCGGTCACGTTTGCCGATGGTCGCGCCGAGAGCTTTGCCTGCGGCATCGAGCGCCGCGGAAATCCAGGACAGGTCGCGCGTACCATCAAGGTGGCCGGACAGGCGTTACGCCGGCGTTCCGATCTGGCGGGACGCTTTCCCGTGGTGCTGTTCGGGCCGCACGATCTGCGCGTGGTTTCGGGCGAACCGGAGCACCGCCGGCGCTTCTTCGACATGGTGGGGACCACCACCGATCCCGGGTATCTGCGCGCGGCCAACGAGTACCGGCGCACCCTGGACCAGCGCAACGCCGCGCTCAAGGCGCGGGCCGGACGTGATGAGATGGAGGCGTGGAATGACCGGCTGGTTGGCCCCGGCGCCGAACTCACTCTTCACCGCCGCAATCTGGCGGAACGTCTCGCCGGGCTCATGCGTATCGAAGCCGGCGTGATCGACAGCCCGTTTGAATTTTCCATGCATTACGAGTCCAGCCTGCTGGAGGACGGCAATGCCGACGGGGAGACGATTCAGGCCCATTTCCGTGAACGACTGGTTTCCCTGGCGGGTGAAGAAATGCGTCGCGGCGTTACCCTGGTGGGCCCGCACCGTGACGACGTGGAGTTTCGCCTCGGCGGGCACGACCTGCGCCGCTATGGATCGCAGGGGCAACGCCGCCTGTTTGCGGTCCTGCTCAAGCGTGCCGAACTGGTTCATCTCGAGGGCGAGCTGCATGAACCCTGCGTGTTGCTCCTCGACGATGTGTTTTCGGAGTTCGACGCCTCGCTGGTGGAGCGTCTGCAACACGTTTTCGACGGCGAGCGCCAGGTATTCGTGACCACCCCCGTCGACCTTCCACCACGGGCAGTGGGACGCACCCGCACACTGCGCGTGTCCAACGGGGTCGTGGCGCCATGTTAAGCGCCGGGTTACCATTGTAACAAGTTATCGTTTGCGCATTTGCAGACCCGCCATCCGCCCTTCAACCGCAAAAAAGTAGTTTCTAAGCGCCGTCAAAAACGGTAGTTTTACGACATCATGGCCCCACGCTCTTTTGCCCGGATCGGCGATGTCCTGCCCGCTGTACTGCGTGATCTCGGGCTCCAGGCCAGATTCAGTGAACGACGCGTGGTCGAGAAATGGGCCACCGTGGTCGGCCCCGAACTCGCGCAGCGGACCCGCGCGCTCCGCTGTGACAACGGAACGCTGCTGGTGCACGTCAACCACGGGGCGTGGATGCAGGAGCTGCTTTTCATCGAAAAGGACCTGGTGGCCCGCCTGCGGGCCGCGTGCCCGGACGTGAATCTGCAGCGCATCCGCTTCACCGCGCGGGAGACGGACCAGGGCGCATGAACACACGGGAGACGCGATGAGAAACGACATTAGAACACCGTCACAGGACCCGCCGGCGCCTCCCGTGATTTCGCCGGGCAACGACACGACTGGAAAGGTCAACATGGCTCAGGAATACACAGCAAAACAGATTCAGGTGTTGAAGGGGCTGGAGGCCGTTCGCAAACGTCCGGCCATGTACATCGGCAGCACCGACATTCACGGCGTGCACCATCTCATCTATGAGGTCGTGGACAACGCCGTGGACGAAGCACTGGCGGGTTACTGCACCGACATCGAAGTCATCATTCACGAAAACCTCACCGTGAGCGTCGAGGACAACGGCCGTGGAATTCCGGTCGACATCCACCCCACCCAGCACCGCCCGGCCGTCGAGGTCGTCATGACCACGCTGCACGCCGGCGGCAAGTTCGACCGTGATTCATACAAAGTCTCGGGTGGTCTGCACGGCGTCGGTGTATCCGTGGTCAACGGGCTGTCCGAGTGGCTCGAAGTGGAAATCCACCGTGACGGCCAGAAATACACCCAGAAGTACGCGCGCGGCGTTCCCACGGGAGACCTGAGGGAGCTGGGCGCCACCGACCGCCGCGGCACCATCGTTTCGTTCGCGCCCGACCCGCAGATCTTCGAGAAGGTTGACTTCCAGTATGAAACGCTGGCGCAGCGCCTGCGCGAGCTCGCGTTCCTCAACAAGGGCCTCAAGATCGTGTTCGACGACCGGCGCACGAACAAGCCGCGCCGCCAGGTGTTCCAGTACGAGGGCGGCATTGTGTCGTTCGTGAAATACATCGACACCGCCAAGGCACTGCTCACGCCGCAGCCCATCTTCATTCAGGCGGAGAAGGACGGCGTGCAGGTGGAAGTGGCCATCCAGTACACCGACGGTTATGCCGAAAACGTGTTTACCTTCGCCAACAACATCAACACGATGGAAGGCGGCACGCATCTGGTGGGCTTCAAGGCGGCGCTCACGCGCACCATCAACAACTACGCGGCCGGCAACAACCTGTTCAAGAAGGAGCGCGTCACGCTGGGTGGCGACGACGTGCGTGAAGGGTTGACCGCGGTGATCAGCGTGAAGATTCCCGAGCCGCAGTTCGAGGGGCAGACCAAGACCAAGCTCGGCAACTCCGAGGTGAAGGGGATTGTCGAGGCCGTGGTGGGCGACGGACTCAAGGAGTATCTGGAGGAGAATCCCTCCATCGGCAAGAACGTGGTCGAAAAGTGCCTCGCGTCGTATACGGCGCGGGAAGCCGCGCGCAAGGCGCGTGACCTGGCCCGCCGCAAGACCGCGCTCGAATCGGCGTCACTGCCCGGCAAGCTGGCGGACTGCGCGGCGCGCGATCCGCAGGTGAGCGAACTCTACCTGGTGGAGGGCGACTCGGCGGGCGGTTCGGCCAAGATGGCCCGCAATCGCGAATTCCAGGCCATCCTGCCGCTGCGCGGCAAGGTGCTCAACGTGGAGAAGGCGCGCCCCGACAAGGTGTTCTCCAACGAGGAGATCCGTACCATCATCACGGCGGTGGGAACCGGCGCCGGTGAGTTCGATCTCGGCAAGGCGCGCTACCACAAGATCATCATCATGACCGACGCCGACGTGGACGGAGCGCACATTCGCACGCTGCTGCTGACGCTGTTCTACCGCCACATGAAACCGCTCATCGAAGCCGGATACGTTTACATTGCGCAACCGCCTCTGTACAAACTCAAGAAGAACAAGAAGGAAGTCTACGCGTTCACGGATGAAGACCGCGAGCGCGTGCTCAAGGACTGGGGCGGAAGCGACGGCGTGTACATCCAGCGCTACAAGGGTCTCGGCGAGATGAATCCGGAGCAGCTGTGGGAGACGACCATGGATCCGGACGCGCGCACCATCCTCAAGGTCGACATTCAGGACGCGGTCGAGGCCGACCGCATCTTTTCCATCCTGATGGGCGACGAGGTGGAGCCACGGCGCGAGTTCATCCAGGAAAACGCGCTCGCCGTCAAGAATCTGGACGTGTGATGTGACGCTGACGTCGACCCGGCGCTCCGACTATCTCGAGTGGGTGAAGCGCCGGCGAGACATCCGCCATTCACTCTCGCGCAGCGGTGCGCCGCGCTTCGACATGCGCGAGCTGGCCACGTCGCTGGATCAGATCCTCACCAGCGAACCCAACGAAGACGGCTGGCCGCCGCTGCTCGAGGTCATTGCGGCCCGCGCCGGCCTGACTCCCGCGCACGTCACCCTTGCCAACGCGTGCACCGGCGCCAACCATCTTGCCTTCAGAACGCTTCTCGATCCCGGCGACCATGTGGTCATGGAAACGCCCGTGTATGAACCTCTGGCCGCGCTGGCGCGCTACTGCGGTGCGCGTCTGGACTTCTTTCCGCGGCATGCGTCCAACGGCTGGCGCGTGGATCCCGGTGACGTCGCGCGGGCGCTAACGCCGAAGACAAAGCTGGTGGTGCTCTCCAATCTGCACAATCCCACCGGTTGCCACGACAACGACGAGACCATTGGCCGCATTGCGGAGCATGCGCAACACAACGGCGCGCACGTACTGGTCGACGAGGTGTACATCGAGTTTCTCCATGCCGCGGGCGTGCGCACCGCGGCGCGATTGGCCCCCAACATCCTCATCACCAACAGCATGACCAAGACCTACGGACTCGACCAGTTGCGCATGGGCTGGGTGCTGGCGGAGCCGCGGTTGTTGGACCGTATGCGGCGCCTGTCGCATCTGTACATCAACAACATGGCGCACCCCAGCGAGCGGCTCGCGTGGCTGGCCCTCTCTCGCGCCGACGAAATACTCGCCCGCGCCAACGCGGTGCTCGACCGCAACCTGGCAATCGCGGACGCGTTTGTCGCCTCACAACCGCGACTCTCCTGGGTGAAGCCGCGCGCGGGAACCTGCGGAATGGTGCACGTCGACGGCCTCGACGTCGACGAACTCAGCGAACGCCTCGCGCGTGAACAGGCGACCGGGATAGTTCCCGGGCGTTTCTTCGACGCGCCGTCACATTTCCGTCTCGCATGGGGTGTGGACACCGAGACCGTGCGCGCCGGGCTCGACGCTCTGGGGCTCACGCTGAGCCGGATGTAATCCCTTCGCGCCTGGCCGCACTTCGTGCGCAAATCTTCGCTTCCGGCCGTTCTCCCCAACGCTGCATGTCTAAACCAGATACCCCGGTCGTCCAGCCCGCTTCCCGGCCCCCAAAAGGCCACAATATCCGCTTTTTGCGCTAGAATCATGAACACATCAGTACCGGCCGCACCGTGTCACAAATGACCGTGCTACATGGCCGCGTTGGAGGACTGCACCATGAGACGGCCCCGTGGCCGCGCCCTCGTCGCACTGCTTGCGGTGTGCTCGCTGGCCGGCCCTACCATTGCGCACGCGCAGTCCGGCGTGCAATTCAACGGAACCAATCAGTACATCACATTCGGCACAGCGTCCGCGCTGGGCGCATCCAATTTCACCCTCGAACTGTGGTTCTATCGCACCGGTGCCGGAGCAACGACCAGTACCGGGACGGGCGGCATTACCGCCGTGCCGCTGATCACCAAGGGACGTGGCGAGGCGGATGGTGACAACCGTGACATGAATTACTTCCTCGGGATTCGGAGCAGCGACAACGTGCTGTGCGCCGATTACGAGGAAGGGACCGGGCAAACATCCCCCGGCCTCAATCACCCCATCGCGGGTGTCACGCCGATTCGCAACAACACCTGGTACCACGCCGCGGTTACGTTCGATGGAACCACGTGGCGCATGTATCTGAATGGAATCCTGGAGAGCACGGTGGTGGTGGGTGCATCACGGCTTCCACAGTCTGTCAGCATTCAACACGCGGGAATTGCGACTGCCATGACGTCGACGGGGGTGGCGGCGGGGTATTTTGCGGGCATCGTCGACGAGGCGCGTGTCTGGAACTACGCGCGTTCCACGCAGGAAATCAACGACGCCATGTTCAGCGAAGTGACCTCGGGCACGGGATTGCTCGGCCGATGGGGTCTCAATGACGGGGCCGGCAGCACCGCCGTGAATTCGGTGGGCACGGGACCCAATGGCACGCTGACCAACAGCCCGGCGTGGGTGACGGGCTCACCGTTTGCGCTCGCGAATTCGCTCAAACTCGGATCGAGCTCCGGCGCGTACGTCACCTTCGGTGATCCCAACGAACTCGACCTGCCGCAGTTCACGGTCGAGAC
Organism: Candidatus Krumholzibacteriia bacterium; assembly: GCA_035687255.1. Lineage (GTDB taxonomy): Bacteria > Krumholzibacteriota > Krumholzibacteriia > WVZY01 > JAKEHA01 > JAKEHA01. The sequence continues at coordinate 19,568 of DASRYI010000237.1, read as the reverse complement.
GTGGTTCCGACGCGACGGCACGGGGGCATCGGCGAGCACGGGCACCGGCGGTGTCACGGCGATTCCGCTGGTCACTCATGGCGGCGCCGAAATTGAAAACTCCGACGTCGACATGAACTACTACCTGGGAATCCGCGCCAGCGACAACGTGCTGTGCGCTGACTTCGAAGAGGGCGCCGGAGGCTCGTCGCCGTCTCTGAATCATCCCATTGCCGGTGTGACGCCGATCGTCAACGGAACGTGGTATCACGCCGCGGCCACCTACGACGGCGCCACCTGGCGTCTGTATCTCAACGGTTCACTGGAAGCGACGCTCGCCGTCAACCAGCCCGTCGCCTCCGCGAGCACGCAGCACGCCGGACTCGGCGTGATGCTGACGTCGACCGGCAGTGCATCCGGACACTTCGACGGCGCACTCGACGAGGCACGCGTGTGGAACTACGCGCGCAACACGACCGAGATAAACACCACCATCAATTCACAGATTTCCGCGCCCACCGGCGGGCTGGTGGCGCGCTGGGCGCTGGATGAGGGTGCGGGCTCGGCCGTGAACGGTTCGGCCGGAACTTCCGTCGCGGGCACCATTCTGGGAACCGGTTGGAGCTGGGATGCACCAGCGCCCTTCAATGCAGCTCCGCCCTCGCCGCCGGCGGATCCGGATAACCTGCAGGCCACCGGAACCAACTTCCGGCGCATCGATCTGACGTGGGACGACCACGCCAACAACGAAACCGGATTCGACATCGAGCGATCCACCGACGGCGTGACGTTCGGTGCGCTGGCGACGGTGGGACCGAATGTCACCGCCTATGCCGACAAGGGGCTCACGGAGCTCACCACGTACTGGTACCAGGTGCGCGCCACCAACAACTCCGGCGATTCCAACTGGTCGAACGTGGCATCCGCAACCACGCCGGCCGAGAGCGATCACGCGATCGATTTCGGTGGCACCAATGCGTACGTGACGTTCGGGGATCCTTCCCAGCTCGACCTGGCGAACTTCACCGTCGAGACGTGGTTCCGGCGCGATGGCACCGGTGTCACCGCGAATACCGGCAACGGCGGCGCGCTGGCGATTCCGCTGGTGACAAAAGGTGTTGGTGAAGCCGAGGCCAGCAACGTCGATATGAACTACTTCCTCGGCATTCGCGACAGCGACAACGTCATCGTGGCGGACTTCGAAGAAGGCGCCGCGGGCGCATCGCCGGGACTGAACCATCCGGTGGCGGGCACCACACCCATCACCAATGGCGTCTGGCACCATGTGGCGGCCACATACGACGGCACCACCTGGTTCCTCTACCTGGATGGTGTTCAGGAGGCGACACTCGTCGTGGGCCAGCCGGTGCAGTCTGCAAGCATTCAGCATGCGGCGCTGGCCACGGCCATCAACTCGACCGGTGTCAATCAGGGCTATTTCGACGGCGTGCTGGACGAGGCGCGCGTCTGGAATTACGCCCGCTCACTGGGACAGATTCGCAGTACCATCAACATGCCCATCAGCACCCCGACGCCCGGGCTGGTGGCGCGCTGGAGTCTCAACGAAGGCGCCGCGGACGACGTGGCGGGGTCGGCGGGCACGGTGGTCAACGGCACCATCATGAACGCCAACTGGACGTGGACCACGGAAACGGCGCCGTACAACATCGTGGTCAACGATCCGCCGTCGGCGCCGGTACTCAACAGTCCGGCGAATCACGCCACCGGCGTGCCGGTCACTCCCACGCTCGACATTAGCGTGAGTGACCCGGAGGCCGACTCCGTGATGGTGTCCTTCTATGGACGTACCAAGAGCCCCGTGGACCCCACGCCATTCAGCCTGATCGTTCTGCCCGATACGCAGTACTACACTTCCGAGCAGAACGGTGGCACGGCGGCCATGCTGAACTCGCAGATGCAGTGGATCGTCGACAACCTCGACACGCGCAACATCGTGTGGGTGGACCATGTGGGCGACTGCACCGACCACGGCGATTCCTATGAAGTGGAATGGACGCGCGCGGATGCGGCGGCCGACATCATCGAGAATCCGCTGGCGACGCTGCTCCCGCAGGGCGTGCCCTACAGCATCGACGTGGGCAACCACGATCAGAGTCCAAACGGAGACGCCAACGGAACGACGACCTACTTCAACCAGTACTTCGGCACTTCGCGCTTCAACGGGCGCGACTACTATGGCGGCCACTACGGTTCGAACAACGACAATCACTTCTCGTTGTTCAGCAGCAATGGCCTGGACTTCATCGTCATCAGCCTGGAGTACGACACCAGCCCCGACGCCCCGGTGCTGGCGTGGGCGGACAGCCTGCTGGCGGCCAACCCCAATCGCTGGGGCATCGTCAGCTCGCACAATCTGATCAACACGGGGCTGCAGGCGTCGTGGTCTGCGCAGGGACAGGCCACGTATGACGCGCTCAAGGCCAACCCGAACCTGTTCCTGATGGTGTGCGGACACGTGCCCGGTGAAGGCCGGCGCAGCGACACCTATCAGGGGCACACGGTGCAGACGGTGATGGCCGATTACCAGTCGCGAACCAATGGCGGCAACGGATGGCTGCGCATCATGACGTTCTACCCCGGTGAGGGCGTCGTGCGCGTCAAGACGTACTCGCCCGTTCTCGATCAGTACGAAGCCGACGCGGACTCGAGCAGCCAGTTCACGCTGCCCGTCAATCTCTCCCCGACATCGAACTGGCAGCTGATCGGCACCGCCAAAGTGGCGTCGGGCGAGCACGCGACCACCATGTGGCCCGGTCTCTCCACGTTCTCCGAGTATGAGTGGTACGTGAATCTCAACGATGGGAACACCGACATCGACGGGCCGGTGTGGGACTTCACCACCGGCAGCGCCTCGCCGAGCGTGACGCTGACGCGGCCCAACGGCGGTGAGATGTTCATGACCGGAACCAGTGAGTCGATCGAGTGGAACGCGTCGGACGATGTCGGCGTGACATCCGTGGACATTCTGCTCTCGCGAACCGGCGCCGGCGGCTCTTACGAGACCATCGCGACCGGCGTCTCGAACACCGGTTCCTACGACTGGACCGTCACCGGACCCGGCAGCAACGACGCCTTCGTCAAGGTGGTGGCGCACGATGGTGAAGGCCACACCACGCCGGACATCAGCGATGTGGCGTTCGAAATCGCGACGACCACGGGCGTGAGCGGGGACATTCCCAATGCCTTCGGCCTGGGAATCCTCTCCGAGAACCCGTTCAGCCACACCGGCACGTTCGATGTGGCGCTCAGGTACGGCACACACGTCACCGTGACCGTGTACGACGTGGCCGGCCGGCGCGTGGCGCAACTGGTCGACGAATCCATGCCGGCGGGCCGTCACACGGTACGCTGGAACGGCAACAGCATGCAGGGACGCGCGGCCTCGGGCGTCTACTTCGTGCGCATGGAAGCGGCCGGCCAGCGCTTCACGAAGCGAGTCGTTCTTCTCCGGTAGAAACGGGGCAAGGCAGAACCGCCGAAGCACGGCGGATGCAGACACCCGGCGGGATATCTTCCCGCCGGGTGTTGTTTTTGTGTGGCGGCGTTGCGATCGCGCGGTATCCGGTATAATGCGCGCAGACCCCGGAGGGTCCCCACGATGAAGCGATGGTTCTTTCAGCACTCACAACGCGCTGCACGCCGCGTCGCGATTACGATCGCGGGTGTCGTCGTGATTCTCGCGGGAATCGCCATGCTCGTGCTTCCCGGACCGGGTTTGCTCACGATTGTGTTTGGCCTGATGGTGCTGGGACTCGAGTTTGCGTTTGCCCGGCGATGGGTGGAGAAGATCAAACAGCGTACCCACCAGGGGGTCGATCTGGCCCGCGCCCGCCTGTCCCGCCGCGACCCGCCAACCGGCTCTTCAGACCCCAGTTAACCCGTTATAAAAAAATCGGTTACGACCAAAAAAAGGGTTTATTTCGGAGCCCGGAATATCTATTATAGCGAACGTTGAGTCTTCTTTCACAACCACGCCCTGGAAGCGTGTAGAACCGGCCGCCGCGACCACCACTTCTCGGCGTCCGCATGCAAAAAAAACGAAGTTTGAATGGCGCCGCGCAGCGTCTGCATACAGCGGAGCGCGGACAAGGGAGATAAATGGCGACGAACGAGAGAATCGTACCGGTACCCATCGAATCCGAGATGCGCAATTCGTATCTCGACTACTCGATGAGCGTGATCATTTCACGCGCACTGCCCGACGTGCGCGACGGTCTGAAGCCCGTGCATCGTCGCGTGCTCACCGCGATGAACGATCTCTCGCTCACGCACACGCGCGCGTACCGCAAATCCGCAAAGGTCACCGGTGACGTTACCGGTAACTACCATCCGCACGGCACCACCGCGGTATACGACACCATCGTGCGCATGGCGCAGGACTTTGCGCTGCGCTATCCGCTGGTGGACGGACAGGGCAACTTCGGCTCCGTCGACGGTGATCCCGCCGCGGCCGAACGCTACACCGAAGTGCGCATGACCTCGTTCGCGGAAGAGATGCTCCGGGACCTCGACAAGGAAACCGTCGACTTCGGCCCCAACTACGATGAATCGCGCACCATGCCCATGGTGCTGCCCGCGAAGGTTCCCAATCTGCTCGTGAACGGCGCCGCCGGCATCGCGGTGGGCATGGCCACCAACATTCCGCCGCACAACATGCGCGAGATCTGTCAGGCCGCCATCGCCATTCTCGACAATCCCGAGCTTCCGGACGATGAGCTGCTGCATATCGTCAAGGGACCGGACTTCCCGACCGCCGGCCTGGTGCTGGGGCGCGTGGGCATCCGCGAGGCCTACACCACGGGGCGCGGCCGCGTAATCGTGCGCGCACGCACCCACGTGGAAGAAATGAAGGGCGACCGCGAGGCCATCATCATCGACGAACTTCCCTACCAGGTGAACAAGGCGTCGCTCATCGAGCGCATCGCCGACCTGGTGAAGGACGACGTGGTTTCCGACATCGCCGACATCCGTGACGAATCGAGCCGCGAGGGCATGCGCGTGGTGATCATCTTGAAGCGCGATGCCGACGTGCGCGTGGTGGAAAACCAGCTCTTCAAACACACGCAGATGCAGGTCACCTTCGGAATCATCATGCTGGCGCTCGTCAACAACCGGCCCGAAGTGCTCTCGCTGCACGAGCTGTTGCAGCACTGGCTGAACCACCGCGAGTCGGTGGTCGTGCGGCGCACCAAGTTTGATCTGCGCAAGGCCGAAGAGCGTGCCCACATCCTGGAAGGGCTGCGCATCGCGCTCGATCACATCGACGAAATCGTGGCGCTGATCCGTGGCTCCAAGGACGTCGAGTCGGCGCGCAACGGCCTGGTGGCCAACTTCAAACTGACCGAGGTGCAGGCCAGTGCCATTCTGGAAATGCGCCTGCAGCGCCTCACCGGCCTCGAACGCCAGAAGATCGAGGACGAGTACCAGGCGCTTCTGAAGCTCATCGCGGAACTCAAGGCCATCCTGGCCGATCGCGCCCGGGTGCTGGCCGTCATCCGCACCGAGATCGAGGAAATTCGCGACGCCTACGGCGACGAGCGCAAGACCGAGATCCTCGACAGCGGTCCGGTGGACTTCAACGTGGAGGATCTGATTGCCGATGAGGACATGGTGATCACCATCAGCCATGCCGGCTACATCAAACGCATTGCGCTGGACGCGTACCGCCAGCAGAAGCGCGGCGGCCGCGGCGTCACGGGCATCAAGATGCGCGACGAAGATTTCGTCGAACACATTTTCATTGCCTCGACGCACAGCTACATCCTCTTCTTCACCGACCTTGGCCGCTGTCACTGGGTCAAGGTGCACGAGATTCCCGAGGCCGGCCGCGCCGCGCGCGGCAAGGCGGTGGTGAATCTCCTTGGCCTGCAGGAGGGCGAACGTATCTCCGGGCGTGTGCCGGTGTCCGAGTTCCGCGACGATCAATATCTGGTGCTGGCCACCAAGCGCGGCATCATCAAGAAGACGGTCCTGTCCGACTACGGACGGCCGCGCCGCGGCGGCATCATCGCCGTGAATCTGCGTGACGGCGACGCGCTCATCGCGGCCGCCATCACCAACGGTGACCAGGAAATCGTGCTGGCCAAGCGCGACGGCCGTTCCATTCGCTTCCACGAAAGCGACGTGCGTCCCATGGGCCGCGCGGCCACGGGTGTCAAAGGCACGACGCTGGTGGGTGGTGACGAAGTGGTGGGCATGGTGGTGGTCGCCGCCGGCGCCACGCTGCTCACCGTGACCGAAAACGGATTCGGCAAGCGTTCGCCGCTCGAGGATTACCCGGTGAAACACCGCGGCGGTATCGGCGTGATCAACATCAAGACCACCGATCGCAACGGCAAGGTGGTCACGATTCAGGAAGTGAAGGACAACGACCAGATGATGATCATCACCAAGAACGGGATTGTCATCCGGTGTCCGATCAGCGGCATCTCGGTGATCGGTCGCAACACGCAGGGCGTGCGCCTCATCAACCTCGAGGATGCGGATCGCGTGGTGGACGTCGCCCACCTTGCGGCGGAAGACGAGGCCGAGGAGTAGGTGCGGCTCAAGATGGAGAAGATCTCCGAGTTCACGGTCCGTCGGCTTTCGAACTACTACCGTATCCTGCTCGACCTCGAGAAGGGCGGCACCGAGACGGTGTCGTCGCAGCGGCTGGCCGAGCTGGGGGGCATCACCAGCGCCCAGGTGCGCAAGGATCTGTCGTACTTCGGAAATTTCGGAACGCGCGGCCTGGGCTACAGCGTCACCGAGTTGAAGGCGCAGATCGTGCAGATCCTGGGGCTGAACCAGAACTGGAACATGGCGCTGTTCGGCGCCGGTTCCCTGGGCCATGCGCTGTTCTTCCACCGCGGCTTTCGCGAAGACGGCTTCTTTTTCAAACATGTGTTCGACGTGGATCCCGCCAAGGTGGGCCAGCGCTGGAACGACCTCACCATCGAGCACCAGCGGACCGCGGAGGACGCGTTGCGGCGTGATCCGGTCCAGATTGCCGTGGTGGCCACGCCGCCGGAGGCGGCGGCCGACGTGGTCGAACTGCTGGTGCGCGCCGGCATCAAGGGCATTCTAAATTTTGCCCCCACGCAACTGTCGGTTCCCGACGGCGTCTGGCTGCGCAACGTCAATTTGGCGGTTGCGCTGGAGAGCATCAGCTTTTATCTGTCGATGTAGTGGTGATGGTATGAACAGATCCGCGCTGGTGGCATGTTCGGCGCTGCTTCTGCTGGGCGCATTCGGCGGGCAACCCGCGACCGCCGGTGACGACCACTCCGTCCTGCGAGTTTCCCCCGGGCGCGTGTTCTTCACCATGAAAGCCAACGGTGAGTGGACCGGGTTCGGCGTGCGCGGCGAACGCCCGCTGCTGGAGCACGGCGGGGTTGTGATCTACTCCGGCCGCGCGGGCAGCAACCTCTTCGACGAAGTCGCCGCCTCGGTGCGCGGTGGCATGCACGGCATAAAGTCCACCGGCGAACACGAAACCCTCTTCGAAGGCATGCGCGGCGGCGCGCGCTATCCCTCCATTCAGCCCGACGACGACGGCGACGGGCGCGTGAACGAAGATCCCTGGGACGGAATCGACAACGACGGCGACGGGCAGGTGGACGAGGACTTCGCGGCCATCGGCGATGAGATGACGGTGGCGATCTACGCGTCAAAAGGTGACGCGTCGTTTCGCGTGCACCAGGAATGCTATGCATGGTCGCTGGCGAATATCGACGGCATGGTGGCGTCCGCGCTGACTATTACCAACACAGGTCAGCGCGTGGTGCCGCACGCACGCATCGGGATTCAGCTGGAAACGGTGCCGGGTCTGGAACTGGGTGCGACGCCGGTCATCGAGACATCGCGGCGCAACAGCGAAATCGACGCGGCGTACATGGAAAATCAGCTGGTATTCGACGATCACGATCGCGGCCTGGGTGTGCTGGTGCTGGTCCCGCGTGCGCAGGTGGTGGCGCGGGGCGCGCCGGGGCAGCCGGTGGCGTGGGAGGTTCGCGGTGATCACGGCCGCGTGGTGGTAATCACCCCCGATCTGGGCGACCTTGCGCCCGAGGCCAGCGTCACACTGGACGTGGGGCTGGTGGAGCTTCCCGCGGACGACCTCAAGGCGGCGCGCGCGCTTCGCAATGCCCACCGGACCATCGTGGGCGACGGCACGGCGAATTTCATACCGCCGCCGGTATCGGTGCTGGTTCGTGGTGATGGAAACGGGGCGGGAACACCGGCCGCGTCGCCCGTGTTCGGCGGCGGTGGTGACCCGTTCTGGAACACGCCCGGCAAGCTGGAAGAAAAGCTGCTCGTGGGTTCGCCCAATCCGTTTCGCGACGCGGTCAATATCGACTACGAAATTCCGTCGCGCGTCGTGGATGAAGACGGCGTGGAACACGTGCTCGACAGCTCGGGAATTCAGACCAGCGTAAAGATTTACAACGTGACGGGGCGTCTGGTGGCGACCCTGGTCGACCAACCCCACAATCCCGGCAAGTACCGCACCGACTGGGTCGCCCGCAACGAAGGGGGCGATTCCGTGGCCAGCGGCGTCTATTACGTGAAGCTGCAGATCGGTAAGCGCTCGGTCACGATGCGCATGGTACAGCTGAAGTAGGCCCGTTTTTCCGGCCCTCCGTTTTGCGCGGGTCCCGGATTTGCTATAATCCCGGTGTGCGGACCCGATCCGCCCGAGGCAAGCCATCGAAACCAATCGCATCCATAGCATTCGGCCACGACCCGAGGGGCGTCCCTTCTAGTTGAAGCGCACCACCTTCGAATTTATCGCGCGCGCGCGGGTCGAGCGAGCCTATCTCGTCGGCGTCAGCCTCCCCGGGGGCTCTGCCGCATCCACACACGAACACCTTGATGAACTGGCCCAGCTGGCCGCCACGGCCGGCGCCGAAGTCGTCGGGCGCACCGTCCAGGGGCGCAACCGTATCGACACCACCACCTACATCGGCGAAGGCAAGGTGGCGGAACTCAAGGACATCTGCGAGCAGTGGGCTGTCAATCTGGTCGTCTTCGACGACGACCTCTCCCCCGCGCAGGGAAAGAATCTGGAAAAGCTGCTGAACGTCCGTGTCATCGACCGCAGCGAACTGATTCTCGACATCTTTGCGCGCCACGCCAAGACGCAGCAGGCCAAGATCCAGGTCGAGCTGGCGCAGCTCGAATACTCGTTGCCGCGCCTGAAACGATTCTGGGAGCACCTGGAACGGCAGGCGGGTGGAATCGGCGCGCGCGGTCCCGGTGAAACCCAGCTGGAAGTGGACCGCCGCAAGATTCACCAGCGCATTTCGTCGCTCAAGCGCCAGCTCAAGAAGATTGAATCACGCCGCGAAACCATGCGCCGCGCGCGCACCGGACGTCATGTCGCGGCGCTCATCGGGTACACCAACGCGGGCAAGTCCACCGTCATGCACGAACTGACGGGCGCGGACGTGCTCGTGCGCGACCAGTTGTTTGCCACCATCGACACCACCACGCGGCGCATGAACGGGCACGCAAACGGAAACGGCCATACGGATGGCACTGGCAATGGTCACAGTAACGGGAACGGCAACGGACACCACGACGTGCTGCTGATCGACACGGTGGGATTCATTCGCAAGTTGCCCGACCACCTGAAGACCAGCTTCCGTGCCACGCTGGGCGACACCGCGCAGGCGGAACTCTACGTGCACGTGGTGGACGTCTCGCATCCGTCGTGGGAGGAGCAGCGCGACATCGCCGACATGACGGTGCGTTCCATCGAAAATCCGGGCGTGGAAACGATCTACGTCTTCAACAAGATCGACCGCGTGGCGCCGGATATTCTCACCGGTCTCAAGCAGCGGTTCCCGGATGCTGTGTTCATCTCCGCCCTGGAGGGCATCGGAATCGAAACGCTGCGCGAACGCATCGAAACCCATCTTTTTGGAAAGAACGTGCGTGTGGAAGTGGTGCTCCCCGCCGGCGACGGCAAGAATATCTCGATGGTGCGCGAACTCCTGCACGACGCCAGCAATCTCTACGACGACGACCGCTGCGTGCTCAACGGCACCATTGAGAGCGGCAAGATGGGCCGCCTCGAATCCATCCCCGGCGCCCGCGTACGCTACCTGATATAGCGGCGCTACTTCTTCTTCGGCGCCGAGTGCGCCAGAATCCAGTCTGACACCATCTTCATGGCCACCGGGGACATGGTCTCCTCGATCTTCGCGTATTCGTTGGGCGACCCCGTTGTGGCCGTCTGGAACAGGTGATTGAGCCCGGGGAGTTCGGTGCAGGTCACATCGCGGTTCCCGCCCGCTTTCAGCGCTTTTTCGATGACGGGCAGATTCTGTTTGGGATCCACCTGGAGATCGAGGGAACCGTCGAGCGCCAGCACCGGCACTTTCACCCGCCGCAGCGTGGCGGCCGGATCGTATGCAAGCAGATAGCGGAACCACGGGCTGTTCAACATGGCGATGCTGCCCTCGATGTTGGCCCTGGCTTCGCCGGCATGCTCGGGAAGAACGCGGCTGGCTTCGTCCACGAGGCTGTCCGCCACCGCGTGCAGCTTCTGGTCCGCCAGCAGCGAGTCCGTTTCCGCGCGAACCACGGCAAACATCCGGCGTGAGGCGGCTTCGTTGAATTTGACCATGTCATCGGTGCCGCCATTGGCCTTGATGATGAGCGACGTCTGCCGCATCAGCACCTCATCCAGCGGAACGCCGGTCCCGGCCAGCAGTACGATGAAGGCGATGTCCTTTGACCGCGTGGCCACGATGGGCGCAATGATGCCGCCTTCGCTGTGACCCACCAGACCGATGTGCTTCGAGTCCACGTCCTTGCGGGTTTTCAAATACGCGACGCCGGCCATGGCATCGTCCACGAAATCATCGGTGGTGGATCCCCGGTATGTGCCCGTCGACTTGCCGACACCGCGGTCATCCACACGCAGCACCGCAATTCCCTGGCGCGTCAGATAATCCGACAGGACCAGAAACGGCTTGTGCGTCATCACGGCTTCGTCCCGGTCCTGCGGACCGGAGCCGGTGATCAGCAGCACCGCGGGAAACGGACCTTTTCCGTGCGGCTCGGTGAAGGTTCCCGCCAGCGTGATGCCGGCTTTTGCGTTCGAGTAGGTCACATCTTCGGCGTTGTATGGCAGCGGTGGTTTTGGCTCCTGGGGACGGTTGGGCCCGGGTATGGACGTCGCGTCTCCGCGCGTAAAATTGAGAGGCCACGTCCCGCCTGCCTGCGACCATGTGCCGGTGATCTGAGTGCCGTCGTCGGACAACGTTCCCTGGTAGCGTCCCTTGATGGCGGGAAGATCGAGCGTGAGCGATGAATCCTGAACCGTCACCGTCTCGATGGGAATGCCCTTCGCGGATTGATCGACGCTGTCCATGGTGCCGCTCCACGCGCCGTCCGACGCGGTGAGATGCACGACGATCCGCAGCTTCATTCCGACGTCGAGTGTTCCCGCCCAGTCACCCGCGAAGTCTGCCGGGGCCGCCCACGCGGCGGCGCACATCAGCGATCCAATGAGAACAACCCATGACCTGCGCATGCCTGTCTCCTAACGGTGGGGGAGCGTTTCGGTGGCGGCCGTATGCCGCGCGTATTCCTCGTAGAACTGCGCCTTCACGTTGTCGAGGCGCGGCGACACGGCTTTGCGCTCGTAGTTGAGGTCGAGCTGCCGCAGTACGAAATACGAAATCGCGACAAAATAGATGGGAATCAGATACGGCAAACGTCGCCGCCACGGCCGCTGATACAGCAGCCGGCCCGCCAGCACGGTTCCCGACGCCAGGATCATCTGAAAGCTCACCGAGGCCAGATACAAAAAGCGAATGTCCAGCCAGTCATTGGGAAACCGGAAAAAGCAAAACGGAGTGATCACGATATAGGTCCACACGATGAAGAAGCGGATCACGCGGTTGCCAAAAATGAAGCCGAAGACCGAATACGACACGATGCACAGCAGAATGACCACGCGAATGGCGGTGGCAAACTCGTAGATGAAGCGCACCGCCGACCCCGCCTCCTTGACCAGTGCGGAGTCGTGAATCGGAAATACCATGCGCACCAGATAGGAGGCATAGTTGCGCGCCAGCGAAATGAGATTGAAATCCAGGTCGGATGCTCCCGGGATTTCACCCTGTACCAGCAACTTCACGACCAGCACACACAGCGCAAACGCCGCAAACATGGTGAAGTTGCGATCGAAGACTCTGCGCCCGATGGCTTCGCGGTAGAAGAGATTGAACGCGAGCATCAGACCGAGCAGCGAGAACGACGTTGTCTTGGAGAGCAGGCTGAAGGTGAAGAAGGCCAGGCACAGAATGAAATTGCGCTTCCACAGCGCCCCATGCTCCTCCAGTTCGTTCTTGATGTAGAAGATCATGGTGGTGAGCGTGAGCGTCGTGATGACCAGATCGCTGATGCCGGACACGGTCATTACGGATTTTCCGAAATTCCCCACCGCAAATTCGAACAGCAGCCCCGACACCACGGCGATGGTGCGGTCTTTCAGCATGGTGCGCACCAGCAGGTACACCAGGAACGCGTTGATCGAGTGGACGAAGATGTTGAACACGTAGTACGCCCGCGCATCGATATGGAAGAGCTGGAACTCCAGGAAAAAGATCAGATTGGGAATGGGCTGGAACGTCTGGTGGAGCCGGGTCGAGAAGATCTCGCGCCAGTTGTCTCCGATGCGCAGGGCCTGAATCAGGTACTGCCAGTCATCGCCGTGCCAGAAGGTGTTGTCGAGGACCAGCGAAAAGAAGCTGAAGCCGATCAGGTTCAGAAGGAGGAAGAAGGCCAGCTCCCGGTGGCGGGTGGGAGCGCGACGACGGACAGTCTGCTCGGTCTCGGAGGTCGACATGAGGCTCGAAAATGTCCCTGGGACGCGCGAATGATACCGGCTGGGCGCGATGGGCGTCCAGCGATTTGGCCTCCGGCCGCCCCGGTTGGAATATTGCTTGCTGCATTTTTTGACCCGGTGCTATAAGCGACTCACTTTCGCCGCCCACGCGCGTTTCATGGTGCTGCGCGCGCCGGCGAACCACCAATTTCGCAAAACCGACGGCCCCGAGCGCAGCATTGTGCACGACGTCGCGTTTGATACGGGAGGCCGCGTGACCAGGCTTCGCTTCGGTGCTGCCGATTTCATCTCCACCCGCCCGCTTCTGAGCGGGCTACGGCGCAACGGCGTATCGCTTGGGATCGAGTCCCCCCCCGCCCTCGTCGACTCACTGGCCCGGGGCCGCTATGACGCGGCGCTGGTTCCCAGCATCGAATTCCTGCGCGGCGCTGGCAGCTATCTGGTCACCGGCCCGGCCCTGGTGGGCCGGGGCGCGCCCGGCGGCATCGTTCTGGTGTCCCAGAAGCCCCTCGAAGAGATGGAACGCGTGGCGGTGGGAGAATTCTGCCGTACGCCGGTGGCGGCGCTGCGCATCGTCCTGGCCGAGCTCTATCACACCTTCCCGGATCTGCTGGTCGAAAAGCGGATCGGTGAGGACGACTGGCGCGATCGCTACGACGCCGCCCTGTTCACGGGCGACGCCGCGTTCACCGAAAGCAACGCTCCCGACGTGCAGGGTCTGATCCGCAGCAACGTCTCCGAAATGTGGCGCGGTGTCACGGGCACGCCGCTGGTGCACGCGGTGTGGGCATACAACGAAAGCGCGCGCGCCGACGAAATCACGCGCACGCTGCTGGAGTCGCGCCGCGCCGGACTCGAAAATCTTCCCGGTCTCTCGGGCGAAATCGCCGCGGAACGGGGCCTGGATGCCCTGACCGTCCACGACCACCTCTCGCGTGCCTGGTCCTATGATCTGGGCGAACGCGAAATGGCGGGTCTGCACGCGCTCAACGATTTCGCCTGTCGCTACGACCTGATCCGCGACAGCCGCCTCGTCGCCAACGCCCGCGCGTAAGCGCGTTTCCACACATCGCACGAACGACATGGGCGGACTTGCGCTCCTGTTCTCCGCACGCCCTGGCTCAGGCGTGCGAGCGGGTGACACCGGACGGGGACCCCGGCAACGAGCGGAGCGAAGTTGGTCCGGGGTGGCCGGTGACAGGACCCGCGAGAACACGACCCAATCGAGGAGACAACCAAGTACGCGAGTCCGCTCGTGTCGTTCGCAGCGACTGCGCGCGGAGGGTTTCCGCAATGGCGGTGTGGGGGCCTTTTGGGGTATGTTCAGTGGATACCGGAGGCTTCCATGTCCCACGTGCACGAGTTCAATGAATACCGGCGCAAGATGAACGACCGGATCCTTTCCGAGGACAACCTGGTCATCAAGCGCTTCTTCAACCTCGACACCAACACCTACATGGAGGGCGCCCTCCCGGCGAAGACCAAGGAACTGCTGGGGTTGGTGGCCTCGATGGTGCTGCGCTGCGACGACTGCATCCGCTACCACCTGGTGCAGTGCCACGAAATGGGGGTCACCCGGGCGGAGTTTTTCGAGGTGTTCTCGGTGGGGCTGGTGGTGGGCGGCTCGATCGTGGTTCCCCACATGCGCCGCGCCGTGGAATTCCTGGACGAACTGGAAGCGGGGGCGAAGTAGCCGCTTATGTGGAGGGCGATCCGGCAGTTCATCGATCGGCACGACAGCTTCGTCGTGACCTCACACATCAACCCCGACGGCGACGCCATCGGCTCCGAGCTGGGCCTCACCTACTTCCTGCGCCAGCAGGGCAAGTCCGTGCTCATCATGAACTCCACCGAAACCCCCGAGGTGCTGCGCTTCCTCGATCCCGAGGACGAGATTCGCGTGTACGGTGAGCCCGGCACGCAGAAGCTGCTGGACAGCGCCGACGCCGCCATTATTGTCGACGTGAACAACTGGGAGCACGTGGGCCACATCGGGCGCGCGCTGCAGGCGCGGTCGTTGCCGCGCATCTGTATCGATCACCACCAGGTGTCTCAGGAGGATTTCGCCGATCACATGGTGAGCGATACCACCGCGGCGGCCACGGGCGTGCTCATTCTGGAATTGATTCGCGACGCGGGTGTTCCACTCACGCTTCCCATGGCGGAGGCCATCTTCGCCGCCATCATCACCGACACGGGAACGTTTCGCTTTTCCAACACCGACGCGCGCGCGCTGCGCGCCGCGGCCGACCTGTGCGAGGCGGGATGCAACCCCTTCGAACTGCACCGGCGCGTGTTCGGCAGCAAGACGTGGGGGGCCGGACGGATGCTGGGACCGGTGCTTTCGACGCTGGAATCGGCGGCCGGCGGCCGGCTGGCGTGGATCAGCGCCACCGTCGAGATGGTGAATAACGCCGGCGCCACGCACGACGACATGGATGGCTTCGCCGATCTGGTGCGCACCATCAAGGGCGTCGAGCTGGTGGTGTTCTTCAAGGAAATGGCAGAGGGCGAGATCAAGGTGTCGCTGCGCTCCAACGGCAACGTCGATGCCCATGCGCTCGCCAGGCACTTCGGCGGCGGCGGTCACATCATGGCATCCGGAATGCGCGTCCCGGGACCGCTGCAGCACGCCATCGACATGGTCACGCGCGAGTGCCTCAAGCTCTCCGTCTTCTCTTCCCGCTGATCGGAATGGTTTCGCTCGCGGGTCCTGTCACCGGCCACCGCGGAACAACCTCGCTCCGCTCGTTGCCGGGACTCCGTCCGGTGCCACCCGCTCGCACGCTCGAGGCGCGCTAGTCCAGGATCACTTCCCACACGGCGATGTCCGAAGTGGCGAACTTGCCGCGCAGGTTGGGTGCATTGCGGAAACGTTCCGGCGCGCTGTTGGTGTCGCCGTGGTGGCGGCGGTAGATGACGAAGGTGCGCCGCCCCAGTACCCGCAATTGCAGTACGTCATCGGTGCTGGGTCCCGTCTTCGCAAACACGTCGTCGCGCAGTTGGCGCCGCGAGTTCATCTCGGCCACGGGATAACCCCAGTTGTGTGCGTACACATCGTTTCCCCAGTACAGGTCACGGTCGGCAAGCACCGGCACGCGCACAATGTCGTCTTCCTCGAGGAACATGGCGTCGCGCGGCGTGTTCTTCCGGATCCAGCCGTAGACGGCGCGCTCCTCGTCGCTGACGAAGAGCACCGAGCGATCGCGCACGGCATGGTGGAAATACAGCATGTGCAGCGGAAGAGTGGTGGTCGCGACGATCAGGACAAGCCAGCGCCAGCGCACCGGCGAGTAGCCCCAGCGTTCGAACGCCCCCACCGAGAGCACGCACAACGGCAGCCACACGAAGAACGCAAACTTGGTCTCGTTGTTGGTGGTGAGATCCACCGTCAACGCCACCATCAGCATGAACAGCGTCCACAGGGCGACCAGCCCGCTTCCGCTCAGGGTCAGTTCGGAGATGGGGCGTGCGCCCAGGCGTTCGGGAGAATCGGAGTCATCCCCGGCCCGGCGGAAGAACAGCACCGCAAACACGAGCGCGGGCAGAACGTCGGCCAGAAGCCCCACCGCGACGCGCGGCTGAAACGCCAGCTTCATCACGGCGTGGCCGGCACCGCGCGGTGCCACCGAGCTCAGGTATGGCAACGTCACCGCGACGCCGATGCCAATGCCCAGCATCAGCCGCACATACGACGGACCGCCGCGCGACGTCTGCGCACGCACCAGCATCAGAAGCGAAAGCACCGCGGCGGTCACAACCGCCAGCGCAACGCCTGCCACGGCGTGAAGCACCATCGCGCCGCCAATGCTCAGGAACAGGGCGCTGTCGTGGCGCCAGCTCCAGTGCCCCTGCCGGGCGCGCAGCAACAGAAACATCGCCGTGGCCGCCAGCGAGAGCGTGAGCGAAAACGCCGTCCCGATCATGAACTTGTCCAGAAACATGAACTGGTTGCCCTCAACGGTAATGAGTGACGCGGCGGTGGCGTGCCCGTTGGGCGACCAGGGAAAGAGTTGTCTCAGTACTTCGAGCCCGCGCGTCTTGCCCGTGAACGCGCGCGCGATGCGCGAGGCCCAGAACAGGTAGAACCATCCGTTCATCCCGAACAGCCACAACGCCGTGCCCAGCACTCTCGGAGCCACGCGGCGCGAGAACAGGCCCGCCAGTGCGTGAAACGCGCTCGCGCACGACACCAGTGCGATGGCGTTGACGGTGATCATGGCGTGGAAGGCGTCGATGCCGGTGAGCCGGGAGCACGCCGCCAGAATGCCGTGATAGAAGTACATGTACTGCAGGCGCAGGCCGGCAAAGTAGGGATCGGTGACCGGCAGCCCGTCACGGATCAGCTTCTGCGTCACCGCGGCGTGGAACCAGGAGTCGTCGCGGGCGCGCCACCAGAACTTGGCGAGGGGCAGCGAAAACGCCAGGGCGGCCGCCACCAGCACCAGAATGGCCACACCCACCAGGGCACGACGGTCGTCGGCACTGTGTCCGTGGGCATCGCCGCCGCGATACGCCACAACAAAGAACAGCGGACATGCCGCCACCGCGATCCAGGCGGCGACGTCCACCGGCGCACCCAGCCACATGGATATCAGCACGGTGGCCCCGAACATGACCGGCGAGAGAGCCGTCGCCAGTCCGATGCAGGCGGGGGCCGCGAACGCGGAACGCGCAACCACGCCGAGACCCGGCAGCAACCCGGCGATCAGCAGGAAACCGGCGATGCGCGTGGGGACTGCCGGGACGGCGCACAGCAGGACGGCGACGCCGGCAAGGACAGCGCGATGAGAAAGGCGGTCGATGTTCAAACGGGCGTGCATGCGAAGAACCCGAGCAGGATACGGCGCACACGCCGGACGGCGCCAATCATATTGACGGGACGGGAAGCGGGATTGGACAATCGCGGCTCACGCGCCGCGTGAAAATCGCGCATGTCATCCGCCGACACTCAGAACCGCTTGCGACTCTTGATCATCGGCCCCCTGCCGCCGCATTTCGGCGGGGCCGCACAGGCCATGGGCACGCTGATCGACGGCCTCGCCACGCAGCCCGGCGTGGAAGTGCGCCTCATCGACACCGTGCGCACCGGCGGCCCGGCCGGCCAGGCGAAGCGCGTCATGGGTGTCATCAGCGGTTGCCTGCGCATGATGCGCCATGTGGACGTGGTGGCGTGTCACTTCAGTGATCCCATGGTAGGCGGTCTTGCCTACTATCTCACGCGCCTGGGCCGGCGTCCGTTGCTGGTGGCGCGCTTTGGAGGCGTCCAGCCGCTGCGCTACTGGACGGGACCGACGCGGCGCGTGGAGAAACTGCTGCTCGAGTCCGCCGAACTCAACCTCCTGGAGACGCAGTATCAGATCGACAGCATAAAAGACATCCGCGTTCCGCGCCTGCGCCAGTATCCCAACAATCGGCCCTGGGGTGAAGGCCCCGACCGGCCATGGCGCACCGGCCCGTGCCAGCGCTTCATCTTTCTTGGACACGTGAACCCCGACAAGGGCATTCGCGAACTCATCGATGCCGCCGAGCGCCTGCCCGAGGGCGTGAGCGTGGATGTGTACGGCGAACTGCGGGACGG
This sequence comes from Candidatus Krumholzibacteriia bacterium, assembly GCA_035687255.1. Classification (GTDB taxonomy): domain Bacteria; phylum Krumholzibacteriota; class Krumholzibacteriia; order WVZY01; family JAKEHA01; genus JAKEHA01. The sequence goes on along the minus strand of DASRYI010000237.1, from coordinate 1,143 downwards.
CATCGAGGCGAAGGACTTCGCCAACCGCAAGCGTATCCAGCACCGCGGCATTCTTCCCCACGGCCAGATTCCGGCGGCGTTGCGCGAATACGACGCGCTCGTCATGCCCACCCACTACGAACGCGAAGGCCACCCCGGCGCCGTGATCGAAGCCTTCCAGGCGGGACTTCCCGTGGTGGCCACGCGCTTCATGGCCATTCCCGAAATCGTCGATGACAGCAACGGTCTGCTGGTGCCGCCCTACGACGCCACGGCGTTGTCGGACGCCATGTCGCTGTTGGCGGGCGATGTGGAGTTATATAGACGACTGCACGAAGGCGCGTTGCGTCGAGGGCGCGAGCTGTCGACGGAAGTGTGGGTTCCGCGCTACGTGGAGTTCTGCCGGGAGATCGTACAGCGCTAGCTCTGTACCACCGCGCGCAGCTCGCGGTCCCAGTTGTCCATGACACTCTTGCGCGAGAAGTGCTCGTGGTAGGTGCGGAAACAGCGTTCGCGTAGCGCTGCGGCCGCGGCGGGATCGTTGGGGAGCTGCGCCACCTCGCGGGTCACGCGGTCGATGGTCTCCGGTGTGAGCACCCATCCCAGTCCGTAGGCCTCGGTCCACTGCGCAATGCCCGACTTCGGGCTTCCCAGGAAGATCACCGGGCGTCCCACCGCAATCGCCCCGAAGAACTTGGATGGCACCAGTGTGCCGGTCCATTCGGGGCGCAGGCTCAAGAGATGAATGTCGGCCGCGCTCAGCCGCTTTTCCAGCCGGTCCTGTGAGACAAACTCTCCGAAGCGAATGTGGGTGTCGGTATCGAGCACGGCCTGTTTGAGTGCCGGAATACCGTTTCCTCGCACGGCAAACGCCATGCTGGCGCCGGTATCGCGCAGACGGCGCGCGAGTTCGAGGATGAGATCAAAGTGATGCGCACGGCCGATGTTGCCGGAGTAGATCAACGCCAGGTTGGTGTCGCCGAACAACGCCTTGCGTTCGGTGTCGTCGACGGAAACGGGCGCGGGAGGTTCCACCACGGCCCACGGCGTGCAGGTGGCGTGGCGAGCGGTGGCGATGTAGGTCTTCAGGCGGTCGCGCTGGCACGGGCTGGTGTCGACGATCAGATCACACTTGCGGTAGATCCAGGCGCACACTTTCTTGAT
>DASRYI010000236.1:0-5799 GCA_035687255.1 Candidatus Krumholzibacteriia bacterium | reverse complement strand
ACCACCGGCGCCAGCGCCAGCACCGACATCCCCAGGAGTGCAAACCACATTCGTCGCATCAGAAGTAGGCCCGCGTCTCGAGCCGAAAATTGTGTTCGGTGACGCGCTTGCCGGAAAACACCTCCTCGTTGCGGCCGGAATAGGTGGCGTAGATGGAAATGATCTTGGACACACGGAAGTTGGGGGTCAGACTCCATTGATGCGACCGGCCCTCGCGCGCGAACACGATGGGTCGAATGGGCGGGTTGTCGGCGTCGTCGCGCACTTCGGCCAGCTCGTAGGTGCCAAAGACGTTGATCTGGTCGGCCACGCGCCATACCAGCCGCGGCTGGAACTTGATGGTGCGCTGGCCGGCGCCGCTCTCCGCGTCCTGTTGACGCTGCCCGCGCACGTCGAGATCGAGATTGGCTCCCGGCCGCAACATGATGCCGGCCCCCACCAGCACCGACCACGCCTCCACGTTGTAGGTGCTGCCGGTCCCGACCGGCAGGCCCTCGCCCCCGCGCTGCGTCACGTTGCGCCCCCCCTCCACCGTGGCCGTGAGTTGCGCCGACAGCGAGCGCGAGAAGCGCAGCGACTGCTCGCCGTTGAACGTATTCTCGTGCACGCCCTCGAAGCGGTTGTCCTCGGTATCTTCGCGCAGGTAGCGAAACGTGAGCGACAGGTTGCGGTAGCCGTCCAGAAGCGACCAGTCCTGGCGCAGCGTGGTGGTTCCGAAGACCGTGGTGCTGTCGCGCTGGAGCGCGGAGGGCACCATGGCGTACACCTTCCACGCCGGTTCGTAAGTCGATTCCTCGCGCACACCCAGCGTCTGGTCGAGCGACACGTTGCGCAGCACCCAACCGGTCACGCCGCCGCGCTCCGACCCGGCGTGCGCCGGCTTCCACACCAGGCGCATGTTGAACCCGACGGTGTGGACCGGCGTGGCGTCGTTGGTGGGAAGAAAGAGCACCGTGTAGGAGCCCTTGCCCTTGCCCACCGCTTCGCCCAGTTCGTTGTAGTCGCCTTTCCCGTCACCGACGAACACCACCGAACGCTGCAGCTGCACCGCGTCGTTCTGGCTCACCTCGTAGTCGGCGTCGACGCGCAGTCCGGCGCCGTCCCAGGCGCTGCTCCCCTTGAGCCGCGCCAGGTCGGTGTCGCGCGTCGAGCCGGTGGCATCGTCTTTTTCGCGGCGATGAATCACCTGGATTTCTCCCTGGGTCGCGCCCGTGCCGTGGTAGGAAAGCGTGCCGTCGACGGTCCGGTCGGTGCGCGCGGGGACGAACTTGTCGGTGGCGGGGTCCACGGCGTCGGTCTTGCGTTGCTCGCTCCCGAGGCGCCACGTCAGGCGGCCACCGCCGCGACTGGAAAGGCGCGCCGAATACAGCGAATAGGCGCGCCCGCTGTCCGGGGCGGCCACGATGGCGTTGCGATAGCGCTCGCCGCCGACCGTCACCGACGGCACCACATGCCAGAACCCGTAGGCGAGATCCGCCGATCCGAAGCGGCGCGTGCGGTCGGTGTCGGTGCCGCTCATGTCCGACTGCAGTCCGCGCAGCGCCACACCGCGATCGTCGAGCGTACCTGACTGCAGCGTGAACTCGTGCTTCCAGCCCTGGTACTGGTCCCGTTGCAGGCGTCCCAGGGTATACTTCGTCGCTCCCAGGCGCGCGCGCGCCACGTCCGCGCTCACCTCCGCGGTCTTCTCCGTGCCCACCAGCGGCACATCCTCCAGGTTCCAGTCACGATAGTAGTATCCGGGACGCACGCGGTCGAAACTGTGAAACGTGTCCTCGAGATACGATCCCGCGCCGGCCAGCCCCACGCGCCACGTGCCGTCGTGCCGCAGCCCCATGTGCAGCTGCGCGGCGGTGCCGAGATTGTCGTTGTCGTCCAGCGCCGAAAGCGTGTTGGCGTCGTGATCGCTCAGGTTCCACTCGCCGTCCATGGTGAACGCACCGTTGGGACGCTCCAGGCGCGCGGTGTACACGTCGGATGATTCCGGCAGCGGCAGCAGGCGGCCGGTGCGATATGTGCCCTGGCCCACTCCGACGAATTCGAAATAGGGCGTGCCGCGCGTCGAGATGCCGGCGCGGCGGTAGTCGCCGTTGCCCGTCCCCACCTCCACGAACGCCACCTGATAGTCGCCCTGGAGTTCGTCGAAACGATAGTACGCGGGCGTACCCGCGAGCGAATCCGCCGGCACCCGCACATACTGCCCCTGGCCCACCGTGGTCTGCGTGATGCCTCCCGTCACCGCCTTGCGCGGGTCGTCACCGGCGGCCGCGATCACCTTGCGGTCGGCGTCGGTGAGCGTGATGTTCTTGGGCGATCCGTTGTCGTCGGTTTCGCGCGCAAACAACAGGCTCAGGTCCATTCCCCCGCCCAGTTTCAGTTTCTCGCCGGACGCCATGACGGTGCTGCGGGCGTACCGTTGCGCCGTGACTTCGAAGTCCACCGCGATCTCGGTATCGGTGGTGATGAGCCGGCGCGGCGTGAAGGTGATGGTGCCCGCGTCATAGTCGATCACGTAGTCCTGGTTCTGTCCGCGTTGCAACCGCGTTCCATCCACGTACACGCGTTCGGTTCCCGCGATGATCACATCGTTGGTGGTGCGCCCCTGCGAGAGCAGCGCGTACGGCCCCTGCAACCCGGTGGTGCCGCGGAATTGCATGCTGCGGAACTCACCCTTGGTCTCCGCCGCCGCCGCACTCACCCGCCCCCGCTGATTCCACGCCGAACCCGCGATACCACGCAACTGGCGCGACAGCGGCGAAAACGTCGACACCTTGTTGTCGAGCGTGAGATCACCGACGGTGGCGCGCGCATTGGGACCTTCCATTTCCACGAACACGCGGTCGAAGTACTGCAGCTCTTCGGTGTTCCCTTCCGGCTGAATGGGGAGATTGTTGTCGGAAAGAATCGCGCGCACCTTGAGCGTGGGCGTGAGCTGCCCCTCGATGGTGGCTTCGAGTGACTGGTCGAGCGTGGAACCGCGGTTGGTCCCGGTGGAGAACGACACCGACTTGGTTCCGCCGAAGGAAAGCCCCGGCGGCGCTTCCGGCTCCGGCGCCCTCGGGGTAACGATTCGCTCCGGCACCGCGCCGGTGCTGTCTGGGGCCGACACCTCGGCGGGACGAAGGCTGTACACGGGCGCCATGAGCAGCGGTTTGCGCTGGTAGCTGACCACCACCACGGCGCCGGCGGGAAGATCGTCGAGGAAGCGGATGGTGCCCAGGTGCAGATTCACCTGATAGCGTTCGGGGGCCAGCACCTCGCCGTTGACCCGCACCACCACACTGCCCGGCACCAGAAAGGGCGACTTGAGCGCGATGCGCGCGCCCGCACGGGGCGTGCGCAGCGTGTCCGACACCTCGCCCCAGGTCGATGCGTTGTAGCGAACCGGTTGCGCACGGGCCGAAAGCGCCGCGGCACACACACACGCCGCCGCGATCCACACACACAGGGGGCGACGCTCCCGGTTTGACCAGCCGATGCTACATCACCTTGACGGCGAAAAGAGACTGCGAGGCGGAATCGGTGATGAGCAGCATCCCGTCCTTCGCCATCGCGAGGTCAGTGGGCCGGAAACGACCGGGCCGGTCCGGCACGATCGCGCGCACCAGGGCACCGGCCGGGGAGAATTCGAACACGCGCCCCGCGACCGGATCGGCCACGAATACGCGTCCGTCTTCGGTGGCGATGCCGCGCCGCGGCCGTCGCAGCGGGCTGGCCGTTCCCGCGGGCGGAATGGCGCGCAGGAAGGCGCCGGTATCGGAGAAGAACTGCAGGCGCGCGTTGCCCGTGTCGGCCACCAGCAACTCGCCGCGCGGCGTGAACGACACGCCCTGCGGTGTGTCCATCTGGCCCTCGAAGGAACCGAAATTTCCAAAGGCGACGTCGACATTGAGATAGGTGTCGAACACGATCACCTGGTTGTTCTCGATATCGGTGACCGCCGTGCGGCCCGATGCGTCCACGTCGAGTCCGTGCGGCGACACGCGGCGGCGTTCGTTGAGCTCTTCGAAGTTGAGAATCACGTCACGGTAGGCGCCGCTCGAGTCCCAGCGCAACAAGAGGCGGTTGGTCTCGTCGACCGCGTACACGAAGAAACCGCGCACCGCAACGCCGGAGGGACGAAACGCGGGGCGCCCCGCGGGGGCCTGGAACTCCTGGCATCCGCCGGTGGCGGGGTTGTACGAGACCAGACGCGGCGGTGAGGCGTCGGCCAGCACCGCGATGCCGTGGAAGTCGATGGTCACCGCCTGCGGATCTCCGATGGTGACCCGGTCACAGGTGTGAAACGAAAACGCGGGCGCGAGCGTGTCGGTGGGAACGGCCGTGGACGAAGCCGGTTTTTCCTGCGCCGTGGCCGCGTCCCGGGCCGGCGCGCATGCCAGCGCCAGCACCGCGCCGGCGACCCAGAGTGTGAATGCATGAGGACGACTGCGCATGACAACCCGCGGTCGTGGAACCGTCTCAGAAGGAACGTGTGACCGTGAGCGAGAGATCCAGCCCGTGCTCCGACGGCGCAAAATTCATCTGATAGCCCATGGTCTGCGACCGGTTCGCGCCCCGCGCCGCGGCGTACGCCACCACCGCGCTCACCACGCGGTTGGCCGCCGCCGCCGCCAGCATGTAGTTCGCGCGCCGGTAGGAGGTCTTGCTCGACGAGCGCATCTCGGAATACTGCAACTGCCGCTCGTGCGACGTCCATTGCCAGGGTTCGTAGTCGGCGAGCCGGTTCTCCACGAAGTACCGGTCGAGTGCATCGGCGCCGATTCGATCGAGGTATTTCCCGTTGTCCGACAGCGCCGCGCGTCCGTCCAGCTTGACGTCCGCTGCGTAGGCGTCGGAACTCGCGTATTCACGCAGTTTGGCGTAGAAATCGTCGGAGTGGCCGGTGCGGGAGACGCCCGCGAACTGCACCGCGAGCTGCTGGTAATCGTCCTCGCGCTGGTGCCCCTGCACTTTCATGACGCCATACGCCGTCCAGATGGCGCCTTCAGCGATGAAAAACCCCACCGCGCGGCTCCGGTTGCCAAGCTGGTAGTCGCCCAGCCCCGGAAGCAGCAATGAGTACAGCACCGCCTTCGCCGGCGAAATCGGTCCGTCCACGGACGCCGGGTCCGCACTCCAGTCAAGTTCCGGGGCGGCCGCCGTGGCCACCACCGGCACTCCGTCGCGCAGTGGTCGCAGCTCGTCCGCACGCACGCCGGCGGCGGTGACAAGCAGAATCATCGTGCAGAGAACGGCACACCTCATTTGAAACGAACCTCCAGTGCCACTTCCCCGCCGGTACGGCCGCGCGGCCGCGCGTGCAACGAGATGGGCGAACCGTCGCCGCCGCCGGCTTCTGCCCCGCGCCGGTTGTGGATGAGGATGGCGGTTTCGGCCAGCGAAAACGCGCGCGCCGCGACACTCACCCACACGAAGGCGTTGGCCTTGTCGAGATCCTGGTTGCTCTGATAGCGCATGGCGCGATACTGCGTGCGCAGATCCGTCTCTTTTTCATAGGGGTTGGCGTTGGGATCCCAGTCCGACCAGCCGGAAATGTACCAGTCGTACTTGCCCAGGTTCTCATAGTAATGCTGTTTGTCGACGCTCTTGGGAACGAAGGGGATGTATCCCGGCCATACCCCGCTGCCCGAGGAGTCCTTGCCGCACTGCTCGATGTCTTCGATCGTAGTGGGAGAACCGTTGCAGATATTGGGAAAATCACTGATCCACTTGTCCACACTCCAGTGCAGGTCGGCAAAGTGCTCGTACGCCGCGCGCTCGTCCAGCCCGTCGTTGTGATACTTGTACCAGCCGCTC
>DASRYI010000235.1:0-6011 GCA_035687255.1 Candidatus Krumholzibacteriia bacterium | reverse complement strand
GGGCCGAGGCCCAGATAGTCACCGCCGTCCCAGTACACGCGGTTGTGCCGCGACTCGCAGCCGGGCCGCGCAAAATTCGACACCTCGTAGTGCCGGTAGCCCGCGGCGGCCAGCGACGTGCACGCCATCAAGTATTCATCAGCCACGCGGTCGGGGTCAACCGCGGCGAAGAAGCGCTCGACCTCGGAGGACATGTCGCCTCCCGCCTCGAGCCCGTACACCGAGAAGTGGCGCGGCGCAAACTCCACCAGTCGCCCCAGCGTGCGTGCGAGATCCTCGCGCGACGTCTTCGGCACCCCGAGAAGCACGTCGAAGCTGACGTTGTCGAACTCCCGCATGACGATCTCGATGGCGCGCTCGTTCACGCCGGGCGTGCAGCGCTTGAGCACCTTCTGCCCCACCTCGTGCATCGACTGAATGCCCAGGCTGGCACGATTGACACCGATGCCGCGCAGAAATGTAACCATCTCGCCGGTTACGTCTTCCGGATTCATCTCCACCGTGAACTCATCGGGCCCGCCGGACGGCCACCACGGCGCCAGCGCCTGCATCACGCGCTCCCAGGAATCCGTGCCCAGCGTTGTCGGGGTTCCACCACCCACGAAGATGGTGCGCAGCGATATCTCACCCGGCACCGGCATGGCGGCGCCGATCTCATCCACCAGCGCGTCGACGAAACGCACCTCGCGCTCACGCGCGGTATCGACGTGATAGAACGAACAGTACGAGCACCGCCGCGTGCAGAACGGAACGTGAATATATAACGACAACGGCTTCATGCTGATTCTCAAGGCACCTTGCTGCGCGGTCGCATGTCGCTCTTCGCTCCTGCTCCTCACGCGGATCGCAATATGGAAGCGGGCACGCGTTCGTCAAAGTCGCTTCAGAGCGACATACTCCCGCACTCCGAACTCAGCGACGCTCGCACATGCTCGCTTTCCGCTTCGATTTCCTTGAGTATAAGAGAATGTCGCGCCCGTGCGCGACACGGGGCACTCATGCGCGGTCCGCTCGATCACGGCGGAATCTAGGCCCGAAGATCCTGCAAAAGAACAGCAGGAGCAAAGAGTGACGTGCGACCGCCCAGCAAAGGACGCTACTTGATCAGATCACCGATGCGCGAGAAACGAATCGTATGCGCGCGCGGGTTCCACGAGAAGTAGATGAACATCGCCTTGCCCGCGATCAGCTTCTTGTCCAGCGGCCCCCAGGCCCGGCTGTCCGCGCTGTTGTCGCGGTTGTCGCCCATCATGAACAGGTGGCCCGGCGGCACCGTGAACGGGCCGAAATGCCGGTCCGGCCGGTGTCCGAAGACGTACTTCGTGAACGGCTCTTTCTGCAGAACTCCGTCCACATACAGCTGGTCGTCGATCAGCTCCACCGTCTGTCCCTCGGTGGCCACGCAGCGCTTGATGTAGTCCACCTTGGGATCGTTGGGGTAGCGGAAGATGATGATGTCCCCCACCCTGGGCTGGCGGATGGCGGGCAGGCGCACGTCCACGAAGGGGAGTTTGGGTCCGTACAGCAGCTTGTTGGCGAACAGGAAATCGCCCACCAGCAGCGTATCCTCCATCGATTCAGAGGGAATCCGGAACGCCTGAATGAAGAAGGTCCGGACAAACAGGGCCAACGCCACCGCGAGTACGATGATTTCGGTGTACTCGCGGACCAGAGACTTTTTGCGCTTGGTTTTCGCCATGATTACTGCGTCCTCTCAACCTTGAGCACCGCCAGGAACGCGTCCTGCGGGATCTCGACTTTGCCCACCATCTTCATTCGTTTTTTCCCCTCTTTTTGTTTCTCGAGAAGTTTGCGTTTCCGCGTGATGTCGCCCCCGTAGCACTTGGCGGTTACGTTCTTGCGCAGCGCCTTCACATTGGTGCGGCATATCACGTCGTGGCCGATGCAGGCCTGGATGGCCACCTCATACATCTGGCGCGGGATGACTTCCTTGAGCCGGACCGCGAGGTCCCGGCCCATGTTGTAGGCGTTCTCCTTGTGCACGATCATGGAGAGCGCATCCACCGGGTCGCCGTTGAGCGCTATGTCCAGCCGCACCACGTCGCTTTCGCGGTGGCCGATGTACTCGTAGTCGAGGCTGGCATAGCCCCGGCTCATGCTCTTGAGCTTATCATAGAAGTCGATGAGGATCTCCGCGAGCGGCATGTCGTAGCGCATGACGGCCCGCTCCCGGGTGACGTACTCCATGCCCAGGTATATACCCCGGCGTCCCTGGCACAGTGCCATGATGGCCCCCACGTACTCGGCCGGGGTCACCACCTCGACTTTCACGTACGGTTCGCGCACGTGCTCGATCTTCCCTTCGGGTGGGAACTTCGCCGGATTGTCCACCACCAGCTCCTCGCCCGACTTGAGCCGCACCACGTACGACACGTTGGGCATGGTGGTGATGAGGTTCAGGTTGTATTCCCGCTCGAGCCGCTCCTGGATGACCTCCATGTGCAGCAGTCCCAGGAACCCGCAGCGGAAGCCGAAGCCCAGCGCCACCGATGTCTCCGGCTCGAAGATGAACGAAGAATCGTTGAGGCGCAATTTTTCCAGAGCCTCGCGCAGCTCCACATAGTCCTCGGCCTCGACGGGATAGAGCCCGCTGAAGACCATCGGCTTCACCTCGTGATAGCCGGGCAGCGGCACCTCGCAGGGGTCGGTCTCCAGCGTCACGGTGTCGCCGATCTTCACGTCGTGGATGTCCTTGAGGCCGGTGATGAGGTAGCCCACCTCGCCCGCCTCCAGCTCGGGTGCGGCGACCATCTGAATGCGGAAATGGCCGGTGTCCATGGCCTCGAAGGACTTTCCCGTCGACCACATGCGTACCATGTCGCCGCGACGCACACGCCCCTGCTTGACGCGCACGTAGATCACCGAGCCGCGATAGCTGTCGTAGAAGGAGTCGAAGATCAGCCCCTGCAGCTTCCCCTCGCGGTCGCCCCGCGGTGCCGGCACGCGCGCCACGATGGCTTCCAGCAGATCGGGAATGCCGATACCCTCGCGCGCGCTTACCTGGATGATCTCGTCCTCGCGCGCGCCGATCAGGTCGTGGATCTCGTGGGTGACCTCCTCGGGACGCGCCGCGGGCAGGTCGATCTTGTTGATCACGGGCAGCAGTTCGAGCCCCTGCTCTACGGCCAGATACACGTTGGACACCGTCTGGGCCTGGATGCCCTGCGCGGCGTCCACCACCAGGATCGCGCCCTCGCACGCCGCCAGACTGCGGGACACTTCGTAGGTGAAGTCCACGTGGCCCGGGGTATCGATCAGATTGAAGAGATAGTCCTTGCCGTCCTTCGCGTGATAAACCATGCGAATGGGATGGCTCTTGATGGTGATGCCGCGCTCACGCTCGAGGTCCATGGTGTCGAGCACCTGCTCGCGCATTTCCTTGTGGGTGAGCGTGGCGGTGGCCTCCAGCAGACGGTCGGCCAGTGTCGACTTGCCGTGGTCGATGTGCGCGATGATGCAGAAATTGCGAATGCGTTCCTGGGGAAATGTCATGTGCTTACTTGGCCCGGCTGAGGGTGAACCCCAGCGTCAGATAGTTTGTGCGTTCGTTGGCCGCATGCGGTGTTTCCGTCTCGGGTAACGCCGGCGGTGTGTATGTGCGCACATCGTAAAGGTGCGCGTCGATCCACGAATCGAGCAGTCCGAGCAGATACACCGCGCCCGACCACCACAGATAGGTGCGCGCGTTCTCCTCATAATAACTCGCCAGCCGGTCCTGGAAATTGTACTGCTCGCTGCCGGGCGGATACTGGTCGCGCAGCGCCTCCGCCGCGTGCCACTTCTTGTACTGAATGTACGCCGTACCGTAATAGTACGTCGCCGCCCCCGCCATCAGTGCCACCTTGAGCCGCCGTCCGTTGTACACCTGTCCGAGACCCGGAAGCAGTGTGTGGCACAGCATCGCGACCTTCGGGTTCTTTTCGCGCTCCCAGGTGGTGCGTCCCGGCGCCTGATTGGCGCCCATGCGCTGCAGAATGGCCTTGGTCCGTTCCGGGTTGTCGAGCGTCTCGCCCTTGAGCGTCCCCGGAATCCCCAGGGAGTCCTGCACGGTAACCGGGTGCACCGGGGCCGGTGTCGGTGCCGGTGTGATTGCACTGTCGGCTGCGGCCGAGCTGGAGTCCGGCACCGCCGTCTGTCCGTGAACCGGCGTCGCCGCGCCCGACATCCAGACGATGATGCACCCCGCTACAATCGACGCGATTCGAAACAACTGCGGTTCACTCTAACGAACGCGCGGCTCACTCCGCGTGGGTGGTGGCGGGAATGTGTGGGAATCGAACCCACCCCGGACGGTAACGCCCGACTGAGGGATTTGAAGTCCCCGAGGTCCACCAGGGCCCATCCATTCCCGAGGTGTTCGTCCCGGCCAATAAACGACATGCCCTTTCGGGCATGTTCGGTGCGGCAAATATAACAGACGCAACGGGGTGCGAGAAGCGCCATTGTGCCGGGCGGCGGCCGGTGGGGACAGGCGCGGCGCGCCTCCCGGGAACGGCTCAGAGCGCCGTCAGGGCTGCGCCCATCCCAGCTTGATCACCTCGAAATCGCTGGCGCGCAACGAATGGAAGGTACGGTTGAGAACGCGCGAGTTCCAGCGCTGGTCCATGGTGCCGGTGACGTACATGTTGCCGCCGTTGTCCGCGACAATCAGGCCGTACGTCTTCATGGCCTGGAAGATCTTCTGAATCTCCGGCGGATAGCCGGAGATGTCGGTGGACGCCTTCAGGCGCAGACGGCATCCCATGGGAGGCGCACCCTCGGTGTGTCCGGCCTGGTGCGACGCGGGCCACACGTATCCATTGCTGCGGCGCACGGCCACACGCAACGCGTGCCGGATGGGATCCGGACCGAAGACTTCGTCGTAGCGCACCAGTCCCGGCAACACCGCCAGACCGGCGGCGTCCGTCGACGTCCAGCCCTCGGGCCGGCGCTTGTTGGTGGCCAGATCGAACACCGCGCCGCAGTTGGCCTCCCAGTGCTCGCCCGTCCATTTTACCTGCACCAGCTCGTAGAGGAACCAGTTGTCGCGGTCGATGATGCACATGTGGCGGTCGCCCTTCTCGCTTCCCTGCGATTCGATGAAGAGCGGGTTGTACCTGGCCGCTTCCGGAATCGGATAGCCGACATGATCGCTCTCTTCAGGATAGGCGGTGAAATCGACGTCGACTTTGGGTTGCGTCCCGGGAACTGTCACATAGGGAATGCCGAAGCGCGGGGAAAAATCCGCGTGCAGCCTCCCCGGACCGATGGAACTCTCCTGCATGTTGAGCCACGCGATCAGCACCGGGCTCAGGGAATCCACCGGCGCCTGGCTCACGTCGAGATTCCACCAGTTGTCGGGCGGCGTGCAGATGGGCGAGTGCGCCGTGAGATCGGGACACAGCTCGATGTCCGTGGAAAGGTTGCCCTGGGCGTGGGCCTGTTCGTTGGGTGACATCCGGTCCTTGGGCGACGTGCAGGTCACAAACAGCAGGACCGAGACGAAGGTGACAACGGCGCGGGTTTTCATCGTGTCATGGAATAACAGGTCGGGGCCGTCGCGCAACAGCTATCCGCGGCGCCGTGAAAAGACGGCAATGCGGCGGGCGGCTTAACGCGATGCCCGGTAGGGCGCGATCATGCGATATTGCGCGACGGTGTAGGCCTGGCCGAGTTCGGTGACGACCATCACCTGTTCCTCGGGAACGTCGGTGCTCTGTGCGGGCAGGAGGAATTCAACATCGAGCTGCGGTTGACGCAGCACGAGGCGCAGCGCGCTTCCATCGTTCATGGCGCTTCGGATGTTTCCCCAGTTCCCGTAGTCGGGATTTCCGGCGTACACCAGCACCAGCCGCCGGCCGCGCGGCCAGTGGTGTGACACGTCCAGGCACACCTGTTCGGCGAGAACGGCGCGCCGCAACACGCGCAGCTTCGGAACTTTCACATCCTCGCTGAAGTAGTTGGTGAGATTCTTCCGGACTGCCTGCGTCGAACCGACCGCCGCCATCATC
>DASRYI010000234.1:0-10625 GCA_035687255.1 Candidatus Krumholzibacteriia bacterium | reverse complement strand
CCACCGAAGCCGCCGCCGCGCGGGCCACCGCCACCGGTGCGCTCGCGCTCCTGCGCCTCGTTCACCTTGATGGTACGGCCGTCGAGTTCCTGGCCGTCCATCGCTGCCATCGCATCCATCGCGTCCTTGGGATTCGCGAAGGAGACGAAACCAAACCCGCGGGAGCGGTCAGTCTCGCGATCCTTGATCACCTTCGCTTCCAGAACCTCACCAAACTTTTCAAACGCGCGCCGGAGCCCCTCGTCGGTGGTGTTCCAGCTCAAGCTTCCAACAAACAGTTTCTTAGACACGATACGTTCTCCTTTAACGGTTCCCGCGATGCGATAGGCTCCCAATCAAACACGCTAAACCAAAAGCCGACGAGAATCTCCCGCACCATCGGACACACTACCGGGGAGCATACTTCATACCCGGTAGGTCGTCCACAAGGCATTTATTGACCGGTATTGCAGCGTTTAACGGGAGCGTTCGAGGTACCGGGTGGGGTACCGGCCGGTGAAGCAGGCACGGCAAAAGTCGCCGGGGTCCCCGAACTCACGGGTCACGGTGTCGAGCCCCTCGTGGGAGATGTAGGCCAGGGAGTCGGCGCCGATCCCCCGGGCGATTTCCTCGACGTTCTGGTGGGCCGCCACCAGCTCGGTCTTCTCGGGCGTGTCGATTCCGTAGTAGCAGCAGCCGATGATGGGCGGCGACGCAATACGCACGTGTACTTCGATCGAGCGCGGGTCGACATCCGCCTCGCGGGCGGCGTCGCGCACCATGCCGATCAGGCTGCGCAGCGTCGTGGAGCGCACCAGCGAGTCATCCACGATCACAAACTTGCGGTACTGCCGCAACAGCGACTGCATCACCGTAAACTTGAGGCGCACCAGATCTTCGCGGTTGGACTGGCCGGCGATCTGAAAGGTGCGCGGGATGTACGGGTTACGCACCAGCAGTTCGCGCAGCGGAAGCCCGCTCTCGCTGGCATAGCCGCTGGCGGCGTAGCGCCCGGAATCGGGCACCGGCACCACGGCGGCGTCGCTCACGGGGTGTTCGGTTGCCAGGCGCCGCCCCAGAAGATGGCGGAAGTGGCCGACTTCTTTGGAGTCCGTGAACACGCGGCTGTCCGGCCGCGCAAAGTAGATGGCCTCGAAGACGCACTGCTGGCGCGGCTGGTGCGTGGGTACGGCCTGGAAGTGCTCGCGTCCACCGTGAATGTCGAGCTTGATCACTTCGCCGGGATACACCTCGCGCTCGATTTCGGCGTCGGGCTCGTGGAACGCGCACGATTCGGATGCGAACACTACCGCATCCCGCCACTTCCCGAAATACAGGGGACGGAACCCGTGGGGATCGCGGTAGAGGTAGAGCTCGGTGAGCGTCATGAGACAGCCTGAGTACGCGCCCGGCGTCGATTCCATCATGCGGCGGATGCCGGCCACCAGGTCGCCACCCTGATCGCGCGCGCCATGCAGGATCTTCTTGAGAATCACTTCGCCGTCGTTGCCGGACAGCATCACCGTGCCGGCCTTCTCCAGGCGGCGGATCTCTTCCTCCAGCAGGGGAAGGTCGCCGTTGGTGGCATTGGAGTAGAATCCGTCGAGCAGGGTCATCCAGTGCGGCTGCGCGGAGATGGCGTCGGTGCCGCCCGCCGTGGCGTAACGCGTCTGTGCAATGGCGATCAGCGGGCGCGTGTCCGAAAAGTGGTCACGCCGCTCCCGGGTGAACACCTGCGACACCAGGCCGCGATCCTTGAAGTGGGAGAACTTGTGCCCGTTGCTGTAGGTACAGCCGAAGTTCTCCTGGCCACGGTGCTGCAGGTTGAAGCCCTGCAGCCCGAAGAACTTTTCCAGCCCCGGATCCCATTCCGGGGCGCAATAGCCGAGAATTCCGCACATGAGGTATCGATCGGGTTGAAACGAGAAAACGGCCGGCGGCATCCCGCGCACGCGTGCCGTGCGGCGACTTGACGGCCCATCCGGGCAGTGTTATTTAAGCTGAGCGCGGCCTGAAGATAGGTTCAAGCCGCCGCTCCGGCAAATCCCGGCGCCGAGGAACCTAACACAACCACCCTTCCATGAAACACGTTTTCTCACACCCATCCCGGGCCGCCTGACGTGCGCCTCCGCCGCATTGTCATCGTGTGCCCCGTTCTGGTGCTGGCCCTGGTGGCCGGTGCCGCGCCCGCGCACGCCCAGAATACGGGCACGCTGGCCGGGCATGTTCGGGACGCAAAGACCGGTGATCCCCTGACCTTCTGTAATGTGGTGGTGGTGAAAATGGGTGGCACCATGACCGACATGCGCGGTGACTTTCTCCTGCACGGTCTTCCGGTTGGCAGCTACCACATCGTGATTTCGCGCATCGGGCACAGGAGCTTCGAAACCGACGTCACGTTGAGCGCCGGAGACACCACCCGGGTGGACGCGGCGCTCGTGCCGGCTCCCGTGCACGTGGACCCGGTGGTGGTGACGGCCACCCGCGTCGAACAGACGGTGCGCATGGCCCCCGCCAGCGTCGCGGTGGTGGACCAGACCGACATCGACAACCGGCAGCCGGCCACCTTCGATCAGGCCATCGACGCCGTGGGCGGACTCAATGTGTACCGCAGCACGGGCATCTCGGTGCAGTCGATGCAGATTCGCGGAAGTTCGGACGTGGCCGGCGGCGGCGTGGGCAACCGCGTGCTGCTGCTGGTGGACGGACGCCCGGCGCTGACGTCGGATTCGGGCGGCGCTTTCTGGAGTCTGGTGCCCACGCAGTTCGTGGATCATGTCGAAATCGTCAAGGGCGCCTTTTCCAGCCTGTACGGGTCGACCGCCATGGGCGGTGTGGTCAATGTGATCACGCGCAAACCGGGAAAGGAAACCGTCGCGCGTCTCGACATGAAGCTGGGATTCTTCGAACAGCCCTCGCCGCAGTATCGCTACACCAACAGCACGCCGTTGCAGAGCGAGGTCACCGCCGACCTGTCGGGTCCGCTCGGCCATTCGAAGCGCGACCTGCGCTACCTGCTGAGCGCCAGCCGCAAGTCGTCGGACGGATTCAGCGAGAACACCGCGTATACGTTCTACGATCTGTACGGCAAGCTCATGTTCAACATCAATGCCCAGCGCACACTGGAACTGACGCTGGGCGGCGGGCACGCCAATAATGACTACCCGCACGTGTGGCTGGACGCCAATCATCCGCTTCAGGTTCGCGACTCGTACAGGGACGACAGGCAACAGAAGGACTACGCCAGCGCCGACCTGCACTACACCGCGCTCAACGGCGATCACACGCGTCTCTCGACGCGCATGTACTACTACCATCACGAACAGAACACGCAGTTCAACCAGACGGAATCGATTTCGGGGATTCCGGAAGGGTTGACGACGCAGATTCTCGGCGACAAGGTAGGGTTCATCACCCAGGTGGACCGGCGGCTGGCCGGATGGAACCGCCTGGTGGCGGGCGTGGATGTCCAGGTTGACTACGTGCAGTCGTCACCCGACACCATTCTCTATGGAGATCATCAGATCAACAACTACGCCGTGTTTGCGCAGGACGACATCAATCTCTCGAAGACGGTGACCACCACGCTGGGCGTTCGCTACGACTGGAATCATCTGGTGGGAGGGGAGACGCTGGAACAGCTCAGTCCCAAGGTGGCGCTGGTGTGGTCGCCGACGAAGACGTTCGCGCTGCGCACCCTGTTTGCGCAGGCGTTTCGCGCGCCCACCATCGCGGAGCGTTTTCTGCAGCGCGAGCTGGGCGGCGACATCCTGTTCATTCCCAACCCGAACCTCGGCGCCGAACACATCGTCGACTCCGAGGAAATCGGCGTGCACTGGACTCCGCATCCCATGCTGGGCCTGGATGTCGCCGGCTTCAATTACCACTACGAGGACATGATCTACTGGGTCGACATCTCGAAGGAGCTGGGTGTGTCCGAGTCAGTCTATCAGGTGCGCAACCTCAACTCCGCGGACATGGCCGGCGTGGAGACCACCGTCACTTCGACGTTCGATGCACTTTCGCTCTCCGCCAACTACACGTTCCTGGATGCACGCGACCAGTCACCAGGTCGTACCGACGACATTCTTGCGTACCGGCCGCGGCACACCGCCAACTTCGGCGCAGATCTGGGGCTGGGGCGCTGGCAGCTTCACGGCGACGCGCGCTACCGCAGCAAGATCGAGGAAGTGTTCCTGTTCGAAAAATCGCTGCCCGCCGCCTACTGGGTCTTCAATGCCAACGCGCAATATCACATCAACCGCACCATGACGGCGTCGGTGAAGGTGAACAACATCTTCGACCGGGCGTACGAGGAGCTTGCCCGCTATCGCATGCCCGGACGCAACTGGATGTTCGGGCTCTCATTCCGTTTCTGAGTCCTCGCGGGCGTTCGCCAGTGCAAAGCGCCCCGGCGCGAGGTCGCACCGGGGCGCTGTTCACGTCTCGAATCGGATAAGGCGCGACTACTTCAGCATGACGATCTTCCGGACCTCCTCATAGCGGCCGGCAATCATCCGCACGAAGTAGATACCCGAGCTGGCGGTGCGTCCCGAGTTGTCGCGTCCGTTCCAGGTGGCGTGGTGCTGCCCCGCGGGCATGGTCCCGTCCACCAGGCGTCTTACGAGAGCGCCGCGCACGTCGTAAATCGCGATCTGCACTCTTTCTGACGACGCCAGTGAGAAATCCACCGTTGTTTCCGGATTGAACGGGTTGGGATGGATCGATGCGAGCTCGGTCCGCGACGGAACCACCGGGTCTCCACCGCTCGTCAGGAGCGGTGCCGGAGGATCCACCATTCCCACGGCCGGCATGTTGACCCGGTCTCCCAGCGCAAAGATGTTGGAAACCAGGAAGTCCACGCCGTCCTGATTGAGGAAATGGATCCCCACCGGGCCGTCGGTCACCGTCTTGGACAGGGCTCCGTCGGTGCCATCCTGCAGCGACTGGTTTTCGGCGTAGGCCCGGATCAGCGCCATCGCGTCGGCGTCG
The DNA here is from genome assembly GCA_035687255.1 of Candidatus Krumholzibacteriia bacterium. Lineage (GTDB taxonomy): Bacteria > Krumholzibacteriota > Krumholzibacteriia > WVZY01 > JAKEHA01 > JAKEHA01. Next base: position 5,654 of record DASRYI010000234.1, on the reverse strand, counting down.
AAGAACAGTGCCGCGTCGAATTGCTGGTCGCCGTTCACATCCACTATCAGACGCTGCGTCGGCCGCGCGACAAAGGCGGTATTCCCCAGGAATATCTCCTTCATGTCGAGCCTGGCCGCATCCACGACGTCCGAGCCCGGCACGATCACGACAAAGCGATCGGCGGTGTTCTCCAGGGATGTGCCGTCCACCGCAAAGCCCGTCGAAGCGAACGCACCGCTCGAGTGATCGTGCGGCACCTGCACGCAGACGGTGTCGGCGGCCGTGTTGCCGGACGCATCCGTCGCCGTGTAGATGATGGAGTAGGTCCGGCCGTCGCCGCCGCCCTGCCGTTCGGAGCGCAGGTCATAGCACAGGTCGGGCGTGCCGGTGGCGTCGTTCTGGATGTCGTCCACGGTGTTCCCATCGCCCTTCGCGTTGTCCGGTTCACTCGACGTGATGCCGGTGAGCACGAAGGTCGGGTTGGGATCGCAGATATCGGTCACGGTCACGTCGGCACACACCTCGACCAGCTTGTGGTTGGGCGGCCACAGCACGTCGCGGTCCAGCACCACGGTGATTACGGGTGGCTTCGTATCCTGGACGGTCAGCTTCGCCTCACAGGTCGACACGTTATGGGAGTCGTCCTCGGCGGTGAACGTCACGGTTGTCTCGCCATCCGGGAAGCACGTGGGAGCGTCGTTTGACAGCGTCGGTGTGTCGTCGCAGGTGTCCGTGGCCTTGAAGCCAGCCAGCCAGCCCGCGAGATCGGCCTTCGCAACTCCACAGTGGCTGGAACATTCCACCACCGTATCCACCGGGCAGTACGTGATGAGCGGCGGGACCGTGTCCACCACCGTTACATCTGCGCTGCACGAGGCGGAATTGCCGGCATCGTCGCGCGCGGTGAAGGTCACGGATGTCGTGCCGTCGGGAAAGAAAGACGGCGCATTGTTGGTGATGGTCGGCGTGGTGTCACAGTTGTCCGATGCGGACACTCCGTTGAGGAACGCCGCGATGGCGGCATTGCTCGCCGATGTTCCGCCCGTTTCCGCGCATTGCACCACGATGTTGCCCGGACACGTGATGATGGGCGGTGTGCTCTCGAGCGGGATGAAGTCGAAATAGTAATCAAGGTCGGCGGGGTCCGCGCTGTTGTCGCTCCACACGGTATACGCGACGCAGCTGGTCGCCGCCACGCCGATGTATTCGAGGAAGTTGTTGCCCGTGCGGCTGCCGTTGGCCGTGGACTGATCGGATGGATTGTCCGACACCCTGGTATTGGCGCCGAAGCTCGTGCCGCCGTTCGTGCTCAGCGCGTGATACACGTTGACCTTCTGGTTGGCGGCGTCATCGCGAGCGTCGTAGAAGACCACGCTCAGATTTCCGCTCGAATCATCCAGATCGCACCAGGGCAGGAACTGGCTGCGCGAGGTGGCGTCGTCGTTCACCTTGACGGCCGAGCTCCAGTTCGATCCGCCGTCATCGGAGGTCCGGCAGAAGATGTCGGTGTCGGGTGAGGTGCCGTTCATGTACACGCAATACAGCCGGCCGTTGTGCGCACCGCCGCTGCGGTCGACATCCAGGTTTCCCATCGGTCCCACGCCGCGGTCGGGCTGGGGCGGAATGGTGATGTCGAGACCCGAGAAGGCGACGGTGGAGATCAGGTGATCGGTACCCCAGGTCACGCCGCCGTCCGTGGACCGGTCGACCAGCAACTCGGCGTCACCGAAGTCGTGCCAGGCCACGTACACTTCGCCGTTGGGCCCGACGGCGGGATCGGCGCCGAGCGCGCGATCGATGCCTGCGATGGCGTCGTCCGCGATGATGAGCGGCGCGGACCAGGTGTTGCCGCCGTCTGTGCTGCGCGAAACCACAATGCGCTGGTCGGTGCTCGCGCCTTCGGTTGCGTTCTGTGTCCACGCAATGTAGACGTTCTGCTGATTGGCGTTCACATTGTCGCGGCCCGTGGCCAGCATCCACTTGTCGTTGCCCGGCAGCGTGCCGATCGAGTTCTGGGTCGAGAGCGTGCGGAATGTGCCATACGACTGGCCGCCGTTGGTGCTCTTGCACACAACCACGCTCTCGCGCTTCGTTGCTCCGGAGAAGTCACTGACGCCGTAGCCGACATAGACGTTGCCGTTGGCATCGAAAGCAACGGTCGGATCGAAACGAAATGTACTGGTGAAACCGTCATCGGCATTGCCCAGCGCCACGCGCGTCCACGTCTGTCCTCCGTCGGTGGAGTAGAACGTGTCCATGGTGGAGAAACCGCCGGCAGCGTGTCCGACGATCACCAGGTTCTGCGAATTGGTCGGGTTGACGCCGATCGTTACCTCCGATTGGTTTCCCGATAGATTGCTCACCACCACGTCGCTGCCCAGCACAAGATTGCTGGATGTCTCTGAACTGCTAAGCAACTGTGACTGATCGAAAAACAACGGCAGAGACGTTGCGGGCGGCGTGTCTTCGTCACTCGCGAGCAACGCCGTCGGGATCGCGAGCAGGAATACTCCGATCAGGAATGATATGCGTTTTTTCATCTCAATCTCCTTGAGATGGAGGCGAACTGCGATGGGTGAAACAGGTTGCGGCGATTGCGGCAGGGTGCGCGACGCGGGCGCCGAGCATGGATGATCTTCATAGCGCACCCCGCGAGGTTGCAGCTACTCAAACCACTGCGATCCGGGACGCCTGGGAGAATCGGGAAGGGGCGTTCCGAGTAGGCGCGAATTGTACTCCCCGGCGGCACATGATTTCCAGAGGTGTTTGCGGTCGCGGACGGGGTGGCCTGCATGTTGACAGCCGGCCGGGAGATGATCATGCTTTCAACATGAGAACGTGGATACTGGCCATCCTGCTGCTGACCTCCTGCAACATCACGTCACCATCATCGGGCCAGGAGAAAGAGGTGCGCATTTCCGTTGATCGCTCCTCGTATTCCATGGGGGACACGATCGTGGTCGACGTGCACAACGGGCTGGATTCGCTGCTTACGACCCATGACCATCAGTCCTTCTGCTCGATCGCGCGCCTCGACAGGGCCACCCCGGTCGGATGGGATGATGCCGGCCCGTGCAATTCGCTGGCGCCGACGCGACAGGTATCCATCGCCTCGGGCGAGTCGAATTCCTTCCGCCTTCCGGTGGTCGCCAGCCCCGATGCGTATCCGGCCGTGACGCAGACAGGAACGTACCGCTGGGAGTTCATCTACTCGGTAGGTCCGCACTTTTCATTCAGCCGTTCCGCCCACGTCTTGTCCGGCACATTTGTTGTGCAGTAACGACGCGCGCGATGTGCCGGGCAGGAAGTTCCCCGACGGCATTCGTTACCGGCAGCGCGGCGTTTTCTGCCGCGTGAAGAGCGGGGTGATGGCGGACCCGTTCCGGCCCGCCACGTCTCTCTGGCATGTTAGTTGCGCCCCCTGCTGCATTCTTCCATGCGGGGAGGGCCGGAAGACAACCGGGCAATCGCCCGCTTTTCCATGGAGGAAACCACAGTGGCTGAAGCAACTCTGAACGGTTCTGAAATCTGCTCGCGGCTCGACCAGCTGGCCGCATCGGGCGCCAACTTCGACCAGTTGCTGGCGGGTGCAGTCGACTTTCTGCACAACGCGCATGCCGACTTTCACTGGACGGGCGTGTACGAGCTGTTTCCCGACAACGTGCTCAGGCTGGGTCCGTTCATCGGTGCGCCCACCGATCACGTGTTCATCTCCGTGGGACGCGGCGTATGCGGCAGCGCCGTGGCCGAGCGGCGCGACAAGAACGTGCCCGACGTGTCCAAGGAGCCCAACTATCTGGCGTGCTCGAGCTCGACACGCTCCGAGCTGGTGGTGCTGATCCGCGACGGCGAGAAGATCTTCGCGCAGATCGACATCGATTCACACGAGGTCGATGCCTTCGATGCGCGCACCGAGACGGAAGTGAAAAAAGTGGCCGACTGGCTGGCGCGCGCCTACGCAAAACGACAGCGCGCGGACAGCTGACCCCGATTCCATCCGCCCCACCATGAGCAAGAAAACCGGCATTCTCGAAGTCGACTCGGTGGAAACCCTGCGCCGCCGGGTGGATGAGCTGGAACGCTGGTTCCGAACCCAGGACCGCCAGATTATCTTCCTGGAGCGCGAACGCCAGAAGCTGGCCGCGCTCGTCAAACACACCGACGCTGGATTCATCGTCCTCGACACGCAATTGAACGTGCGCTGGATGAACAATGTGTGTCGCGACTGGTTCGGCGCGAAGGAAGGCATGACGCACGAGGTCATGCGCTGCGGCGAACTCATGTGCGGGGCCTGCGAGGGATGCGACGATTGCCCGGTTGCGCGCACCATCCTGACCGGGACCGTTTCCCACCAGGAGCTGCGGCTGGAGGTCGATGGTTCCACACGACACATCTACGCCACCAGCATGCCCATCAAGTCGCACGACAACCGCGTGGATGAAGCCATGCTGATGCTGCAGGACCTCACCGATCTCGAGGTGCTGCGGCGTTCCAAGGAACAGGCCGAATCGGCCAACCGCGCCAAGGGCGAGTTTCTCGCCAACATGAGCCACGAAGTGCGCACGCCCATGACCGGTGTGCTGGGCATGACGGGACTGCTGCTCGATACCCATCTTTCCGAGGAGCAGCGCGAATATGTCCGCATCATCCAGACTTCGGGGGAGGCGCTGCTCACCATCATCAACGACATTCTCGATTTTTCCCGCATCGAAGCCGGGCGAATGGTCATCGATCCGATTCCCTTCGATCTGAACAATGCCATCGATGAAGTGGTGACGCTGGTGGGCGAGAAAGCGGCGAAGAAGGGGATCGAGCTGATCGTGCGCTATGCGCCCGGCGTTCCCCGGCGCGTGGTGGCGGACGCGGGACGCGTGCGCCAGGTGCTTCTCAATCTCGTGGGCAACGCCATCAAGTTCACCGACAGCGGGCATGTGATGGTGAACGTGGAACGTATGGACAAGGGCGGGCCGCTGGCGACAATCCGTGTCGCCGTGGAGGACTCGGGCATCGGCATCGAAGCCGACAAACTCGACAGTGTGTTCGAGAAGTTCACGCAGGCCGACGGCTCGATTACGCGCCGGTATGGTGGCACCGGACTGGGTCTCTCCATTTCCAAGCAACTGGTGGAACTGATGGACGGAAAACTCACGGTTCAGAGCACACTCGGCCGCGGTTCCACCTTTGCCTTCACGCTCACCATGCCGGTGTGTGAAGACGAACCCGTATTTGCTCCGTCACTGGCGGATCTGACCGGTGTGCGCATGCTGGTGCTGCACCACCATGACAAGGTGCGGTCGGTGCTGAAGGAACAGCTCGAAGCCTGGGGTGCGCGCGTGGACGGCGTGGCCAACGGCAACGGCGCGCTGACCGGGTTGCGCGCCGCCGCGGACGCGGGCGATCCGTATCACATCGCCATCGTAGCCGACGACGTTGAGGATCTTCCCGTGGAGGCACTGGCGCTGGCCGTGAAGAGCGACGCCGCCACCTCCGGGTTGTGTCTGGTGATGCTGACCTCACTGGGCGCGCAGGGCGACGCGGAGCGTCTGCGCGCGGTGGGCTTCGATGCGTACCTCACGCGGCCCACGCGCCCGTCGCAGCTGGCCAGCGTGATCTCCGCGGTGTGGAGCGTCAAGCAGCACGGCGTGCGCGAAGTCTTCGTGACGCGCTACACG
>DASRYI010000233.1:0-9935 GCA_035687255.1 Candidatus Krumholzibacteriia bacterium | reverse complement strand
CGAGAACACCATGGTCTGGTCGAAGCCGGCCGACGTGGTTTCGGGTTCGAGGACGGCGTGGCCCGAGGGCGTGCGGAACAGAATCGTGTGTTTGGCGATCGTGATCTCGTCGCCGTCGATCAGGTGGCGCCGCTGGATGCGCGCCCCGTTGACTTCGGTGCCGTTGAGGCTGTCGCAATCCTTGACGTAGTACTCGCCCTTTTCTTCCTCGATCAGCGCGTGCAGGCGCGAGACGGCGAGATTGTCGATGACGATGTCGTTGTCGGGTGTGCGTCCGATGCGCAGGCGCGGCCGGTCCATTTCCCAGCGCCCCATCTCGCGGTCCTTGAAACGCAGCACCAGCACGGGAGGCTTGGAGAGGAACAGATCCTCAAAATTTCCGCAGAACGACGCGGGGATGTTGCGCGCGTCGGGGGCGTACGACACCAGAAAGTCTTCGTACAGGTTGATCGTCAGCGGTTTCGTGGCCGCCTGCGTGTACACGCTCACCAGGAAGTCCTCGCGCAGCGAACTTTCGCGCGGGATGGTGGAGATCAACCCGTGGGAAAAGGCGGCGGTCTTGCCTTTCTCGTAGCGCAGCAGGGCGAGGTATTCGTCGCGCGCCGCGCTCACGATGGCGCTCTTGCCGTCGTTCTCGATGCGGTCCAGAAGTTCGTCCAGGTCGACCAGGTTCGTCATCACGCGCAGGACCGGCTTCTTCTGCGCGATCACCAGCAGTGAATGGAGAATGCGCGTGTTCTGCTCGAAGAGAACCATGCGCGGAAACGTCATGTGCGATGAACCCAGCAGAAAATCGCGGATGGAGATGGTCGTTACCTGTCCGCCCGTGACGTCCGCGGCCGCGTAGATCTGCCCCTCGCGCAGGAACACGACCCGCTGCGCGACGGCGTCGTAAACTTCGAGCGCGCACGGCTTGACGCTGCTGGCATCGATGCCGCGGCGAATCAGCTCGTTGAGAGACGCGCGCGTGACTTCGCCGCTCTCATCGATGATCCTGGTGTGCGGAATGAGTATTCTCACTGACCTGAAACACTCCCGCGGACGAATGACGAAACGTGTTGTCCGCCAAGCAGAAAGGGGCAAGTTCCATGCCACGGTCCGGGCGCCGGGGCGCCCGCTTCGGTGGTGAGCACGGCAACAGATTCATCCTCGCGGGCACGGGAAATTGAGACGCCCCGGTCGTATTTCCGGACGTGGCGAATGGATTCTCATGAGGGCGAATCGGGGCGTGCTCATGCGGCAAACGGCGCCCTGTGTCTTGACGTGGCGGCGGGAGCTGTGATAGAATTTCCCAGTCTCACGCAAGGGATTGACTCTCGTGTTTGCAACCAGTGACAGATAACCCAGCCGGATCCATCGCGCACCGACGCAGGTCGCGATGGATTGCTGTTTTTACGGAAAGGGGGACGGCGATTGCGTATTACTGGTAAGGTGAAGTGGTTCAACGAAAATAAGGGCTACGGATTCATCGTCGGAGACAGTGGGAAGGATATCTTCGTGCACTACTCCGAGATTCGGGACGACGGCTACCGCACGCTCGCGGAGGGAGAGGTCGTTGAGTACGAGTTGATGGAAAGCCCGAAAGGGCCGCAGGCGAAAGCGGTGTTGCGCAGCCAGAAGCGTGGTCCGGCGCAGCCCGCGGCGGAGGCCGCCTAGGTCCGTTTGTTGGCCATGTCATAGACTCAAACGCGGATCCCCGCACCGGCGACAAGCGCTGGTACGGGGATCGCGTTTTGTGGGCGGAAATGCGTGCGCTCCATCTGCAATCGGCATAGAATACCCGGCAAAACAATTCCTCTGAAACCGCTGTGGAGTTGGCGTCTGTGCTGCTCCTGCAGCTTCTCTTATTTGGATGAAGCGATCCCGAAAACAATCCGGTAGCCAAAAAAAGCAGAAAGTGACGACCGAGACTCCGGGGGCCGCAAACCAGGAAGTGCGCACAGGGGAATTGTCGAAGCGGTGGCTGTGGACGTCCCGGCTGGTGGCCGCCGCCCTTCCATTTGTTGTTCTTCTGCTCATCGAGGGTGCTTTTCGGGTCATACCCGGTCTGAACCAGGACCGCGATCCCTACGTCAACATCTCGCCGATGTCGGTGTTCTCACGCACCAAAGATGCATCGGGCACCGAGTATTACAACGTCTCCCATCCGGATATCCTTCACGGCGGGGAGATTCACATCCCGGTCAAGAAGCCGGCCAACACCATCCGTATTTTTTGCGTGGGCGCGTCCGCCTGTGCCAGCTGGCCGCATCCAGCGACGGAAACCTGGAGCGCCTATCTGCAGCAGGCGCTGCAGACCGCCTATCCGGACAAGCAGATCGAGGTCATAAATGTCGCGGCCCATGGCTTTGCCGCCTATCGGGCGCGACGCGTGCTGGATGACGTGCTGACCATGCAGCCGGATGCCGTCTTCATCTGGGAAGGCAACAACGAGTTTCTGGAGGATCGCAATTACGATCCGCCCAACGCGCTGATAACCCGTATGGTGCGGCATCTGCGGACGGTTCAGTTCCTGCAGGCCACGTTCTTCAGTCGCAACAAGATGAATGGGCGGGAGCTCAAGGGTGTCGCGCAGTTCTTCCGGAAGAAGATTCACCAGCAGTCCCTGCGCCTGCGGGCCGACCCGGTGCAGTTCGCCCAGGTCCAGGAGCACTACCGTGCCAGTTTCGTGCACATGGTCAACCAGTCACAGCATTACCGGGTTCCGGTCGTGCTGTGCACCGTGCCCGTGAATTTGCGCGATTGGCTCCCGACGGTCTCGATCAACCGGCTCACCGGTGAAAAGCACGATGAATGGCAACAGCTTTATTATGAGGCCCGGCGCTGCCTGATCGAAAACAAGTACGGTGACGGCATTCAGGCCATGAACCGGGCCATCGCGATGGAAAGCGAGCATGCTGAATCATACTTCTGGCTGGGGAGACTGCTGGAAGCCGACGGGCAGAAGGCGGCGGCCTGGGATGCCTTCAGCAAGGCCCGCGATGAAGATTACAACCCGTTTCGGGCCATCAGCAGCTTCAACGACGAAATCCGGACCCTGGCCGGGCAGAATCGGGATCGCGGTGTTTATCTGCTGGACCTGGATCACATCTTTACCGGCGCTTCCCGGTATGCCGCGCCGGGCTTTGACCTCTTCCTGGACTATGTGCATCCGACCAAACCGGCCAATCTGTTGGTGGCCAGGAATGCATTCGAGCTGATCACACGCGACGGCGTGTTGAAAGACAAACCGGCGAAGGATCAGTTTGAATACCGTGAAATCCCGGGGCCGAACGGGAAAGCATACTCCGATGAAACCGACGAGCATTTGCAGATAACCGAAATCAACATGGCCCTGGAGAACCATCAGTACGAAGCGGTCATTCACGAGATTGAGGCCTATGTGGAACTGCGGACGGGGCACCATCTGACCGGCCCCAACGACCCGGCCTGGGCTTCCATCTCACCGGAAGCGGCCGAACGTTATCGCCCGATCTGGACCTATCTGGATGTGCAACGGCGGGTCATTCTGAATCAGCCGGTGGGCGAAACAGAACTGCAGGACGCAAAGCGCACGTTGGATGATTACTACGAGAAATGGTTTCGGTTAGGCGTCTTCTAACCGAAATTCTCGCCGCCAGAAATGCTTTGCGTTGGAGAATTCTCCATCCAGCGGTGTCTCAGCCCTTCAGGGCCTTGAGACTGCGCTGCGCTTTTTCGTTGGCGGGGTCGAGCTCGATGGCCGTCTGCCACGCCGCGCGCGCCTCCTCCGTGTTGCCCAGCTTGTAGTACGCGTTGCCCAGGTTGGTGTACGCGGAAGAGTTGTTGCCGCTGCGTGACACCGCTTCGGAGTGCATCTCCACGGCCCGCTCGTAGTCTCCCTGCTTGTAGTACACGTAGCCGAGGTTGTTGTAGGCGGCGTGCAGGTCCGGGTTCAGCGTAATCGCCTTCACGAAGGCAGCCGCAGCCTGGGCTTCCTCGCCCAGCTCGGTGTACACCAGCCCGAGGTTGTTGTAGCACTCGGCAAAGGAGGAATCGCGTTTGACGGCGTCCAGGAACTGGTCCCGCGCCAGTTCCAGATGTCCGTTGTGGAAGCTGGTCACGCCCAGATTGTTGAACTTCATGGCTTCGCGGCGGTTGCCCTGCTGCACCGCGATCGCCTCTTCGTCCTTCTTCTTGTCGGTGCGAACCAGATCCAGCATCTCCGCCCAGTTGCGCTCGAGCCGGTCGATGTTCTCCACGGTCCTGGTAATGGTCGATTCCATGCGTTCGATGCGCGGCGCCATTGCCTCCAGCGTGGCCATTTGCTCCGACAGATGCTTCCACTGCTCCTTGATGGCCTTGAAGCTGTCGTCGAAACCGACCACCAGATCGGACACGGTGGTGGTCAGCGCCTCGAACCCATCGTTGCGGACGTCGATCGTGTCCTTGATTTCCGCGATATTGTCGCGGATCGAATTCATTTCGTCGCCGTCGTGTGACTGCAGGCGCGACTCGAGCTCGTGTGTGATCTTCGAGAGCGACTCTTCCTGCCGCTTCTCCACTTCGCCGAATGACGCAATCAGTTCGGCGGCACTCTTGGTCTGAAATTTCCAGAACTTGTCCAGTTCGCGTGCGAAGGATGCCACGGCTTCTTTCTGGGCCGCGGCGCCTTCCTCGCCGGCGCGCGACGCGTTCTCGAGTATGGCGTCGAAGGTGCAACCGCCGTCGCTGCCGCGGTAGAAACGGCAGGTATCGCGCAGGCAGTAGAGATGGGACGTCGCCGGCTTGCTCTCCTTCTTCACGTCCGTTCTCGATTTGCGCTCAGTCTTGACGGCGACGCCGCCCATGGCCTCGTCGGTGCGACTCAGATCCTCGGGCATTCCCACCTCGAGAATATTGGCCTCGTTGCCCAGCATGTGCGACATGAACGGACAGATCTTCATGATAGTGCTCCTTGCACGTCCGACTCGGGAGAATATTCAGCAGCAAGCAAATACGACAGTATCCGGGCGCTTATTAGCATGTTCTGTGCCGCGCTCCGGTGCGTGCACGGGGACGCGTACGGCGGGATTCGGGCAAACGGAACCGGCGTTCAGTCGAGCGAGGAAGTTTTTTCCAGTGTGGTGGCGGCGAGCGACTGGGACTCGATGAACTGCTGGTGATTGCGGCGTTTCAGCCGTGCAAACTCCTCGCGACCCGGAAACAGTTGCAGCAGGCGGTCCAGCGTGGATTCCGCACCCGCAAAGTTGTGGGTCAGGCGCTGTGCAATGGCGATCTTGTACCACAGCCGTTCTTTTTCTTCGTCGCTCAAACCGGGCGTGTCGAGGCGCGCCAGGATTTCCAGCGCCTGCAACGGGCGGTTGCACAGGACGTGGTATTCGGCCTGGTAGTAGTAACGGGCAAAATGCTCCGCGCTGGTTTGCGGCTGGAAGTACAGCAACTCGTGCAGTTCGTCGACGTGCTCGTCGTGCACGGCCTCCTCGAGCAGGGCAAGTATGTCCGGGTTGGCCAGCTCGCCGCGCGTGAAGCGGGCAAAGCGTTCGGCAAACGGCGCGGGCGTTTCGGGTTTCGGGGCAACCGCAGAATCACCCGCGTTTGCACCGGCTGCCGCGTTGGACGAGGCGATTCCCGTGTCCAGGTGTGCAGCTTGAGCCCTGGACGCCGCCGTTTCGGCCTCCGGGGCGTGTGAACCGGCCTCGGGCGCGGCGAACGGCGCGGGCTCCGTGCCGCTCGCGGGCTCGTCCCCGCCCTCCGCGGCTCCGTCGTCGATATGAAAGAAGGCCGAGGCCCCGGTCTCGTACAGCTTCTGGGCGACGTTCTCAACGTGGGATTCCGTGATCTCGATGGATGGCGACGGCGCCGATTTCACCGGCTCCCCCTGTCGCTTGCGCTGGATGGTGCCGTCGTCGCCGAACTGGAGTTCGGTGTTTTCGATGAGCGGTTTTGCGCCCTGCGCGCCGCCCGATTCAGAAAGGTCGGGTCCGTTGTCGGACGTCGAGAACGGAGACGTGGCAAAGCGCGGCGGCGACTGTCGCTTCTGCGCCTGCGTCGACTGCGGGGCCGAAGACGCCGCGCGCTCGAGACGAAACTCATTCGCCTCGAACATCTGAAAGTCGCCGTCGTTGCTCTCGGGCACCGTCTCCTGCGGCGTGTCCGCGGGTGCGTACGTGCGGTACAGCGCCTCCACCGACACGTGTGCCGAGCGATGCTTCTCAATCAGGCTGAGAACCGGCGTGACCTGCTCCTTCGATCCCGAGCAGACCCTTTCCAGGATTTCCACCGCGCGCTCGTATTGTTTCTGATCCAGCGCCAGCGAGGCGTGGAACATCGCCACGTCGGGCGCGCCCGCCGCTCCCGCGTGCGCTTCCAGCCAGGCATACACGTCGGACGCGTGACCGTGCTGCTGCAGTCCGCGCAGAAGCTCCATGGCCACGGATGATTGCTCGAGACCCAGTGCCAGCTCGACGGCGAGCCAGGTGCACGCGTTGAGTTCGGCGGCATTGTCGATGAACGGACGCAGCAACATGATGACTTCACGGGCGTTCTCGGTGTTTTCCGCCAGATACTCGCGCAGGACGGATGCAGCTCCGTCCGTGTCGCCCTTGATCAGCAGCGCTTCACCCAGAGCCCGGCGGACCTTGCCCGGGTGCTTGGCGTTCTCGAGCATGGCCTGCAGTTGTTCGGCGCAGTTGGCGGCGCACGCCGGTTCGAGCCGCGCGCCTTCGACCAGCTCGTGCACCGCTTCCACTTCGTTGCCGCCCGCGCGCAGGGCACAGCCGCGCGCATAATTGATGCGGCCCGACTTCCCGTTCTTTGCCGCCAGGGACGCCAGAAAACCATCCAGGACCTTGTGCTCGACGGGTTTTTCCGCCAGCACGTTCACGATGGTGATCACGGCCTCTTTCAGATTGCCCAGACGCACCGACAGCACGGCGTTGGTGATCTCGTTGCTGACGGTTTCGCCGCGCAGTGTGTAGCCGCCGTGCGAGGCGGATTTGAGTGACTGCGCCTTGGTGCGCGTGCGGTTCTGCAGATCGCGAACGATGTGATCGGGCACGTTTTCGAGCAGCGCAAGCGCGCCCTCGAGATCCCGGCGCTTGACGGCGTGTTCCACCACGCAGCGCGCCAGCGAGGGATCGTGTACGGTCTGCAGCTTGTCACTCACGAACTGCTGCACGCGCTCGCGTTCGCGAACGAACTTGTCCTGGGTGGTCTTGAGCAGGTTGGTGGCCTGGAGCAGCTCACCGCCGTCGATGGCGGTGTCCACCGCCTCGAGGTACAGATCGAGCTCGTCGGGGTGGGACGCAATGCCCTGTTCGAGGCGTTTCAGGGCGCGCGGAAACTGGGACCGCTTGCGCTCCTGTTGCGCTTTCTGGATGATGGAGGCAACTTTTTCGTTCATGGTTCCGCGATGCCCGGGGATTTTTTCCACACGGTGCGGTCGGAGTAAGCGAATCGCATACCAGACCGGGGATTCACCACCCGGCCGGTGTGATCTGCGGTAAGCAGTTGGGAAAAAGCCCGATACAGCGTGGCTGCGGGAGGCGGTGCGCTCGTGCACGGTCGCCGGCGAGGCCGCAAAATGCACGCGCCGGGGTGCGATCGGTTGCGTCCGCCCCGAACCTTCAAGTATTATGACGGGCAAACAGTTGCATGACCGCCCCATGACCTCTTCGCCGCGCGCCCCCCGTCGCGCCCCAATCGAGACGATTTGAGTTCCACATTCACGCTCTCCGTCGAATGCCGGCTGGCTTCGTCCCACATTCTTCCCGGTTGTCCGCCCTGTGACCGGCTGCACGGGCACACCTGGACAGTGCGCGTGCACTGGGCGTTCTCATCGCTGGACGAACACGGCATGGGAACAAACTTCCGCGACCTCAAGCAGATTCTGCGCAGCGAGGTGCACGACCGCTACGACCACCGGCACCTGAACGACATTCCGCCCTTCGACCGCGTGCCGCCGACCGCCGAAAATCTGGCGCGTCAGGTGTTTCTCCACCTGAACGAGCGTTTCAGCCTGGCCCCGCGCGGACGGTTGCTGCGCGTGGAAGTGTGGGAAGGGCCGGAAGCGTGCGCGGCCTACCAGGAGTGAACCGTGAGTCGTGAGACGCCACGTCCCCGTTCCATCGTGCTGGTGAGCGGCGGACTCGATTCGATTGTATCGCTGGCGTGCGCCGCGCGGGAGCGCCGCGTGGAATCGGTGATGTTCTTCGACTACGGGCAGCGCGCGCGCGAGAGCGAGCGCGTGTCGTCGCGCAGCGCCGCCGACTACTACGGGCTCCCGTTCCAGGATGTGGATGTGCGCTGGCTGGAATCCCTGGCCCCGCGGGGCATGCAGGCCTCCACCCCCGGCGAAGAGGCCGGACGGCTGGAATCGCTCGACGACGTGTGGATTCCCAATCGCAACGGTGTGTTCATCAATATTGCCGCCGCCTACGCCGAACGCTATGGCTGCGACACCATCGTGACCGGCTTCAATCGCGAAGAAGCCGAAGAGTTTCCCGACAACAGTGCGGAGTACGTGGCGCGCAGCACACGCGCGCTGGAATTGTCGACGCGCAACCAGGTGCGCGTGGAGAGTTTCACGCTGGCGCTCGACAAGTCCGACATCATCCGCCTGGGTCTCGAGATCAAGGCCCCGCTTTCCATAGTATGGAGTTGCTACCGTTCCGGGGAACGGATGTGCGGGCGGTGCGCGTCATGCCGCCGCCTTCGGGGCGCCCTGGAAACGCTTTCCCCGGCCGACCGTCCCGTGATCGAATTCGAGGCATGATGCTTTCCATTCGCATTCTCGACGGAATTGTCCCGTACACGGGCCTCGAGCTGCACAGCGGATGGGTGCGCGAGCAGACCGGATTCGAGGGTGACGCCGCCGCCGGTTTTGTGGGACCGTGCCACGTGCCCACCGAGAACCTGGTCGATCTGGACGACGCGCGCGCGGGTGAGTTCATCCGGGCGGCATCGATGGCGCACGTGATCGTCGAACACCCGGGCTGCGCGCTGGACGCCGCGGTGCTGCGCCAGCGGATGCTGGTGGTTCTGCTGGGCGAGCTGCTGGCCGGCGCGGGCCGGCCCACCCGTCGCGACGGGGATGATCTATATTATGAGGAGCGCAAACTGACGGTCTCGATTGCGGCGCCGTCATCCGGGGCCAGCCTGATCCACCTGGGCATCAACGTGGATCCGCAGGGGGCGCCGGTTCCGGCCGCGGGTCTCCGGGAGATGGGCCTGGACGCGCGGGCGGTGTTGCAGGATCTGCTTGCGCGTTATGCGCGCGAGCTCGAAAGCGCGGCCCACGCCACCACCAAGGTCAGAATGGTTTCATGAGCACGATGGAAGAACAACTGGCGGCGCGCGCGCAGGCGCGCGACACACTCCACGGACACCTCTCGGAGTTGTTCTGCTCCCCGCAGGGTGAAGGACTCTTCGCGGGGGAGCGGCAGATCTTCGTGCGCACCGCCGGCTGCGCCGCCACCTGTTCGTGGTGCGACACCGTCTACAGCAAGGTGCAGACTCCGCGGTTTGTGATTCACTCCGCAGTGGGGGACGCGCGTCCCTGGCGTCCCAACCCGGTCACGCTGGAGGACGTGGTGGACGACGTGGCGGTCATGGCCGCCGCTCACGCTCCTGTCACCACCGTGAGCATCACCGGGGGGGAGCCGCTGGAACAGCCGGAGTTCGTCCGCGCGCTGGCGCGGGCGCTGCGGGGGCGGGGATTTCGCATCTACCTGGAAACGGCGGGGCTGCACGCGAATGCGCTGGCCGGCATGATCGACGACATCGACGTGATCGCCGCCGACGTCAAGCTGCCGTCGGCGACCGGTGTCGACCATGGTGACGCCCACCGCGAATTTCTGCGCACGTGGCGTGGCAGCGCGTTCGATCCCGCGCGCGCGGATGCGCGCCCCGCGTTCGTGAAGGTGATCGTCGATCTCAAGGCCGCGCCACGTGCGCAGAAATTCGCGGTGGGCGTC
>DASRYI010000232.1:0-12636 GCA_035687255.1 Candidatus Krumholzibacteriia bacterium | reverse complement strand
CATCAGCCGCGCCGGTGGCGTCACCGCCTCCCGCGGGGCGGACTCCGACACGACGCTTCCACCCTCGAGAACCAGGACCCGGTCCGCCAGCCACGAAACCTCTTCGGTCCGGTGGGACGAGAACACGATGGTGGTTCCCTTTTCCTTGCACGCCATCAGAGAAGAGAAGAAGCGCGCGCGGGAGGACTCGTCGAGATTCGACGTGGGTTCGTCGAGCAGCAGGATCGGCGGATCCGGCAACAGCGCGACGGCGAGTGCAAGGCGCTGCCGCATTCCGCCGGATAGCTCGCGCACCGGCTTGCGCGCGTGCTCCTCGAGTTCCAGTTCGGCGAGCAGCTCAGCGTCACGGCGCTGGCCCACGCCGCGGATGCGCCGGAACAGCGCCAGCGTCTCGCGTACGGTCAGGTGATGATAGAAATGCACGTCCTGCGGGACGAAACCCACGCGCGTTCTCGCCCGCCGTCCATCTCTCCCGACATCAACTCCATCGACATCTATCGCGCCGTCGAATGACGTCACCCCGAGGAGACAGCGAAGGATGGTGGTCTTCCCCGCTCCGTTGTGTCCCCACAGAGCGACCGCCTCACCGGCGCTCACGTGGAATGACACCTCATTCACGGCCACAACCCGTCCGAAGCGTTTGGTGACAGAACGGACGTCGATCATCGCTCCCCCTCCTCCCTCATCAACGCGGCGCTGGTGCGCGGGCGCCGCACACGAAAACGACCCAGCGGACCGGCGTCCACATTCCCCAGCAGCGCGGTCGAAATGCCCAGCGCCGCCAGTGCGGCGGAAACGCAGGCCAGAGACCATGCCGGCGGGCGCAACAGGCCCGGGGCCTCCGCCGGAAGCATGGCCTGCACTCGGGGAGTCTCGTCGGTGAATTTCGCCTCGGGCCGGACGACGGGGAATGCGCGCGCTGCCAGGTCCAGCGCCTCAATGGCCGGGCTGTAGATGAACAGGCGCAGGCGCGGGTGATGTGCAATCAGATCCTCGAAGAGACGCTCCGCCCGATACGGCACGTCGGATACGCCGTCGCCGTCGAGATCGAAGCCCGTCAACCCACTCCAGAAGTTCTTGTGCCAATCCACCCCGCTCAACTCGCGGCCCCCTTCTGCAAGAACGTCCTCATAGTTGTCGATGAAACTGTTGTTCGTCACCTCGGTGCGCTCGACCACCCCGATGAAACGCATGCCATCATCATTGAATGCCACTGCATTGCGCTCATACCGAAGGTGACTGTCGATGTCCCGGGGAGAGTTGTCGACATAGATGCCGGAGCAGTTGTCCACCACCAGATTTCCCGCGACGGTGGAGTCGTCGACGTCCTTCAACCCGATGCCGAGGCCGGTGGTTCCACGGTTATAGGCGATCGTGTTGTTCGTGACACTCAAACGGCGGCTGTACATCATGTAGACTCCCACCGCGTTGTTCGTCAGAATGTTGCCGGTGGCCGTGCAATCGTTGTCATACATGAAGTGCACGCCATAGCGGGCTCCGGACACCGTGTTGTTGGCGACGAGCGAGCTGTCCGAGAACCACACGATCACGTCACGGCCCGATTCCAGAGTGTTCGAGACCATGTGCAGGCCGCGGCTGTACCAGGCGCGAACCAGATCGCCGCGCCTCGGCACATCCAACGCGCGATATCCCACGATGGTGTTGCCCTGAACGATCGCGTCGGGCGCCTGGCGCAGGTATATCCCGAAGAGCACGTTCTCGATGCGGCAGTCCTCAACGCGCAGGCGGGCCGCACCCCCCGACACTCCCGCGTCTTCGCGCGTAAGCGACGTACCGCTGTTGCGAATCGTCAGGCGGCGCAGCGTCACATCGGGCGCCGTTACGTTCAGCACGCACCCCGCACCCCCACCGTCGATCACGGCGTCTCCATAGGAAGTCACAGTCATCGTTCGATCAATCGTGACCGGTCCCTGATAGGTGCCCGCGGCGAGAAACAGCGTGTCCCCCGCGGCCGCCGACGCCACCGCGGTGCGCAGTGCATCGGTCGAGGTGCCCGGCACGACATCCAGCGTTCGCGCCGTTGCGCTGCCGGGCACCATGAGGGCCACGCTCAGGAAAACACATGCATACAGCTTCAATTTCATCGCTCTGCGGCGGCGTTGTTCGCCAGACGCTGTTCGAGAAGCGGCTTGTAGGCGCGCCGGTGAAAATACAGCCCGATGACCACGAGAACAGACGCCGCGATCGCAAGGAAGAGCCCTGTTTCCCACACCGCCTCGGTCCGGAACTGCCCGACGTTCCCGACGCCGAGCAGCGGCGGAACGAACGGCTTCACGGCGCTGCTCAAGGGAGCTTTCGGGTCGAGGTTCAACCCGAAGTTGCGCATCCAGAAGTACAGATCGGCCATGAATATGGCGGGATACGCAACCGCGGGCAGCGCACAGAACAGCGCCATGGGGCTATGCACGAAAATCGTCGACAGCGTCAGCAGCGTCAGTGCCACAATCAGGAACACGCTCGACGCCCTTTCCAGAGACGCCGCTTCTTGCAGCGGGCGCATCCCGATGTAGTGGTTGAGATGATTTATCTCGTCGACATCTCCACTCACGTGATTCACGTACATGACCGTCTTGAGGCCTTCGGGGTACTGGGGCGCCCGCAACGTCAGCTGCCAGTAAGGCAGGAAGATTGACACCAGCAGGAGTGCCGCAGCCGCTCCGATGAGCGATGACGGGAGCATGTAGCGCCGCCTCTCCTGTGCAAGCACGTCTTTCGGCACGCGCGGTCCCAGAATCAGATCTATGTCTTTCATCGCGCCATTCTCCACGGGGATGGGTGGCTTGCGCCACCCATCCCCCATTAACACCGTTACGGCTTCACCTCGAAGTATCCGGCCATCTCCAGATGGAGAGCCGAACAGAATTCGGAGCAGTAGTACGGAAACACTCCGGATTGCGTGGCGTCGAAATCGATCGTCTGCGTCTCTCCCGGCTCGAGACTGAGGTTGTAGTCGTAGTACGGAAGAGCAAAGCCGTGTGTCGCATCGTGAGCACGTTCGATGTTTGTGATGTGCCACGTCACATGGTCACCCTTGTTGACGAAGACATGCTCGGGGTTGTAGTGGCTGCGCACGGCGGTCATGAACACCTCCACATTCTTGCCCTTGCGCACGATCTTTTCCCCGCCTGCGACGGTTGCGGCGGGAGACTTCGCCTGGTCACCGGGATCCCAGCCCACTTCGGGATAGACCTGCCACGCCTTGATCTTGTCCGCCTTGCAGATTTGCGCGTAATGCGGCTCGCCGATGCCGATGGGCGAGTCGTACAGGAGTTGCATGGGGCCGTCGGAGTTGCTGATGTCCACCAGCTGCAGGTTCTGCGGGAGCAGCGGGCCGACGTCGTTGAAGCGATCGATCGACCACTTGTCCAGCGACACCAGGTACTTGCCGTCGGGATGCTCGGTATCTCCCTCGGCCGCGGCCACGTGCCCGACGTTGTAGTGGACCGATATCTTGTCGATCACGGTCCATGGTTCTTTGTGGTGCTTCTGCGTCCACTCGCCGCCCAGCGTCCAGCGAGCGATCGCCGACTCCAGGAACAGACTGGTATACGCCATCCCATCGGGACCGAACTGCGTGTGCAAGGGTCCCAGGCCTACTTCGATCTGCTTCTCCAGGACGTCGTCGAACTTGAGGATCGGAACACCATAGCTGTCGGTCCCGTCGAAACGCTTGTTGTCGATTGCGTCCTTGACCTTGTCGAAGTTGTAGACCGTCACGTGGGGATCCAGTTTCCCCGAGACCACCAGGTAACGTCCGTCCGGCGCCACGTCGATCCCGTGAGGACTCTTCGGCTCCGGCACAAAGAACAGCACGCCCTCTTTCACCGACGTCTCCAGCGGAATTACGTCGAATCCGTTGATCTTTTTTGCTTTCCCTTGCTTGTACAGTTCCTCGGCCTTGCGCAGATTGATGACGTTGAGATAGTCCATGTCGCGCTGCGAGGCCCCCGCCTCAAATGGAGGATTCCCGTCTTCCACACCACCGGTGGCCATCTCGGTATTGAAGGTGTTGAGAAATACCCATCCGTCGCTGACCAGCTTTCCCGCGTCCGCGAGGTCCTGCCAGTACGGGGGCAGCTCGAGTGCAAAGGACTTGTTCTCCTGGATTCGACCGCTCGTGCGATCGAACTTCCAGAAGGTGATCGCACCGCGATACTTCTCCTTGTATTCGGACAGCGGCGCGTACGTACCCAGCCACGGCATCCCGTACTGGCTGCCTTCGATGACGTAGTCGGTATTGGGTGTGACGAAGGTCCCGCCGTGGTCACTCAGCAGGAGTGGGTTCTTGACGATTTGTTTCGTCTCGAAATCCCGCAGGTCGATAACCGCTACTCGTGCATTCGCTTTGTCGTTGATGAAGAGGAACTGCCCGTCGTAATCACCATTTGTCTCCGAAAGAGCCGGGTGATGGGTATCGCCCCAATCGAGTTTCGTTCCCTTCGGGTTCGACGCGGAGAGAATCTTCTGCGTTTCATCCGAAAAGCCCCATCCCTGCCACGGCTCACGCGTGAAGACCGCGATCACCTTGAGCAGACGCATCGACGGAATGCCGATGACAAGCACCTGCCCCGAATGACCGCCGGAGGCGAACATGTAGTACTCGTCACGCTTTCCGGTGGGCACGTAGGTCTTTGCCGCCGCCACGAGGTCATCGGGCGTCAGTCCTCGCTCCGTCGCGATCGCCTGCAGGTCCCCGGACACCTGCGGCGACTGCGATTTCTGTGGTCCACAGCTCATCGCCAGTATTCCGGTGACGAAGAACAGGAACATCTGCCAGCGAAGTTTCATGATTCTCTCCTCCGATCGTTTTGACGGGCGAATCAATCCCGATTCTTGGAGCGGCCAGATGTCGGTTGTTTCCGGTTGTCTTCCCGGCTGAGCGGGGAGAACACCAGATCGATACTCGCAAGTCGTAGGGTTCCGTTTTCCACGTTGAGCGCCATGTTCGCCAGTGTTGTTGCCTGGAATGCCTGGCGCAGACGCATGCGCATCTGTTCCCAGTATTCATGGACCGGGCACGGTTTCAGTTTTCCGCAGCCGGGCAGACCGAGCAGGCAGTTGTCGAAGATGTCGCCGTTGTCGAAGGCGCCGATGATCTGCATCAGCGTGATGTCTTCGGGTGCTGCGGCCAGTCCCACTCCCCCGTTGGGACCGCGGTACGACGTCAGAACATGGTTTGCGGTGAGCGCCTGCAGGACCTTGGTCAGAAAATGGGGGCTGATTTTCAGATCCCGCGCGATGACGCCGATGGGCACGTATCGGCGTGCCGGCCGCTGAAGTACCAGGTACAGAGAGGCCTGAATCGCATACACACATGTCTTTGGTAGTCGCATCAGCACACATTCCTATATTTAGGACTCCTAAATACCACAAACTCAGTATAGGAACAAGTGAAATTTCTGTCAATGTCAGTTATATCTATGTGATGTAATAACTTAAAGGATACGCGCGCGTGCGATAGGGGCGGCCGCCGGGGCCGAACCGCGGACGTTTTTGACGTCGCGGGTCGGCCCCGGGCTCGAGCGGAACCTGGGACGGATTGACGCGGGGACTACTGCGCGCTGCCCGTCAGCCAGTTGGGAACGATCAGCAGGTTCACAAACAGCGTATCGTTCTTGAAGCGCTGGCGCACGTCGAAGTCGAAGGCGTACTTGCCCGTGATCGCCAGCCGTTCCTTCCACGGCCAGTAGGTCGCTCCGAAGGCCACCGTGCTCTTGCGGTCGTGGAAGCCGGGGTCCCAGTAGACGTCTTTTCCGGTGTCATCCGTGACCTGCCAGTTGTGCCCGCCCTGCACCGTGACCTCGAACTGGTCACTGAAGTACTGGCTCACACCCCATTCCAGAGTGAAGCGGTCACCCGGGGACACGTCGACGTCCTTGATCTTGCCATTCAGTTCGTAGATGAGGCCGAGCATTACCGCCGTCGACTTGTCTGTGCGCGGATAGTAGTAGCCGCGTCCCTGCAGCTGGTGCGTCCAGAACCCCAGGCCGATGGATTCTGGGTCCCCGGTTCCGTACTTGCCCGTGGGAGCATAAAAGGAGTACATGGCGGTTGCATCGTAGTGCTGCCAGCCCCAGGAAAGCCCGACGGGCGTGACGAACAGATCGCTGAACCCGGTATTCCTGCCGCCATGTTCACTGGTGATCGTGGTATCCGGATTGACGAGCCCGGCCCGTTCCGTGACCACCGATACCTCCGCACTGACGAAACTCGGGGAGATTCCCCCCAGGTATCGCGCCCCACCCAGGATCTTGAAAGGCGACGCCCAGAAAAACGTCGGCACCGAGGCGTACGCGTTGAGCTTGAGATCAACGTTGATGTCGGGGAGGGCGGGGTTGATCTGGCTCAGCTTGATGTTCTCGAACTTGTTGCCATTCCTGTCGATGTATTCCGTGCTGGACAGGAATGAGTTGTACCAGAGGATGAACATGCCCGGTGCGGGCGGCTGCGCCATGTCTCGCACGTTCATCATGACCGGAGAGTAATGCCCCGACTGCAGCGGCGATGCGACCTGGGCGCCGGCCGACACCGCGAGAACAAGCACAAGGACAACCCACGCGGCGAACAGGAAATAGTTGCTCTTCACGTTTCTAACCTCCGTAGTGAAAGACGCAGACGGACTACGTGGCCCCTTCCGTCGAATGACGCTCCTGAACACCACTTTGCGAGCCTCTCTCGGCAGTGGCCAGGTGCACGGTCTGCGTCGGGAAGGCGAAGTCGATCTCCTCGCCGTTGAATCGCTCCTTGATCTGAAGATTGACCCAGTTTGCGTGCTCCAGGTACTTCCAGTAATCGGGCGGGTGAAACCAGTAATGGACTTTGATGTTGAGAGAGTCCGCCTTGAACTCGTCGAAATGGACACGCGGGGGAAAATCCGGCTGGTTGATCCCCGTATTGGGATGATCCGGATCTGATCCCTCGGGAACCGCCAGAATCTCCCGCAGAATATCGATGGCGCGTCTGATCTTTTCCGGAGGCGTGCCATAGGTGACTGAGATGTCGAAGACTCTCCTTATATACGGTCTGCGTCCGAGGTTCTCGACCTCGGTACTGGCCATCCGTTCATTCGGGACCGTGGTCAGATTCCCGTTCAGAAGTCGAACTTTTGTCGAACGAATACCGATCGATTCAACCTTGCCCAGTTGCCCCATCACGTAGATACGATCCCCAACCCGGTACGGATTGTCGGCAAAGATCGTAAAGCTGCTGATGATGTTCTCGAGCGTTGGACGCGCTGCCAGTGCAACCGCGAGTCCCCCGATACCCAGGCCGGTCAATAGCGGGACGATTGAGACCCCGATCCGGGCCAGTCCGATACTCAACACCGTCACGCCGCCTACGAACCCGAGCACACCGAACAGGACCCTGAAATAGGATGCCTGAATGCCCTCCGGATCAATTTTCGGCGAGTCGACGATGGTCTCCGCCAGTGCGGTGGCGAGCGAAAAGGTCATCGCCCCACCCAGAAGCCACCAGACCGGCTGCAGGACCATGCGGAGGAAAACAAAGGCCGAACCGGTCACGTTGATCTGCGTTCGCATGATGAAATGAGAACCCAGAATTGCCAGCAGAGCGACCAGACAGAAAAGAGCACGCCTCCAGGCACGCATCGCCGGTGAAAGCCCGGCGGCAGGTACCAGCCTGCGGAACGCCACCAGCACGATGAAAAACAACGAGCAAAGGGTCGCCGCCAGTGCAACCCACTGCCATATGGTCAATGAGAACCACACTCGCCGTGACCAGGCAGGCAGCCACCGATCCCACTTGGGCGGCATCAATGATCCTGGAGTCGTGACGTAGAAGGTCAGAAAGCCCGGGGTCGTGGAGGCGCCCGGTTTGTACGGAAGACCTTTCACTTCCTGGTAGAAATGACCGAGCTGGACGACGGTTCGTGGGGAGAAGAGGTAGCTTCCCTCACGGGGACCACTCTGCACTCTTGCAATGACGATGTCGGTGTCGGGCACGCGCCAATGATCGACCGTCGGCTCGCTGCCGCCGGCAATGTTGGTGTCCGGTGTCAATCGGTCTTGCGGTAGATCGATTCGGTCGAGGATTTCCTTCAGCGTGAGCGCCGCCTGATACGCAATTTCCCTCCTGAAGGACATGGGAATCTCGCTCAGATCGAGGCAACTCGCGGCGCGTTCGAAGAGCCGTTCCGCGACGTCCGCCCTCTGCCGCACCGTTCGTGACGAAAAGATGCCGGGTTCTTCGAGGTTCTGGCGGTGGGCGGCCATCAACACTCGATAGGAATCATTCATGTTATCCACGAAACTCTGCAACGTCGCCCGCGGGCTCGACGTATCCGCCGGTTTCAGTGGATTTGCAGTGACATCGTTCGTGGATGTTGAATCGATTCCGGAGAGTCCATACGCGTTGTTGCTGCCCGAAGTCAGGGCAAGAACAAGCACCGCGGCTGCGAAAACAGCTGAACTTCGCATCATTTCTCCCGACCGAGTTTCACCAACGCGTCAACGCGTCCATTTCTTCACGTACAGGTCGCGAAGAGCCTTCTGATGAGCCGCGTCAATGCCCAGCCCATCCGAGAAGTACTTCTCGACCGTGCCGCATTTCTTCTGCAGTCCCATCTTGTCAATCAGATCGGGACGGGCGCGTTCGATTTCGGCATACGCGATTGCGGCAGCAGTCATGTGCCCGGGGTGGTCCCAGGCAAGTGCGTTTGACGCCACAACTCCCAAGATCAGCGGCACCAAAATCAGTAGTCGCTTGTGTATTCTCTTCTCCTCTCTTCCGGTCCGGATCAAGACGAGGCATGAACACCGTTGCGTTGACAGTTGGCCGCTACCGGAATATCTGGCTCGATCAGAATATCAAGTTTCCACTACTCCATACACGCAAAAACGACCTCTAAGTCCTTTTTTAAATGAGACAAAGACCTGAGTCCGGCGCCGTTCTGCGTCTGCCGGGGCCGCGTGAGCGGCACCCTCCGTGGTCCTGCCTCCGGGTGGGCTCCACCAGTGACCGAGTTGTCTTGGACTCAAAAGATGTGATGATCGAATCGGTTAGAAGTGGGGCATGCCCCGGTAGAAGTCTATTTTCGCCGTTCGCCCGCCGTTGTCAAGAGGGTGCCAGAAACATCGCGAGCGCTACGTCTCCTCGACTTCGAGGAAGTAGTTGTAGTCGTCCAGATCGCCGTCCTCGATCACTTCCCACGCCTCGTTGGCGTCGGCGGCGGTGATCAGGCGCGCACGACGAACCTCATCCGACACCATGGTGGCCAGGCCCGCCATGACCTTCAGATGTTGTTCCTCGTGCCGGTCGGGTGTGACGATCAGCATCAGAATGTGTACGGGCGTGCCATCCGGGGCGCCGAAGTCCACACCGTCGCGCGAGATTCCCAGCACACCACGGATCGCCGCGCCGTCGCTGATGCGTCCGTGAGGAATGGCGACACCATGACCGATCGCCGTGGACAGGGACTGTTCGCGCTCCACAATCGAGTCGTAAATGGGTTCGGCCTCCTGCGACCGGATACCGTGCACGCGCACCAGGAACGCCGTGAGCTGCCGGATGGCGTCCCACTTATCGCGGGCCTTGAGGTCGGTCAGAATGAATTCTTCGTGCAGGAAATCAATGAGCCGGGGCCGGTCGAGATTGATTTCCCGGGCACGACCGAGCGCGAGACGAGTGAAGAACGGACCGATGATCTCGTTGATGGCAACCGCCGCCAGCACCACCGCACCCACCGCCTGGCTCACGGCATCGGGGATGCGCGCGTCACCGTCGAGCAGTACCACCAGACCAATGGCCACACCCGCCTGCGGAATCAGTGCCAGCGACACGTTGCTCCACAGTCGCTGGGAGCTGCGGGTCATGATCCCGCCCAGGCTGGCGCCCAGACCCTTCGCCACCGCGCGCGCCACAATGTATCCGGCGCACAGAACGCCGGCCGACATCAGCGCCTGCATGTGAAACGACGCGCCCGCCAGCGTAAAAAACGCGATGTACAGCAGCGGCTCGAGCGGCTTCAGGGAATCCAGAGACTTCTGGGCCACGCCGGGCGCATTACCCAGACACACGCCGAAGAACATGTTGGTCAGCAGCGGGCTGAGCCCCAGATACTCGGACAATCCCGTGCAGAACAGGATGGCAACCAGCACTGTGCTGAAATCATGCAACCACGGATTGCGCACGAAGCGCTCGGTCACCTTGCCGATGACGACACCGATGACCAGCGCGCCGCCCAGTTGCAGCCCCGCATTCAAGAGCGCAACATCGACGTGCGGGAGCACCCCACCCTCTTCGTAGAAGTTCGCCACCAGAATGCGCGCCAGCGCAAACAGCGAAATGCACAGCATGTTGTCCAGCGCCACCACCGACAGCAGCGTCTTGACGAACGGCCCCCGGGCGCGACCTTCGCGTACCAGAGCCAGGGAGGTCGCCGGTGCCGTGGCTGCGGAAATTGCGGCGAGCAGAATCGCCGTCGGCCAGCTGGCATGCAGCAACCGGCACACCGCCAGCACCAGAACAACGCTGCACAGTACTTCCATGAGCGCGATTCCGGTGATGCGGCGCAGCGCATTGTGGATGCGCCGGTAGGACAGGTGCGCTCCGATTCGCGCTGAGATCAGGCCCATGGCCAGAACGGAAAGCGGGCGCACGGCCTGGATGTCAGCCTCGCCGCTGAGCAGCTTCAGGGCCGAGGGTCCGAGAAGGATGCCGATCAGGATGTTGCCGGTGATCGCCGGCATGTGCAGCCGGCGCATCACCCATCCACCGGCGGCGCCCGCCAGCAATACCAGCCCCACCGTCAGGAAGAGCCCGATGTCAGGTGCGACGATATGATCTGGAATGCTCATGGACATCCTGCCCCACGCCCACTAACCACCCTCGGCACCACCATTTTCAACGTTCCCGGCTGTCGCCTCGGACCCGAGTGTGCGGGCCAGAAGCAGTTCGTAAACCGGTTTGCTCCCCATCAACTGGGCGGTGATACTGGCCGACAGACATGTCAGAATCATCGCTGTCAGCAATTCGTAGCTCGCGGTGAGTTCCGCCACCAGCACGATTCCAGTCAACGGCGCTCTTACCGTCGCCGCAAACAGGCCGCCCATGGCGGCAATGGCAAACGCGCCCGCGTGCAACCCGACATGCGGGAAGATCATCGCGGCAACGGAACCAAAACCGATACCAATGAGCGTACCCAGTGCGAGCATGGGTGCAAAGATTCCGCCGGGCACACCCGCCGCGTAGCTGAAGAAGGTCATCAACAGGCGGCCCGCGAAAAGGGCCAGCACCACACCGAGTGCGGGCTGGCTGGAAAAGACTGACTTTATCATGAACTCGCCCCCGCCGGCGGACTCGGGTGCAATCACCAGCAGGGCGCCGGCAAGGGCACCCAGCACAGACGCCGCGGCGAGCATGGAGGTGCGGTTCAGGCGGTCGGTGAAGCGGAGACAACCCAGCAAGCCCTCGTTGAACACCACACCGCAAACGCCGATGACGACCCCCAGCAGCAGGAACAGAGGAACGAAGATGAATACTTCCTGCGGACCGGGCGTCACCGGCATCCAGCTCCTTATATGCAGCGGGAGCGGGGGCGCCATGCCGAACACCTGGTCGTTCACCACCTTGGCGGTGACACAGGCGATTATCACCGCGTGCAACGAGACGAAACTGTAGTTGAACCG
This sequence comes from Candidatus Krumholzibacteriia bacterium, assembly GCA_035687255.1. Lineage (GTDB taxonomy): Bacteria > Krumholzibacteriota > Krumholzibacteriia > WVZY01 > JAKEHA01 > JAKEHA01. The sequence continues at coordinate 967 of DASRYI010000232.1, read as the reverse complement.
CTCGCGCATCTCCTCGATCACGAACATGACGCCAGCCAGGGGCGCGCTGAATGCGGTACTCAACCCTGCCCCGGCTCCGGCGGCAACGAGCGTGTTCATCACATGGGTGCGAACCTTCGATGTCTCGCCGATCATCCTGCCGACACAACCGCCCATGTGGATCGTCGGTCCTTCGCGGCCGAGGAACAGGCCCGCCCCGATGGACAGGACACCTCCCGCGAACTTGACGGGGATCACGCGTCTCCAGCGAACGTCGCGGATACCATGCAGCGCTCCCTCGATTTCCTGAACGCCGCTGCCCGCGGCCTCCGGCGCAAAACGGCGTACCAGAACGGCGGCGACCAACGCCATGACGGCTCCCAGCAGCGCGGCCACGAGGACCGCGCTCATGGTACCGCCCGGAAGCAGCGATGCGATCCGGGCGTGCAGTTCGATGGCCCGGTCCAGGCAGTAGTGAAATCCGGAAGCGAGCATGCCGGTGAGAAGGCCGATTGCCATCGCGAGGAGGTAGATGCGCAATGCACCGACGATAGCCGATACATATTTGGTGGCAGGCACGTTCACGCGTCGCATCGTAGCAAACCGGACAGGGACGATCAACAATGCGCGGCGCCATCACGCGGCTCGAGTAGCGCGGCCTTGTCCGCCAGACGACGCTGACTGGATCTCGTCCGGCCACCAGGCTCATTCCGCACAGAAAGTTCGTGACGAAGAAGCCATCCGGGAGTCAAATGGGGGGAGACTTCCGCGTCGGTTCCACATGCATGGGAATCCGTTGCGGGCAACGAACGGAGTGCAAACAGTGAAAGCGAATCGACGCCGCGTCGTACGGCGGGGAGACGCCGACGACACTCATCCGAGCGTCAACCTCAACCTCAATATCCGGGGAATGCTTCCCTCGGCGACGCTGGCCATCCAGGAGCGCTGCGCCGCGCTGACGGAGGCGCGGCGCGAGGTGTACCGGCTC
>DASRYI010000231.1:0-8573 GCA_035687255.1 Candidatus Krumholzibacteriia bacterium | reverse complement strand
GTGCGTGACTTGAAGGGAACCTCGTCCGCGCGCGCATTGGAAACCGGCAACACCGCGCTGGCGGCGACGAGGGCGATCGTGAGCAGCATTCCCAGAACAACCAGCGACAGTCGGCGCATCATCACTCCTTGCGAGGGGAGGACTCGGACTGTGGGGCCGGGCCACAGGGCCCGAGGGCTCCTGTTCTGTTGGACCACTCCGACCCGTCTTCGTTGCAGATGTTTTTTCAGGGGATGTGCATGAACCGGTATACGCCCGTCCGGGCATCCGGTCACGACAGATTCGCGTCGGTCCGGTAGAAGCGCGTGGTGGGATACGCAAGGTCAATGCGTTCGGCCGCCGCAAATGCATCCAGTGTCGCTTCCCAGATTTCCTGCTCGCTGGCGCGCCGCTCGCGGGGATTGACCAGATAACGCACTGTCAGCAGCACGCCGCTGTCCTTGACCGTGGTGTACACGACCGGCGTGATCTCGCCGTACGAGAGAAAAAACTTTTCCTCCGCCTTGTGGAGTTGCTCCTGCACGCCCTCGGAATACGGCGAGGCCGACTTTTCCGCGATGTCCTCGAGCAGCTTCTTGGCGTGTTTCCAATCGCTCTCGAAGGTGATCAACACCGGAATCTCGTGCCAGATGTACTCGAAGCCCACCTGATAGTTGGCCAGCGTCTCGCGCAGCACCATGCTGTTGGGAACATGGACGATTCGCCCCGTGCTCTGGTCGGCGTCGACCCAGTTGCCGATCTCGACCAGACTGAACTGAAAGATACGGATGTCGACGACGTCGCCCGCAGTCGAGCCGATCTGAATGCGGTCCCCCACCTGAAACGGCTTGCGCGAGATGATGAACACCCACCCCGCGATGTTGGCGATGGTGTCGTGCATGGCCACCGCGATACCGGCGCCCGCGAGTCCCAGGAACGTGGTGAGCGAGCTGATGCCTTCGATCCAGATGGGCCCGATCAGCAGGATCAGCAGCACCGAGTAGGCATAGAGCAGCGCGCGGTGCGCCCGGTAACGATGGCGGCGATCGGTGATGCGCCGGCGCAGCACCAGTTGCAGCGCCAGACGGCCCACGGTAACCAGCAGCAGGATGCCGAGCGACAGCAGCAGCTTGTGCAGCACGTCGGGAGAAAGATGCAGAAATTCGCTCAGATGTTGCATGACGGTGTCTCGCGCTGTTCGCGCGAATGGCCTGACACATCGAAACGCGACCGGGTGACGATGAGGCTAGCGTGAGGCCGGGGCGGGCGTCAACCGGCGTTGCATCACCGGAGGACTCAGCGCGGTGTGTGTGGCATTGGGAAGGTGTAGCACACGGCCGTGCCATCCAGCACCACGGTACCGTCGGCCAGCAGCACACGCGTCTCGAGTTCGGTAATGGGCTTGTCCTCGCGCACGCGGGTCACGGTAACTTCGCCGGTGATGGTGTCCCCGGGACGAACCGGCGCGCGAAACTTCCAGTTCACCTGCATGAACACCGTACCGGGGCCCGGGAGATCCTCGGCGACCACCGCATTCAGGATGGCGCTGATGACGCCTCCCTGCACCACGATCCCTCCGAAACGCGTCGCGCGCGCGGCGGCCTCGTCGTAGTGCAGCGGATTGCGATCACCGCTGATGTCGGTGAAGCGCTCGATGTCACGCGCCGTCACGGCACGCGAGCGTCGCGCGCTCTGCCCGACATCGGGCATCCCACGCGGCCAGGCGCTGTGTGTTTCGCTCACGCGAACTCCACCCTATGGCTCCATGCCAACGCGTGCGCCGGGTTGTACCGTCGTGGTTCCGGCGTTCTTCTCCACGTTGCCCACCACCATGCCGCAGATCTCCAGCCGCCCGCCGGAGTTCACGACCGTGCCCGTGCACATGCCGTAGATCACGATGGCGCCGCCCGGCTGTACGCAGAGGTCTCCCGCGCACATGCCGTACAGATGCAACACGCCGCCCGACTCCACCACGATGTCACCCGTGCACATGCCGTACAGGGCGAGACTGTCTGTGAGATGCAGGTCCCCTTCGACCTGGCCGAATTCCTTGCGCATCAAAATCCTCCATCGGGAAAGGATGCATTGTGGCAGAAGACATGCTTTCGTGACAAGACCGGCTCCCTCACGAGAGAGCGGGCCACAGCATGTGCCACACCGCGTAGAAGGCCACGCGCAGCAGTACCGCCGGCACGAAGCCCGCACGCCGGAACAACCACACCTGCCCCAGGTTCATCGCGTAGTCGGATACGAACACCGCGGAGGCAATCCCCACACCACCGGGTTGATTCAGATCCTGCGTGGCGGGCTCGATGAGCGCGGCCAGCGCCGCGATGACCGGGAAGCCCCGTCCCCGGCAGATCCACAGGAACAGCGGCACCAGCAGCAGATAGTACAGAATGGTGACGATGACGGCGCCACCGGGATAGATCAGGAACGACGCCGGCGCCTCGATGTGAATCGAGGGCAGATGCATCTGCTGCGCGGCCAGCGTGGTCCAGTGCGTGACGCGATCGACGACAATCGCCTCGGCGCCGAGTGCAATGCCGAGTGCGACGGGAATCCACAGGCGCCACGTGATGGAAACGCCGTCGTCCCACATTTCCGGAAAACGCCGCGTGCGCCGCATGATCCACGTGCCCAGAACGCCGACCACCGCGACCACACCCAGCATCGGCCAGGCAAACACCGCAGCCTGCGCAGCGGAGCGGAACATGTCAGGCCGCGTGGCGATGGTAAGGCGCACCACCACCAGGTAGAGCACCATGAGGGCGAGCGGCACGTAGGAACGTGCGGGCTTGCGTTCGAGCGGCGGCGTGTGGGTCATGCGGCGCGTCTAGCGGAAGGTGGCGATCTCCGAGAGCGGCTTGCGCTGAATATCCGGCACACGCGCGTTATCGGCCGGATAGCCGGCCACCACCAGCATCACAGGACGCTCGTTCTGGGGCCGGCCCAGGATGCGGGAGAGAAACGCCATCGGATTGGGTGTGTGCGTGAGCGTGGCGAGGCCGCTGTGATGCAACGCCGCCAGCAACAGGCCGGTGGCGATGCCGACCGATTCCATCACGTAGTAGTGCGTGCGGTGCGAACCATCCGCGTTGATGCCATAGCGCGCGGCAAACACGGCAATCAGGTACGGCGCGGTCTCCAGATAGGGTTTGTGTTCGTCCGTGCCCAGCGGGGCGAGCGCGGACAGCCAGTCGGCGGGTGCGCTGGCGTAGAACTTCGCCTCCGCCTTTTCGGCGGCGTCACGGATTGCGCGCTTGGTGGCCGCGTCGCTGATCACCACGAAATGCCACGGCTGCTGATGGGCGCCGCTGGGCGCGGTACCCGCCGCTTCCACACACGCCTCGATGACCTCACGTGGCACCGGCCGGTCGCTGAACTGCCTCACAGTGCGCCGCCTCTGCATTTCGTCCGCAAACGCGCGGCTGCGGGCCTTCATTTCCTCAACGGGATATTCGTGATACGAGCGCAGCGGGATGAATCCCGCGGGAACTTCCCTCTGCGACATGCGGAGCTCCTCCGTATTGAATCAGCGAACCAGCACGATGCGTTGCGTGCGCGTCTCACCCACCGCCTGCACGCGGACGAAGTACACGCCCGCCGCCACCCGAAGCCCCCGCGCATCGCGCCCCGCCCAGCGCACATCTCCCGTTCCCGCAGGCCGCACGCCGTCGAGCAGGGTCGCCACCCGCCGGCCCGCGACATCGAATACGTCGACATGCACGCGCGAGTTGCGCGCCAGATTGAAACGCACGCTGGTCTGCTCCCCGAAGGGATTGGGTGCCACCCCCAGCAGCGTAAACGCCGGTGTGTGCACGGACGGCCCGACCGCGGTCGACGCGGGATCGATCTCGTCCAGCAGCCAGGGTGCATTCTCCGGTGTCACGGTGACGTGGGGCTGGTTGTCGTCGGGCACGTAGATGTTGGCAAAGGGCGTATGCGCCAGCAGGTCGGGGTCACCCGCGATGTCGTAGAAGGGATCCGGGGTATTGATGTCGAGTGCGCTCACCGTCGGAATGAAGCAGTGACTCGGATACAGCGCGATGATGTCACCGACGGGCGGCACCACCGCGTCCATCTGCGCCATGGAATCGCGCGACCCGCCGGGCGCATTGTCCCACGGCGCCGTCCCCGATACCGTCACAATCTGTGTCGGCCCGGAACCGAACGTCTGGTTGGCGCCATCGAAGATCTTGGTCGAGGTGTTGTCGGGAACAGCCCACACATTCCCTTTCACGTTCACGATCAGGGGGATGTTGTACACGTACTGGATGATCTGTGCACCGGCCGCAAACCCCTGATTGGCCCCGATACCGCTTCCATTGGAGAGCGCCACGCGGCGCGGCTGCGTGGGATAGTTGCCCAGCGCCGCCAGCCCGTTCACGAAGGTGGCGCGCAGCGGATCCGCCTGGCCGGTCGAACCGGCCGGCGTGGTGTAGTGGTAGATCAGCATCTCGCGCGCTCCCGGTGTATTCAGCCGTGACAGCAGAGACGCCGCATCCGGGGAGTTCCCGGAAAAGAAATTGAGCCAGTACTGGATGCCGAGCGGAATGTCGGCGCCGCGGTTGGGCACGTCGAAGCAGATGAGATTGCGCACCCGGTGGGGATCGTTGTTCTGCTCCATCCACGACAACGCATAGCGCGCCACCAGGCCACCCATGCTCGGTCCCACCAGCGGGTAATTCACCCAGGAATCGGTGGCCGCCTGCACCTTGTGCAGCAGGTCCACCGCGACAAACGCATTGCGTTCGATGTAGTCGGTGGCGTCCGTGAAATCCAGCACCACGATGTCGTAGCCGCGCGTGCGCAGATCCTCCACCAGGTTCTGCTGGTTGAGCAGCGCGTACAGTTCGTCCCAGTTCATGGTGTTGTCGATGTCGAATCCTTCGAACACCACCGCCGGGCGCGTGAGCTGCGTGTGCTGGTCGGACAGGTAGACAAACGCCCGTCCCGTTGCCGTGCCGCCGTTGTACGACTGCGTGCCCGTCAGCGGAATGGTGTCGTTGGGGGCCGGCGTGGTCAGCGCACGCACTTCGAAGGAAAACGACGCCACCGCGTCGTTCGCGCGCACGTGCACGACGCGATCGCCCTGCATCGAATAGTGGACGTCGACAGGCTGGTTCCAGGCCACGTCGCGATACCCGGCGCCATCACCGAAGTCGATTTCGACACGCGCTGCGCGCGTGTGTCCCACGAATACCGACGAGTCCAGCACGAAGGTCACATCACCGCCCCGGTATGTATACCCGCGCACCGGCGCCGCCAGAAATGCCCGGCGCGTTTCCACCGAACCCGGTGGCAGCACCAGTTGCCCGTTTTCCACGCGCGCCGCCCCCGACTGCTTCGCCTCGTCGGTAATGCGGTTGTAGCGCATGTCGATCATCCCGATGCGCACCGTGAGCGAACCATGGTCACGAAGCGTCTCATCGGATGGGAACGCAGCGCCGGGTTCGAAAGACGCCCGACGAAGCTCGAATGCAGCCTGCCGTAATACTCCCGGGTTTGCGGACGGCGCTGCGGATGTCCCATCGAATCGCTCGATGTGCGCGATGGGTGTCGTGAGGTCGTAGAGAATACCGGTGGGGACCTGCGACCGGTCCACCCCCGGAGCAGCGCCACGCGCGGACGCGGTGGCGCCAAGCACCACCATGCCGAGCACGGCAGCGATGCGGCGGATGCGATTCATGTGCTGTCTCCTCGTGGTTGTCGGTTCACCGGGCGGGCACCTGTTTGTCCGGCCACCCCCTGCTGTCCGTCATCACGGTCTTTCTCTCCGGGGAGGCAACTATTATACGCCTTCTGACAGGGGACGCGTCAGTTCGGTCTCCCACGTGCTGTCATCCGATCCCGACTCCGGCCCACGTGTGTACGTTTCCCAGAGACTGGCCGCGGGTTTGAGCCCTTCCTGCTTGATCCAGGCTTCGAACTCGCCCCATGCGCCGGGGAGTCCCTCGTAACCACCACGATACACGGTGCGCGCCACGGTGGCGGCCGGAAGCTCGCCCACACGCACGCGCCCCCGGGGTTCGAACGGTCCGTCGACGGGCACGCCGATTTCGAAGTCGAAAACCTTCGGGTCGATCGTGAAGTGGTGCGAAAACCACGGTCCGGCCGGTTTCACGCCCTGTGCGGCCAACGTCGACATCAACTCATGGTAGCCGGGACCCATGACCTCGCGGATCTTTTCGCGCGGAACCGTGATGTGAACGACAGCGGCGGGACGGGCGGTGACTTTGGCGATCTGCGGTTGTTCCAGCATGACGAAATCCTTTCGTTTGAGGCGAACCTCATCCTCATGAACTCGTCCGGCTCATTCAGGATACCACCCCCCTATCCCTCGTGCCACCCGCCCTCCGGACCCCCAAAATAAAGCCCCTTGCCAAACAAGACAATTGTCTGTTTACTACCGGGGTCTTTGAGATCGGCGCCGGATGGCGCCCCAACACCAAAACGAATGCAGGGCGATGGGTGATCCATGAGCCTCCCAGTTCCTTCCTCCGCACCACTGACCAACGTGCTGTCCCGGCCGGGTATCCGCAAGGGCCCGGCCGGGACTCCCTCCTCCCGCACGTGGTCACTGGAGACCCTGACGGGCCGGATGGTGGAACTATCGAGTGCCGCGGCGAGTGCCACGCTGACCGCCGCCACCTCCCTCGTCCTTCAGTGCCAGCAGCGCGGCGAACCCGCCGCCTGGATACTGGGTGGCACGTCGAGCTTCTACCCCCCCGATGTGGCGGCATCGGGTGTGGACCTCGCCGCCCTGGTGGTCGTGCGCGCCGAAAGCACCATCCGTGCAGCCCGCGCCGCGGATTATCTGCTGCGCTCGGGTGCATTCACGCTCGTGATCATGGACATCGTCGAGGATCCGGCGCTGCGCATGAACGTGCAGAGCCGCCTCTCGGGACTGGCGCACACGCACCACAGCGCCGTGGTGTGCCTCACCCGCAAGCCAACCGACGCGCCGTCCATCGGCTCATTGATTTCGCTGCGCGGCGACACATCGGTAACGCGCAGCGGTTTTGACGAATTCACATGGGATATCGAAATCGTAAAGGACAAACGGCGCGGACCGGGCTGGAGTCACTCCGGCCTGTGCCGCGGAGTGGAGGGATACCATTGATCGTATTCGAAGATTATCGCGGAAATGACCCGTTGTCGCGTCGCCTTGCCACAGCGAATTCCCCCCTGCGCAAACGCAGATGGCGCTTCCTGACCGCACTCATGTGGTCACGGCGGAGGTTGGATGCATGACGTTCAACGAAGTCACCGCCATGCAGATCCGCAGCGCCATGCAGAACACCCCGGGGCTGTCGGAGCGGCACATGTTCGGAGGCGTGGCCTTCATGCTCGAGGGCAACATGTGCTGTGGCGTCATTGAAGACAACCTGGTGGTGCGCGTGGGTCCCGATGCTTACGAGGGTGCGCTGCGTGAACCCCACACACGCCCCATGGATTTCACCGGTCACCCGTTGCGTGGCTTCGTCTACGTCGACCGCGACGGTTTCAACAACGACGTCGCGCTCAAACAATGGATCGAGCGTGGTGTGAACTTCGTGCGGACGCTACCGCCGAAATAGCCGACGGTGGCGAGTGCCCATCGCCTGTCTGATCCTGCCCGAACTCCCGCTGCAGCTGTTGCTGCGGCGACAGCCCGGGTGGCGTGAGCATCCGGTGGCGGTGGTGGATCGCGATGCCGCGCAGGGCGTCATCCTGTGGTCCAACGAGGCGGCGCGCGCAAGCCGAATCCTTCCCGGCTTGCGTTACGCCGCCGCACTTGCGCTGGTGTCCGGCCTGCGCGCGGGCGAGGTACCGGCGGCCGAAATCAAAACTGCGATCGAGTCGCTCACCACGTCGCTGCGCTTCTATACACCCGACGTCGAACCATCCCGCGACGAACCCGGCGTGTTCTGGCTGGGTGCATCGGGACTCTCACTGCTGTATCCGTCGCTGGTGCGCTGGGCCGAACTGATACGCGACGACATGACGCGCTCCGGATTCGAGTCGTCAATCGTCGTGGGATACACCCCCATCGGCACGTACGCCGTCGCCAGGAACGGCAACCGGCGCGTGCACGTGATCGAGTCCCCCGGCTCGGAACGGGCCCTGTCCGCGCGCGTGCGGCTTTCACGCCTGGCACTCGAACCGGAGGTACGTGACACGCTCGAACGCCTCGGCATCACTACGCTGGGCGGATTTCTCGAACTGCCCGCCAACGGCATACGCACGCGCTTCGGCACGGAGGCGCACCGCTTTCACCAGCAGGCCAGCGGTGCACTCGCCACTCCCTTTCAGCCTCTCACACCCCACGAGCCGGTGAGGGCGAACGTGCACCTCGACGACCCCGAAACCAATCTCGAGCGCCTGCTGACCGTGATCGAGCGCGAATTGCGCTCGCTGGCACGGGTGCTTGATGCCCGTGCGCACGTGCTGGTCGCCATCGCCATACGGCTTTCGTTCGATAACGGCAGCCGCGCGGCAGAGCGCCTGCAGCCCGCGTCCCCCACGCTCGACCTGACACAGATCGTGGAGCTGTTGCGATTGCGCCTGGCCGCCGTGCTCGAGGCGAATGCACATGCGCGCGGTGTGGC
>DASRYI010000230.1:0-13842 GCA_035687255.1 Candidatus Krumholzibacteriia bacterium | reverse complement strand
GCGGGCCTCGCCCATGTCGCGCAGGCGCAGCTTTGCGTCTTTTTCCAGACAGCGTGCCAGCAGGTCGCGAATCGTGCGCGGCGTCTCGGCCGGAAGCCGCGACATGTCCGGCTGCGTTTTCAAGACGGCCGCGAGCGTGTCCGAAATGGTGTCACCTGCAAACGCCTGATGGCCGGTCAGCATTTCGTAGAGCAGGCATCCGAAGGCAAACACGTCGGCACGCTTGTCGACATTTTTGCCCCGCGCCTGTTCGGGGCTCATGTAGGCGGCGGTGCCCAGAATGACGCCGGCGATCGTGGGAGAACTGGCGAGCAACGTCGGGGATTGTGACAGGCGCGGGTCACGCGGATCGTCGGACTCGAAGGCCTTGGCCAGACCGAAGTCGAGCACCTTCACGCGCCCCTCGGGCGTGATCTTCACGTTGGCCGGTTTGAGGTCGCGGTGCACCACACCCTGTTCGTGGGCGAACTCCACCGCCTCGGCGATGTCGCGCGCAATCGGCAGTGCTTCATCCAGCGCGATGGCGCCCCGGGAAATGCGCGTGGCCAGGTCGTCGCCGGGAACCAGCTCGAGCACGAGGAAGCGCTGCCCCTCGGCCTGTTCCAGCCCGTAGATGGCGCCGATGCCGGGGTGGTTGAGGGCGGCCAGCAGCCGTGCCTCCCGCTCGAATCGGGCCAGCCGGTCGGCGTCGGCGGCGAAATGTTCCGGAAGGAGTTTGAGCGCAACCTCACGGCCCAGACGGGCGTCCCGGGCGCGGTACACTTCGCCCATTCCACCCGCCCCGATCTTCTCGAGGACTTCGTAGTTGCCGAGTTGTTTGGGAGGCACGCCGCGTGAGTATATAGGAGAGGCGGCCCATGGCGGCAGCCCCGATTTTGTCACGCCGGATCCCGGCGCGCGGGTTCCACTTGCACGGCAACCCCGCTACCGACAATATTCTTCGCGAAGGACCACCCTGTCTTGAATCAACGACTCCTGGCTTTCATCCTGATCATCGCCGTACTCGCGGGTACCGTGGCGCTTTCCTGCCACAACAAGGTCACCGGCGACGCTGCGCGCAGCAAACTGGTCGAGCAGTTCATTACCATCCTGCCCGACAGTCTGGACAACAACCACATCCTGGAGATCCGCCAGCTCTTCTACATGCTGTACGAACGCGAGCGGCTGGGAAAGGTGAAGCCGGAAACCAGCCAGGTGATCACCGACAAGCTGGCGGCCTTCGTGCGCAAGGGACACATCACCGCCACCCAGCTGAACTACTTCATGTCGGAAGTGGGCTACAACACCTACAAGGATGAGAAGAAGTACAACCTGCCGGATGGATCCAACGACAATCCGGTGCTGAACCCGAAGAGCGCCATGGTGTCACTGACGTTCGATTCGACGCAGTACGACTCCACGTTCTGGGCCGGATTCAAGAAGTGGAAGAAGGAACACCCCGCGCTCGTGGATTCCATCATGCACACCGACTCGCTGCGGTAAACGGCGGCTATCGCCGCGCGACGCTAGACCGCTCCGTGCGGATTGTCTTCCAGAACGATCCGGCTCAGAACTTCCCGCTCGACATCCCGGAAATTTTTGAACTCGACGCAGTTGATGTGCCGGGTGCGGCAGTGTTCGAGCAGTTCGCCTTTGGCGAACACCAGGTCGGCATTCTCCGACGGGCAGCGGTCGGAGAGACCGTCGCCCACGTAGACGATGAAATACCCCTGGTGGCGGTAGCGGAACAGATGGTGGGTCTTGCAGCAGCCGCAGTCGGTGCAGTCGCGCAGGTTGTACCACGGAAACTCGACACGCATCGAACGGCCGTCGATACGCACACGGTTGGAGAAGAACGCAAGCGAGCCGCACCCGTGCCGGGAGAGCATGCGCTCGATGTAGAAATCCAGGCCGTCGCTCAGCACCACCACTTCGATGCCGCGCCGGCGCGCGAAATCATGAAAGTCGCGGAAATAGGGGTCGAGCCGGCAGGCGTGAGCGAAGGAGCGCAATTCGTCCTCGCTGCAGCGGGACGCCGCCGCCTGCCGTTCCAGGCATTCACGGGATGTGATTTCCCCCCGGACCCACTCCCGGGCGGCGTCATGGGCGCCCGGCCCACCGAAGCGGCGAAAGAGCAGGTCGCCCACGTCTTTCTCCGCCACGGTGCCGTCGAAGTCGCAGAGGACGACTACCTTTTGCATGTCGTGACCCAGGGGGCGGATGTTAGTTCTTCTGCACCGACTTGGCGTCCGATTTATCGGTCTTGTCCGATTTCTCGGCCTTCTTGACGGCGCCTTTCTCCTCTTCCCCGTAGGCAAACAGAGACTTGAGGGTCGGGTGCTTGTCGAGGATCTGGAGCACTTCGTTGACTTCCGGATCGGAATCGACGACCACCTTGTACATCGCGTTGCGCCCGAACTTCGCGTTCACGATCTCACGCGCAATCATGGTGCGGATGTAGTCGACGTTCTCGTCCGTCAGGTCTTCCTTCTTGTATTCGAACTTCTTCGCATCCATGAACTTGTAGAAGTCTTTCAGCACCGCGTCGGTGGTCTTGAAGTCTTCCGTCACGGTGTGCGACTTCAGGTAGTCCAGAGCAAATGAGAAGCCCAGGTAATCCCGCTCCAGGCGGCGCTGCAGGTCCGTGTATTCGCGCGGCGTGAACTCGAGGTCGGGCGTGATGCCCCCGCCCCCGTAAACCACGCGGCCGCTGGAGGTGTAATAAACCGGCTTCTCCTTGGCATCCTTGACGCCTTTGAGTTCGTTGGTCTTGGCGTCGGACTTCTGTTCGGGGGCGTCGGGCGCCGAGTCGTCGACGTCGCCGCCGCCGTCGTTCATCGCCACCTGGTTGTCCTCGTGGGGATGATCGTTCTCATCCTTGTGGATGCTGCGGCCGCTGGGCGTGTAGTACTTGGCCGTCGTCAGCTTCACCGCTTCGGTGTCGGACAGCTTGAAGACGGTCTGCACGGTGCCCTTGCCGTACGAGGTCTGGCCCACCACGAAGGCGGCATCCCAGTCCTGCATCGCGCCCGTGAAGATTTCCGAAGCGCTGGCACTGCTGCCGTTGATCATGACGACGATCGGATATCCCGTGTGGATGTTCTTGTTCGACGAATAGTATTTCCGGTTCGAGCTGGCCAGCCGGCCCTTGGTATAGACGATCAGCTTGTCCTTCTCGAGGAAGAGCTCGCTCACCTCGGTCGCCGTCTGCAGGAGACCACCCGGATTGGCGCGGAAGTCGAGGACCAGGGCGCGCATGCCCTTGCCTTCCAGTTCTTCCAGCGCGTCTTCCATCTCGGGCGCGGTCTTCTGCGCAAAGTTGGACACGCGGATGTATCCCACGCCGTCCTTGAGCATGCCGTGATAGGGCACGCTGGAAACGTTGATGATCTCGCGCACCAGCGCGTATTCGGTGGCGTCGTTCTGCCCCGGATGACGGATGCGGAACTTCACCTTGGTGCCCGGGTCGCCGCGCAACATGCCCACGGCCTTGTCGACCGTCCAGCCCGCCGTCGACTGTCCTTCGATCTCGATAATCTGGTCGCCGCCGCGAATCCCCGCGCGCGACGCGGGCGTTCCGTCGATGGGCGACATTACGGTGGGATAGTTGTCACGGAACGAAATCAGCATGCCCAGGCCGCCGAATTCGCCGCGCGTGGACACCATCAGATCTTCGTATTCGAGGCCGTCGAGATACTGGCTGTGCGGATCGAGGTCCGACAGCATGCCGTCGATGGCCTTCTTCATGAGCTTGTGGGTATCGACCTCAACCACGTAGTTCTGAGACACCTTCTCCAGAATCTTCGTGAAAATCTCCAGGTCGTGATAGACGTCCGTGCGCTGCTGCGGCTGGTCCGATGACTTGCTGTCGCTCTGCGCGAAGGTAGCCACGGAAATCGCGAACAACGTAAGGAAAGAAAGAGCAATGACGAGGTGGCGGGGTGTGAAGCGCTTCAATTCAAGCCTCCCGAAACTGGAGATTCAACGTGCCAAATGGCGTGGAGGTCGACATGTGCAACATGCATTCCAGATTGTCGGCGCGGTACAGATGACCACCCGTCGCGACCCTCGCGCGGAGCGACATCCTGCTAAGCGGCCGAAATATAATATGGATCGAAGAGGGCGGGCAACTCGACCTTTTCCCGGCGCGGGCTGGCTGGTAGACTCCAGCTCCCGCCCCGTTGGGTGGGATCGCCAATCATGCCCTTAAACAACTCCCGTTTTATTGTGTTCGAAGGTCTCGACGGCGCGGGAACCACAACGCAGGCCGCCAAGCTCCAGGCTCATTTTACGCGCCGGGGGACGCCAAGTTTCCTCACGAATGAGCCAACTTCAGAGCCCATTGGAACATTCATCCGTCGCCTGCTGACCGGCCGCGAGGCCGGCCCCGACGGCGGGCCCTACCGCCCGGGTGAGCACTCCATGGGACTGCTGTTCGCCGCCGACCGCCTGGCGCACAGCCGGAGCATCCAGTCGCACCTCGACTCCGGGGAGCACGTGGTGTGCGACCGCTATCTGCTTTCGTCCATGGCCTATCAGACGCTCGACCCGGATGTGTCGGGAGAATGGGTGGTTGATGTGAACTACGGATGTGCGGTTCCAGATGTAACGGTCTTTATCGCCGTCCCCGTCGATGTGTGCCTGGCGCGCGTGGGGTCCCGCGGCGCCGCGACATCGATCTACGAGACGAAGTCCCACCTGGAGACGATCGCGCGCAACTACGAGGCGCTGCTCCCGCTCTATGCGAGCCGCTTCGGGCGGGTGCTGCGCATCGACGGTACCGCGAGCGTTGATGACACGCACGCGCGTATCGTGGAAGGACTCGCGATATGAGCCCGCGCCACCGTACGGACAAAGGGTTCCGGCTGCCGCCTGCCATCCGTTACGGCATCATCGTCGTCTTTCTTCTGTTCTCCGTGCCGTCGCTGATCGGGCTCGCCGTCGATCAGATGTGGTTTCAGTCGATCGGCTATCAACGCATCTTCACCACCGGCCTCGTCACACGAACCCTGCTTCTCTTCGGAGTGGGTGCGTTTGCGTTCCTGGTCGTGTACGCCAACCTGCGCATCGCGCTGCGGGGTTCGACATCGCATCCCGATGTCGTCAACATCCGGACCGCGGGCGCGGTGGCGCTGACGTGGATCGTGCGCCGCGCCGCCCTGCCTGCCGCGCTGGTGGTGGCGTTCTTCACCGGGCTGGCGTCGATGACGTCATGGATGGACGTGCTGCGGTTCGTTCATCAGACACCGTTCGGCACGGTGGACCCGGTGTTCGGCCGCGACATTGCGTACTACGTGTTCACGCTCCCACTGGTCGTGACCACGCTGCGACTCCTCACCGTCCTCGCCGTGCTGTCGCTGATCGCCAGCGTGGTCACGTACGCGCTGCGTGGCGAGATTTCTCCCGTCCAGCGCCGCGTGATCGTCGAATCCGGGGCGCAGTGGCACATGGCGTCGCTGGTCGCGGTGCTCTTCGTGCTGACGGCGCTGCGCATTCACTTTGTCCGCCTGCCGGACCTCCTGCAGTCGACCACCGGTCCGCTGGTGGGCGCGAGTTACGCCGATCTCCACGGCAAACTGCTGGGCCTGCGGCTGGCGTCGCTGGTGGCGCTGGTCGCCGCCGGCTACGTGCTGTGGAGCGCACGCCGGGCCACGCTGGTGCGGTCGGTGCTGATATCGCTGGGCGCCTACATCGCGACCTCGTGGCTGGTGGCGGGCATCTATCCGGCCATGATCAACCGCTTCGTGGTCTCGCCCAATGAGCTGGCCAGGGAAGCACCGCAACTGGAGCGCCACATCGTCGCCACGCGCCGCGCGTGGGGTCTGGACAGCGTGACCACACGCGACCTCACGGGCGAGGCGCAGCTGAGTGAAGCGGACATCCGCAACAACGCGGCCACCATCAATAATATCCGTCTGTGGGACCGCGATCCCCTGCTGCAGACCTTCGGCCAGTTGCAGGAAATCCGCACCTACTACGATTTTCTCTCCGTCGACGACGACCGCTATGTGATCGACGGCCGCTACCGGCAGGTGCTGCTCTCGCCGCGCGAGCTCAACGTCGCCTCGCTGCCGACGCGCACGTTCATCAATGAACGCCTCACCTTCACGCATGGCATGGGCCTCACACTGGGCCCGGTCAACGAGATAACCAGCGAGGGACTTCCGGTGCTCTTCATCAAGGACCTGCCGCCCACGTCGAGTGTGTCGCTCAAGGTCACGCGCCCGGAGATCTACTTCGGCGAGGTGCCGGACTCGTGGGCGTTCGCCAACACCAAACAGCGCGAGTTCGATTTTCCCTCCGGCGAGGAGAACGTGTACACGTCGTACGCGGGCACCGGCGGTGTGCAGGTGGGGTCGTTTGCAAGACGCGCGCTGTTTGCGGCGTACTTTCATTCCATGAAGGTGCTGCTCTCCAGTGACATCACCGACCAGAGCCGCGCGCTGTACTATCGCAACATCCGCGTGCGCGCGCAGAAGGCGTTGCCCTTCCTGCTGTTCGATCCCGACCCCTACCTGGTGGTGGACAACAGCGGCCGGCTGCGCTGGATGATGGACGGGTACACGCGCACCCGTCGCTATCCCTATTCGTGCCCGCTGCGCGACGGCACCAACTATCTGCGCAACAGCGTCAAGGTGGTGATCGACGCCTACGACGGATCCGTCACCGCCTACCTCGCCGATCCCAGCGATCCCATCGTGCAGACGCTGGCGCGCGCATTCCCCGGCATCTTCCACCCGCTGGACGAGATGCCCGCGGACCTGCGTGCTCACCTGCGCTATCCCGAGGCGCTGTTTCGCGCGCAGAGTGATCTGTACGCCACCTATCACATGAGCGAACCCGCCACGTTCTATCACCAGGAAGACCAGTGGCAAAAACCGACGTCGACGCAGGAGGGCGGCACGCGCGATCCGTTCCTCCGGCACATTGTGATGCGGCTGCCCGGCGAGAAGGACGCGGAGTTCATCTTCATGGTGCCGTTTACGCCGCGCGGAAAGGACAATCTGGCGTCGTGGATGGTGGTGCGCAACGACGGCAAACACTACGGCGAACTGGTGGTCTACCGGCTTCCCAAACAGAGCCTGGTGTTCGGGCCGACGCAGATCGTCAACCGCATCAACCAGGACACGGAGATTTCGCGGCAGATTTCACTGTGGGATCAGCGCGGTTCCGAAGTGATCCGCGGCCACCTGCTGGTGATCCCCATCGAAGAATCGCTGATCTACGTGCAGCCGCTGTATCTGCGCGCCCAGGGCGGGAGGATTCCCGAACTCAAGCGTATCGTGGTCGCCTACCAGAACCAGGTGGCGATGGATGAGTCGCTGGAGGGATGTCTGGCGCAGATATTCGGCGGTGTCGAGGCCGCGAAATCGACCCCGGCCGGCGGCGGGCAATCCACCGTCCCGACGGGCGGCGGCGACGCGAAGGATCTCTCCCGCCAGGCTCTCGACCATTACGATCGCGCGGTCGCCGCACAACGGGAGGGTAACTGGGCCGCCTACGGAGAGGAACTCAAGCGGCTGGGTGACGTACTCAAGCAATTGGAGGACAGGACGAACGGGCAGGGACCGTAGTCGTTCCGGCACCGCCAACACATACAAACCCATGGTAAGAACCCGTCGCGGATTCCATGTTCTGACACTCGTCACCGCGCTGCTTGCGATCCTGATCGCGGGCTCCTGCCAGAAACGCGCCGCGCAACACCCCAAACTCATCGTTCTGATCGCCATCGACGGTCTGCGTGCCGACGCTCTTGACCGCTATGATTCCGCCTTTACCGGTGGGTTTCGCCGGCTGCGCGACACCGGTTTTCGTTTCGACAACGCATGGGTCGATCATGCCATCACGGTCTCGCACGCGGGTCATGTCACGCTCGCAACCGGCGCCTATCCCTCACATCACGGAATTGTGGACGCCGCATTCTACGTTCCTGTTGGCCGCGACCGGAAGCTGGTCGACGCGGTCGAAGATACGACCACCACGATTCCCGGCTTCCCCACGCTGACCGGCGCCTCGCCCCGCAATGTGTTGCGGGATGGCATTTGTGAATGGACGATTCATGCCGATCCCGAGGCCCGAACACTTTCCGTCGGCAGCGGCAACATTTCGTCGCTGCTCTACGCGTTTCACACGCCCGCGGACGTGTACTGGTACCGCGGTGGCCAGTACGTCACATCGTCGTACTATCGCGCCGCGGTTCCGCCCTGGGTGGCCGCATTCAACGACAGCGTACTCCCGGCCATGATCGACTCGTCGCGCCGCTGGGAATGCCGCGTCCCCACACCGCTGCGGTCCCTGGCGCGACCCGACAGCGCGAATTACGAGGGCGACCGGACACACACCACCTTTCCCCACCTGGTCACGCGCGAACTCGGTGACGGCCTCAGGAAAGACGAGCGGGCCACGCTGGCCCGGTGGTTCGGGTGGACGCCAACGCTCGATGAAGCGACGCTGCTGCTGGCGCGTCGCGGCGTGGAAGCAATGTCGCTGGGCCAGCGCAATGCCACCGATTGTCTCACCATCGTTCTCTCGATGGTCGATTCCAACAGTCATTACTACGGGCCGATGAGCCTCGAGGTGTTCGATACCCTCGTGCGTCTGGACGCGGCGCTGGGCGCGTTCTTCACCGATCTGGATGAGAAAGTGGGTGCAGGCAACTACACGGTCGCGTTGTCGGCCGATCATGGCTTCCCCGAGGTGCCGGCGTATCGGCGGCAGATCGGGCTGCCCGGCCGGGTGCTCACCGCGGATGAAATCGAGAATGTGATGAACGAGATTGGGGCGGACTCGACCCGGTCGACCGGGCTCGACTCGCGCGCGCGCCGCGTGGCGGACATTCTCCGGCGCCGCGATTTCGTGGCTGCTGTGTACACGCCGGATCAGCTCTCGGGGACCGGCGACGCGGATGCCTATCTCCGGCTCTACCGGAACTCCTACCGCAAGGACCGGGTGCCGCGGCTGCCGCTCTTTTCATTGAACACGGCCGAATCAGAGATCGGGCGGGCGGGTGTGATGGTACGTCTCACTGAAGGCACCATGATCGACATCGACGCGTCGACCCACGGTTCCCCGTATGACTACGACCGGCACGTGCCCCTGGTGTTCATGGGCGCGGGAGTGCCCCACGGCGCCAGCAGTGCAGCGGCGCGCACGATCGACGTGGCACCCACGCTGGCTGCGCTGGCAGACGTGCGTGCGCCGGAGGATGTGGACGGGGTGGTACTGCCGATGAAGTAACCGCCGGGGATCGATCAGCGACCGGTGGACGCGCGTTGCACGTGGCGAATGCGCTGCACCACGGTCACCAGCGTGGAGATCGCGAGCAGCATCATCACCGCCATGAGGAATCGGTAACCCGCAATCAGACCCAGCGCCAGCAACCCGATGCGTTCGGGCCGCTCCATCACGCCGACCTTGCACTGGTAGCCCAGCCCCTCCGCGCGCGCGCGCGCGTAACTGGTCAGCACCGAGCCCATCATGGCGATCAGAATGACCACGGGTTCGTAGGTGGGAACGTCGTTGGGACGGCGCAGCACGTACATCAGAATTCCGCCGAAGTAGGCGAACTCACTGACGCGATCGAGCAGCGAATCAATGAACGCGCCGAAGGCGCTGGCGCGGTTGAGACGGCGGGCGAGGTCGCCATCGAGCACATCACACAGTCCCGCAATCAGGAGAAAGACTCCGCCGCCGAGCAGCGAACCGCGCGCCACCACGACCGCACCCCACAGGCTGAAGGCCAGCCCGAAGGCGGATACCAGCATGGGGGATACGCCGAACGACGCCAGCCCGCCGACTACCGGATCGAGCACGCGGCGGGCGCTGTGTTGGATGGCGCGTTTGTCCATGACGGTGTGCGAACCTAGCATCGGGCCTGGGAGCCGTCAAGCAGACGGCCGGGAGCGGGGACGCCAGCCGATTCCCTTCACCACCAGCACGAATTCTCCGCGCGGCATGGTGGGTGCAAACTTCATCTTGAGTTCCGCCGCCGTGCCCCGCACCACGTCTTCGTGGAGCTTGGTGAGTTCTCTGGCCACGGCGATCTCCCGGTCCGGCAACCGCGCCGCGATGGCGTCGATCACCTTGCGCAGCTGGTGCGGCGCCACGTACAGCACCGTGGTGCGCGGCTCTTCCGCCAGCGTCTCCACCAGTTTCGCCAGCTCACCGGGCTTCTTGGGGGTGAACCCGACAAACACAAACGTCTCGCACGGAAATCCCGAGAGCGTGAGCGCCGCCAGCAACGCGCTGGGGCCGGGCGCCGCCGTCACGGAAATGCCCGCTGCCAGCGCGGCCCGCACCAGATAGAAGCCGGGATCGGAAATGCCCGGCGTGCCCGCGTCCGTAATGAGCGCCATCTTCTCGCCCTTTTGCATGCGTTCCACCAGTGACGGCGTCACGCGCGCCTCGTTGTGATCGTGATACGCGACCAGCGGCGTGGCGATGGCGTAGTGGTTCAGCAGACGGCGCGAATGCCGCGTGTCTTCGGCGAGGATGACATTGACACTCTTGAGGATTTCGAGGGCGCGCAACGTGATGTCGCCCAGGTTGCCGATGGGCGTCGCGACGAGGGTGAGCGAACCCGGAGTTGTCATCCGGCGTGCGTCGCCGCGAGCGACGACAGTACTTCTCCCGCTCTCTCGATATCGTCGGAGGAAACGTCGAGGTGGGTCACCATGCGAATGCGGTCGGCGCCGAACGCAACCGCGAGCACGCCCCGGTCGCGCAACGCGCCCAGAATGGCCTCGACGGTCCAGTGCCTGGCGTCGACGGTCGCCACCACGATGTTGGTCTCGACCGGAAAGGTCAGGGACACACCCGGCATCTTCTCCAGGTGGGATGCGAGCTGCAGGGCGTGGTCGTGATCCTCGCGCATGCGTCCGATGTGGTTGTCCAGCGCGTACAACGCCGCCGCCGCCAGAATCCCCACCTGGCGCATGCCGCCGCCCAGGCGTTTGCGCAGGCGGCGGGCGCGGTCAATGACGTCGCGCCGTGAAACCAGCGCCGATCCCACCGGCGCTCCCAACCCCTTGGAGAAACACATGCTCACGGTGTCCGCGCAGGCCGCGTATTCAACCAGCGGCACGCCGCTCGCAACGTGCGCATTGCACAGACGCGCGCCGTCCAGGTGAACACTCACGCCGTGTTTTCGCGCCAGTGCGCTCACGCGCTTCATTTCGTCCAACGGATACACGCGGCCGCCGCAGCGGTTGTGCGTGTTCTCCATCGCGACAATACGCGTTCCCGGAGTGTGCAGGGATTCCTTCTTGATGTGGGGCTCGATCTGCGCGGCCGTCAACATGCCGCGGTCGCCATCGAGCGCGTTGAGCTGAAGTCCGTGCAGCGCGGCCGCCGACGAGACTTCGTAGTTCATGATATGGCAGTTGCGGTCGAGAATGACTTCGTCGCCGCGTTCCGACGTGGAGGCCAGTCCGAGGAAGTTTCCCATCGTCCCGGAGGGAACGAACAGGGCGGCCTCTTTCCCCAGAAGCGATGCCACGCGCTGCTCCAGCGCAATGACGGTGGGATCGTCACCGAACACATCGTCGCCGACTTCCGCCTCCGCCATGGCGCGGCGCATGCCCGGCGTCGGACGCGTGACGGTGTCGCTGCGCAGATCGATGAAATGAGGGGATGTCGTCATGATGTGCCAGCCGGCGGACGCCCGTGTGCGGGCGTCACGCCGCTCGCTGCTACCCTGGGGACCGAACTACGCGTTGGCGACGAGGTCCTTCAGTTCTTTCGATACTTTGAACACCGGCACCTTGCGATCGGGTACCGGCACCGCATCTCCGGTGCGGGGATTCCGCGCCATGCGCGACTTGCGATTCTTCACCTTGAATGTCCCGAATCCGCGGATTTCGTAATGCTTGCCCTCGGCAAGCGCCTTGGAAATGGACTCCAGGAACATGTCCATCGCGGTAGCAACGTCCTTCTTGGTAAGGCCCGTCTTGCTGGCGATGTCTTCGACAATTTCGGCTTTGGTCATCGATAGCCTCCCTTGCGGGCGTGTTCGAGGGACCTCAGGTCCGGGGGACGAACAGCTGGGTTATTTGCAGGCATTCTGCTCCATAACTCGTGACAGGTCAAGGGGGTTTGTCGCCTGGGCGGGGGGCGCCGGCACGGCGTGCTCCGCCCGCGGCGAGCGGGCCGCCGCCGCTTTGCAATGCGTTTTCTCATTCTGAAACGATGCCGCACCCCAACGCGACCGCATGCGGACGAACCAGGATGAACGCGGCGCCCCGGCGCAAACTACCCTTCCCGCCCCAACCACGAACTTGGCGTCCTCATGCGCACTTTGCGGGCTTGGTACGTCGGTTGCTGATGCAACCGACCGTGCTGCGGGGCAGTCGCCGCTAATGCATCTGCATTGCTTGAGTCCACCGCACTGCTCCGCAGCCAAGAGCAATCAAAAGGCACAAGTAGGAATCGACGCCCCCGTGGTGTTGTTCAGGAGGAAGAGTTATGGCGTTTCGCAAGTATGGAGCGTTGGCGCTGGCGCTCATTATCAGTGTGATCTGCTTCGGATGCACGCAGGACATCAGCGCCCCCGTCACATCGACGGACCAGCCCGTGCTTCCGCCCACCAACGTGGCCGCGGTGGCCACGGCCAACGGCCATGTGAGTCTGTCGTGGGATGAAAGCTCGCAGCCCGACATCGTCGGCTACAACGTGTACCGTCGTGCGGCCACATACGGGAAGCCCCAGCAGCTCAACCCGAACCGGGTCGAGTCAACGAAGTTCTCGGACAACTCGACGAAGGCACCGGGGCAGTATGAGTACCGCGTGACCGCGGTCAACGCCAACGGCAAAGAAAGCCGCTTCACGTCCGTCGTCGTCGAGACGCGCGAGGTGATTGACGACGGGTCGGGCAAGGTTCCTGCTCCCGGCTTCGAATAAAAAACCTCGAGCAGGTGCGCACGAAGAGCCCTTCCGTGGAAACGCGGAAGGGCTTTTCTTTCTCTAGAGGGCGCGCACCATGCCGGTCACCAGTGTGTAATAGAGGGAAACCGCCACATGCAGGGCGGGACCGAGAATGCGCCAGAGCACGCCCGTCCACAGCAGCAGAATCAACACCAGGAATCCCCAGCGCCCCACCGAGGCCAGCGCTTCGCGCGGACCGGGCGGGAGATAGCGCATGAGTATCCAGTGGCCGTCGAGCGGCGGAATGGGCATGAGATTGAAAAGCGCGAGTACGCAGTTCACGGTGATCATGCTGCTGAAGAGCGTGTTGAAGAACAGCAGAGAGCGCTCCCCGTTGACGGCAAGCCCGGGAAAGTGCTTGTACGCCACACCCACCACGATCCACAGAAGCGAACAGATCAGCGCGAGCAGAAAGTTGGACGCAGGACCGGCGGCGGCGACGTACGCATTGTGAACCACCGGATTGCGCAGGTTGGAGGAATTCACGGGCACGGGTTTGGCCCAGCCCAGGAAGGGCACACCGGAAAGAAACGATGCCAGCGGCAGCAACACGCTTCCCACCGGGTCGATGTGCGGAATCGGATTCATGGTGATGCGTCCCATGTCGCGCGCGGTGGTATCGCCGAAGTGTTCGGCTGCCAGTCCGTGCGCGTTCTCGTGGACGATCACCGAGAACAGAAACGCCGCCAGTCCCACCGCGCCGGTCAGAAAATCGGGATTCATCGAACCTCGAGCACCTTGTGAATCTGGGGAATGATGCGCACTACATCCAGGTGCCGGCTGGCCGCGCGCGCGCCCGCCTCCACGATGTCGAGCAGGGCGGTCCGGCTTTCGCGCGAGGCGCGGCGGCCAAGGAGTGCGCCGCTCTCCGGCTGGATCACGAACGGAATCCGGCGCCCGGCCTCCGCGACCAGCATCGCGGCCGCTTCGATCTCGGCGGGC
>DASRYI010000229.1:0-2859 GCA_035687255.1 Candidatus Krumholzibacteriia bacterium | reverse complement strand
GGTGGCCTGGGTTACGACTACGGCAAAAACCTCTCCGGGTGTTTCAACTTCTCGGGGAGATAGTTGTCGATCACATAGTTCAGTCCGTGTTTGGCGAGGGCCTGTTGCTCCGCGCGGACGCCCATGCTGACGAGCTGGTTGAGGGCGTCCTGCCAGGCTTTGTGGTGGAGGAAGAAGGGGTCGGTCTTGAGTGCGTCTTTGGCGCGCTTGACGTCGACGTCTTTCAAAGGATGGGTGGGCAGTTTGTACTGCACGATGTCCTGCGGCGTGATGCCGAGGAAGCGTGCCTGGGGGACGCAGAAGAACTCGTTGAGGTGCGCGGCATTGCCGCTGCCAACTTTCAACGTGCGATAGATGTTCGAGATCCCGTAGGGATCGCCGTCGACGAACACGTACACGGGAAGCTTCTTCTCGTCGGACAACCGGCGGATGAAGCGGCGGCACGCCCGCGTGGGTACACCTCCCATGGACACGAGGATGCAGTTGGCGGTCTTCCAGTAGTTGTGCTTCACGAGGCGCTGGAACATGCCGGCGGTCTCGATGACGAGAATGAATTTGGCCTCGGTCTCGAACTCGAGTGACTCCACGGAAATGGGAATGGAGTACGCGCCGCTGCCAAACTTGGTGCAGTCGATGCGCAGCGGCTTGCCGGTGTCGCGGTCCTTATCAATAATAACGAGCTTGCCGGCAATCTCGCCGCCCTTCTCCTCGGGGATGAAGCCGAGCTGTTCGCGGTTCAAACCGAACAGCGCCTCGACGTCGTCCATCACGGTGTCGCTTTCGGGCTGTTCGTCGAAGCGTGCGTCGTCCCAGTTTTTGGAAACGTAGTAGGCCTCTCGTTTGGTGGCGATGTCGTCGGTGTCCACGAGCTGTTTGGAGAGCGCCATCATGCGCAGGGTCTGCGCGAAGGTCTTCACGGTGTTGACAGTGAGGGTGCGCTCTTTCATGCGCCCCTTGAGTTCAAGGAAGCCCACCTTGGGCTGGTACTTCACATTGGTGAGCGCGCGCAGCGGGAACTTCATGGCGGGCTTCCTGCCGGCCAGAATGGTGGTCTTCACGCGCGAGGCTTCATCAATGATCTTCTTCGCAACTTTGGTCCTAGCCATGGCGCCTTCCTTGTCGGGAAATGGTGCGTAACCTCGGTTTTGGAGCCTACGGGCGGGCCCGAATGGCGTCAAGCGCGCCTTGCATCACTTCGACCCCGGCACGGGGAGCAGCACCTGTATCTGGAAGCGCAGCTGCCAGTCCGGGCCGATGTCCGGTTTGACGACATTATAGTAGGCCTGCGATTGAACGTTCACTGGCAGCCGTCCCATGAAGAACAGCTTTCCACCACCCGCGCCAAACGGAACCACCCACTTCTGCCCGGATTCGGCCTTCCAGTTCACCGTGATGATGGGTGCGCTGTTCACATACCATCCGTCGCCGAGCTGGCGAACGATGAAGTACTGAATGAGTCCCTTGTTGACATCCTCGCGCTCGGACTTTCCGGCGATCGACCACAGATTGTTGGCCAGGATTCCCAGCGTCCACAGGGTGCTCTGCTTGAGCGCCACCGCGGACGGTCCCACGCTCCACTTTTCGCTTCCGCGTTCGGCGCCGCCCGACGGCATGGCGACGATGGGACCCACACCCCAGGTCAGCGAACCACCGCCGGGGACATAGAAGGCCGTGAAGTTGATGTCGGCAAGTCCGGAAGAGTACGTGCCGCTCTCGGAGCCGATGTCCGGAATCCACACAAACGGGAAAATCGTGCGTGTGATCAGCTTTCCACCCATGAGCGGGATCACGGGCTGAACATTCAGCACGTTGGCCGTGCGGTCGTAGTTGCCCAGGCCGAAGTCATTGTTCAACTGGAACGGAATACTCATCAGGTTGGCAATCGGATTCGCAGCCTGCTGCGACAGGTCCTGCGCAGAAGACGATTGCGAGCGGGCGGGCGTCGCAACCAGCACTAGCAGCGCCGGGACGGCCAGTCCCCGCGCAACACGCGCAATCGGATTCAGAATTTTCATTCGTATACCTCCGGTGGGCGGCCTGGGCCGACGGGACACACGCTAACATCTCATGCGGCGCCGCGTCATGGTGCAATCCATGGTCGCGGGCGGCCCGTTCACGCGGTGCGGACGCCGCGCCGGGGCTTCACGCGGGATGCAAAGACGGCCTCGGTGCGCTCCACCATGCGCTCGAGGGTGAAGTTCTCCAGCACGATCTGGCGGCCGCGCCGCCCCATGGCCGCCGCGCGCGGCGCATCGCGCAGAATTTCCGTGAGGGCGGACGCCAGCTGGTCGGGGCGGTGGATGTCCACCAGCAGACCGGTCTCTCCGTCGCGCACGATCTCGGGGATGCTGCTGGCACGCGTGGCCACCACGGGCTTGCCCGCCGCCATCGCCTCCGCCAGCACGTAACCAAACCCCTCCACCACCGACGCCAGTACCAGCACATCGATGGCCTTCATCACGCGTACCACATCGGGACGGAACCCGGCGACGACGACACGATCGGACACGCCGAGTTCGCGCGTGCGCTCGACGAGAAACGATGAGAGCTTTCCCTCCCCGACGAACAGAAAGCGTGCGCGCGGTATCTCGCGCAGCACGCCCGGAATGGCTTCCACGATATCGGGGATGCCCTTGCGCTCGATGATTTGCCCGACAAATCCGACCACCAGGTCGCTCGCGTCGATGCCCAGTTCACGCCGCAGCTTCAGGCCGTCTTCGGCGCCCACGAGATAGGGCGCGGGATCGATGCCCTTGTACACGACCTCGACCCGATTGGGTGAGAGCCAGGGCGCGCTCTGCAGCAGCGTGCGTTTGGTCGACTCCGAGTTGGCGATCACGCGGTCGGCCAGCACATTGT
>DASRYI010000228.1:0-1749 GCA_035687255.1 Candidatus Krumholzibacteriia bacterium | reverse complement strand
AGAAATGGTGTGGAACGATGCGTCGGGGATGATATGGGTTCCCACCGTGGGACGCTGGGGTATTGCGGACGGCGGAATCGAACTGATCGATCCCAACACGCTGACTACCAGCGGCATTGTGCTCAGTGAAGCCACCGCGGGTGGGGACATATCGGACGTGGTCGCCATCGACGCCAACCGCGGCGCGGCCATTGTGAATGACGCCAACTTCAACACGCTGCTGATCGGATTCGATCTTTCAGCGCCCACATCCATCGACACGCTGTACGCGCCCGGAACCTATTCCCTGCAGGACGCCGAGCTCTCGCCCGACGGACGCATATTTGTTTCCGACCATACGCCGGTGCTGCCCGGAATCCGGGTGTTCAACGCGACCACGGGTGCGCAGATTACCGCGAGTCCCGTGGACGTGGGTCTTCCCCCCGCGGACATCGAGTTTGTAACGGGTAACTGACGGTTCAGCGGGCCAGATTGGCAAGGATGAACGCAAACATGTCGGCGTGCTCGGCGATCATTTCGGACTGCGACGCGTAGTTGTGACTCGCGTTGACCGCGACGCGCAGCAGCACGGGATGATCGCACGCCTGAGCGGCCTGCAACGCCGCCGCGAACTTGTAGGCGTGCGCCGGCACCACCCGGTCATCGTGATCCGCGGCGAGCAGCAGCGTGGCCGGATAGCAGGTTCCCGGGCGGACATTCTGCAGCGGTGAATAGGCACGCAGATAGTCGAACGCGGTGGAATCGTCGGATGATCCGTACTCGGCGACCCAGGCGGCGCCGGCGGTGAAGCGCTGATAGCGCAGCATGTCGTAATGGCCCGCGTTCGCCACCGCCGCGCCGAAGAGGTCGGGACGCTGTGTGAGCACGGCGCCGATGAGAAGCCCGCCGTTGGAATGGCCGTAGACGGCAATTCGCCCCGGTTGCGTGTAGCCGGTTTTCACCAGGTATTCCGCCGCCGCAATGAAGTCGTCGAAGGACGTCTGCTTGTGTTCGAGCATGCCCGCCCGGTGCCATGCCTCCCCGTACTCCCCGCCGCCACGAATGTTGGCCAGCGCGTAGATTCCTCCCTGTTCCAGCCACACCGGAACATCCGCCGAATAGGCCGGCAGCATGGTGGATCCGTAGCCGCCGTACGCCGTCAGGAACACGGGATGGGAGCCGTCGAGAGCGACTCCCCGGGGTGCGGTCACGAACATGGGAATGCGCGTTCCGTCTTTCGACGGATAGAACACCTGGCGCGTCTCATACCGGTTGGCATCGAATGCGGCGCGCCCGCGCCGCACCGAATGAACCTTCCCGGTCCGCACGTTGCAGGACAGGATCGACGTTGGCTCCAGGAAAGACTGGAACGAGAAGAAAAGTTCCGGCGACGATACGCGCGAGCTCAGCGGCCAACCGACCGCTCCCAGCCCCGGGAGCGGGATTTCTCCGTGCGCGGTCCCGTCCAGATCGAACAGCCGCACGCGGCTGTGCACATCGGAGAGATAGTTCACGACCAGGCGTCCGCCGGCGATGACGGCGTCGACGATCACATCGGATGCTTCGGGCACAATGGTACGTGGCGTCGCACCCTCCCGGTCACGAAGGTCGAGGGCAACAATGCGTGCGTGCGGGGCATCGAGCGCGGTGCGCACGTAGAATGTGTCTCCCGCCCAGTCGACCGGCGTGTGAAACGCCGGGGACCGGGCGAGCAACGGGTACGCGGTGCTCTCCACGTGGGGATGCTGCGGGTCGCCAAGATCGACCATG